>CAZWUX010000420.1:0-3697 GCA_964637665.1 uncultured Anaerolineae bacterium
GCTCGAATTTGCCCCCCTTGCAAGGGGGGCGGACGATGCGCAGCATCGCGGGGGGGTCTCGCTGATACTAAGAAAAGAACGACACCGGGAGGATGAAAGACCGTTTATGACCTGCAAGGATCGCCGTCTCAAAGGGGGGTGTAACGAGGTGCCGCGCTGGGCGACACCTCGCTCCATTGGCCGTGTGAAGGTCACCCGCACTGTTTGAGCTAACGCACGCCAGACCTTTACACACGTTCCAGAGGAGAACCCATGTTTAACCCGGTATCACCCCGCGTAGACGTAACGGAAGTCGAAAAAGATCAGCTTGCCTTCTGGCAGGAGCGCGACATCTTCCACCGCACGATGGACGAGCGGAAAGACGGGCCGCGCTACGTGTTCTACGAAGGCCCGCCGACCGCCAACGGACGCCCCGGCACGCATCACGTGCTGGCCCGCGCCTTCAAAGATATGTTCCCCCGCTATAAGACGATGCAGGGCTTTTACGTCCTGCGTAAAGGCGGCTGGGACACACACGGTCTGCCCGTCGAGATCGAGGTCGAGAAAGAGCTTGGCATCGAGCATAAGTGGGAGATCGAGGAATACGGCATCGACCGCTTCAACGAGAGATGCAAGCAGAGCGTCTTCCGCTACATCAAGGAGTGGGAGGAGCTGACCGAGCGCATCGCCTTCTGGGTCGACCTCGACGAGGCGTATGTGACCTTCACCAACGACTACATCGAGTCCGTCTGGTGGATTCTCAGCGAGTTCTGGGATCAGGGCTTGCTGTTTCAGGGGCACAAGGTCGTCCATTACTGCCCGCGCTGCGGCACGCCGCTGTCGAGCCATGAAGTGAATCTGGGATATAAAGACGACACGCCGGACCCGTCCATCTTCGTCCGTTTCCACATCACGGAGCCTGCGTTCGACGTTCCGACCTATTTCCTCGTCTGGACGACGACCCCGTGGACGCTGCCCGGTAACGTCGCGCTGGCCGTCGGCGAGGACGTGGACTACGTCAAGGTCGAGGGCAAAAACGAGGGGGGCGAAACCGAGCACCTGATCCTCGCCAGCGACGTGCTCGACTACGCGCTGGACGACCGCCGGAGTGATTATAAGGTCGTCGAGCGCCTGACCGGGGCCGATCTGGCCGGCTGGCGCTACGATCCGCTCTACGCCTTCCTGCCCGTCGAGCAGGATTACACCTACGTCGTGACGGGCGATTTCGTCTCGACCGGCGAAGGGACCGGCATCGTCCACATCGCGCCCGCCTTCGGCCAGGAGGACATGGAGGTGGGACGCGCGCACGATCTCCCCGTGCTGCTGACCGTCAAACCGGACGGCACGTTCATCGAGGAGGTCGAGCCCTGGGCCGGGGTCTGGATCAAGGACGCCGATCCGCAGATCATCGAGGAGCTTGAGGGACGCGGCGTCATGTTCCGGCACGGGACGTACTATCACACCTACCCGTTCTGCTGGCGCTGCGATACGCCGCTGCTGTTCTACGCCCGCCCGACGTGGTACATCCGCACGACCGAGCGGCGGGATGACCTCGTCGGCCTCAACCAGACCATCAACTGGGTGCCCGAGCACGTCAGGGACGGGCGCTTCGGCAACTGGCTGGAGAACAACGTCGACTGGGCGCTGGGCCGCGAGCGGTACTGGGGCACGCCCCTGCCCGTCTGGCGCTGCGATAACGAGGACTGCGACCACGCCCTGTGTGTGAGCGGCGTCGCGGAGCTAACCGAGCTTTCGGGCGAGGATCAGTCCGGCCTCGACCTCCACCGTCCCTACGTCGACGCCGTGACGTGGCCCTGCGAGGTCTGCGGCGAGGGCACGATGCGCCGGGTCGAGGAGCTGATCGACGTGTGGTTCGACTCCGGGTCGATGCCCTTCGCGCAGTGGGGCTACCCCTACGAGAATCAGGAGATGTTCAAGGAGCAGTACCCGGCGGACTACATCTGCGAGGCCGTCGACCAGACTCGCGGCTGGTTCTACTCCCTGCACGCGATCAGCACGCTTCTCAACCGCAGCGTCGCCTTCAAGAACTGCATCTGCCTGGGCCTGATCCTCGACGAGGAGGGCCGCAAGATGTCCAAGAGCCGCCCGGAGACGTTCGTCGAGCCGTGGGACGTGCTCGACCGCTTTGGCGCGGACGCCTTCCGCTGGTACATGTACACGGCGGGGCCTCCCGGCGAGGCCAAGCGCTTCTCGGTCGATCTCGTGGGGCAGTCGTTCCGCTCGTTCTGGCTGACGCTGTGGAACACCTACAGCTTCTTCGTGACCTACGCCAACATCGACCAGTTTGACCCCGCCGAGTACGACGTGCCCATCGCACAACGCGATCCACTCGACCGCTGGGTGCTGGCCGAGCTTCACGCGCTGGTGCGCGACGTGACGCGCGCCTACGATGAGTACGACGTGCCCGGCGCGACGCGCCCCATCGAGCGCTTCGTAGACGATCTGTCGAACTGGTATCTGCGTCGCTCGCGCCGCCGCTTCTGGAAGAGCGAGAGCGACGACGACAAGGCGGCGGCCTACCTCACGCTGCATGAGTGCCTCGTGACGGTCGCCAAACTGCTCGCGCCGACGATGCCCTTCCTCAGCGAGGCCGTCTACCGCAACCTCGTCGGGTCGGTCGATCCCGGCGCGCCGGAGAGCGTGCATCTCGCCCGCTGGCCGGAGTCCGAGGCCGGGCTGATCGATCCGGAGTTGATGGACGAGATGCGGCTCGTGATGCGCCTCGTCAGTCTGGGTCACGCCGCCCGCAACAGCGCGGGGATCAAGGTGCGCCAGCCGCTCGCGGATGTCGCCTTCTCGCTGCCGCCGGACAAGGCGTCGGTGGTCGATGCGTATGCCGACCTGATCGCCGACGAGCTGAACGTGAAATCCGTCGGCGTGCTGGCCGAGGCGGGCGACGTGGTGCGCTACGAGTTGAACCCGCTGCCGCAGGAGCTTGGCCCGCGCTTCCAGGCCGACTTCCCCAAAATCCAGCGGCTTCTCAGGACCGGCGAACACCGCGATCTGGCCGAGGCGCTGCTCGACGGCGAGGACATCACCATCACCTATGACGGGGGTGAGGCCGTGCTCACGCCCTCCGAGGTCGAGGTGCGGCTCCAGCCTGCCGAGGGCTACGCCATCGCCCGTGAGGCGGGTGCGCTGGCGGCCCTCGACGTGCGGATGACGCCCGACCTCGCGCGCGAGGGCCTGGCCCGCGAGTTTATCCGCCGTGTGCAAACCCTGCGTCGTGATGCGGACTACAACGTCGACGACCGCATCAAGGTGGCGTACGCCGCCAGCGCGGGGCTGTCCGAGGCGGTGGCCCAGTTCGCCGACGAGATCAAGGCCGAAACGCTGGCCCTTGAGCTTGAGGAAACGGCGGATCCGTCCGGCGACGAGGTGGGTGAATTCGAGTTTGACGGCGAGACACTCACCGCCGCCGTCCGCCGTCTGTAACGTTCTGCTGTGCCGGGGCGCGCCCCTGTGGGCGCGACCCCGCAGCGGCCCGCCATCTAACGGCGTGGGAACGGCACGACAGTTTTCAGCTTGCAAGTGATCTATCTCGTTACTGGTTATTTTTAGCATGGAACTCCCACCCCAATTTCCCTCCCCGTTGAGAACGGCTTTGCCGTTCTCACAAGGAGAAACGCTCCGCGTTTCTCCACAGTAAGTGGGAGGGATTAAGGGTGGGGTTCTAGCGAAGCCATACAGGGGAGGG
>CAZWUX010000421.1:0-3665 GCA_964637665.1 uncultured Anaerolineae bacterium
CGCGCTGCTGGACGAGGCGGATGGCGACCTGCCCCGTTCGCTGGACACCAGCCCGCAGACGTTTCAGATCGCCGGCGACGCCTGGCTGCCGGAGGAGACGACCGTGCACGCCGCCATCCGCGACGTGTGCGAGGCGGGGTGGGAGCGTTTCTGGATCGACGAGGGGGGCGAAGCGCGTTTCTGGGACACGTATCATCCCTTCGAGGAAGCGACGGTTGCCGGGCGGCTGGACGCCAGCCATCCGGCGGTCGAGGTGGAGCCGCGCCTCGACGCCGCCGACATCTACAACCGGGTCGTCGTGACGGTGGCCCAGCGCCAGACGAGCGCCAGCAACGTCGTGCTGTGGGAGAGCGGCTGGCAGTTCAACCCGCGCATCAAGCGCGACGAATTTCGCACGTTCACGGTGCGCTTCCGCGACGCGGCGGGCGGCGCGCGGCTCAGCGCGGAAAACGTGCTCGATCCGGTGAAGGGCGTCGACGTGAACGCGAGCTATCACAGCGACGGCGGCCCGGACGACGACGACGCGAACGGCGATTTCGAGGTGTACAGCGTCGACGTGAAGGGCAGCACGGCGGCGGTCACGCTCAAGAACACCGGAAACAGCCACCTGTGGATCACGAAGCTGCGCGTGCGGGGCGACGCCGTCTACACCTACGACGAGATGGAGGTGATGGCCGAGGATGCGGCCTCGCAGGCGGCTTACACGGGCGGCAGGCCGCGCACGCTGGCGCTGAAGCTGCGCGTGGGCGATGGCGTGCTCTCGCACATGCGCTTTCCGGAGCGGCTGGCTGATTACGTGCTCGGTCTGTACGCTGAGCCGGTAATGCGCGTGTCGGTGGTCGTGATGCCGCGCGGCGATGCGCTCACCAGCCTGGTGCGGCATACCGGGGTGATGGATCTGCTCGCACTGGCGAACACCGACGCCGGGCTGGACGGCCTGTACCGCGTGGCGCACGCCGCGCACACGATGGACGACGGGGTCCACGCGGTGACGTACACGCTGGAGCCGCACGTCGATCCGGGGTATGGGTTGTGGGGTGCGGGGGAGTGGGGGACGGGGCTATGGGGGCCGTTTTAGAAAAGTGCCAAGTGCAGAGTGCAGAGTGCCAAGTGGGGTTGGCGCGTCGAGAAGGTGGATGCACTTTCGGGGGTTGGCGAGAAGAAGAAACGTCTGACCCCTCCCCCGGCCCCTCCCCATGACTGGGGAGGGGAGAAGTGGAGCGAGGATGGGTGGAGTTCTGCAGAGTCAACCCGCCAACCGGAAAAGCGCATCCCGACAGGGCAAACGCGGCGCGCTGTACATGGCGACGATCCATTACCAGGGCGAGTCTCAACCCTCCCCTTGCAAGGGGAGGGAAAATCCGAGCGCAGCGAGGATGGGTGGGGTTCTGTCAGCGTACACGCTCAAACCTTTGCGAGCCGCGCCTCCCCCTACTCCACACGACTATCCGCTCGCGCAGCGAGCGCACTCGTAACTCGTAACTGGAAACTGGCAACTTGCCAGATAAGCATCGACCATCTGAAAGGAATCGATAATGACTCAACCGCTACCAGGTAGTGTGCACGATCCTGCCACCGGAGGCGTTATCCCGGCGAGCTGGGGCGATGTCGTCAACGAGTTCTGCGAGGATCGCGACACCGGGCCGGGGGCGCGTGTGGCGAAATCCACCGCCCTGACCGTGCCCAACGCGACGTGGACCACCGTCCCGTTCGACACGGAGCGCTACGACACCGCCGATCTGCACGAGGCGGCGGTCAACCCGTCGCGGCTGACCGTCCCGGCGGGCAAGGGCGGCGTGTACCTCGTGTGGTTCAACGGCCAGTTCCAGAACACGGGCACGAACAACGAGGAGGGCGCGCGCATCCGGGTCAACGGGTCGACGGTCGTCGCGTGGAACGAGGTTCACTACGCCGGATACCGCTATCTGATGGTCGCCGCGCTGTGCGCGCTCGCGGCAGGCGACTACGTCGAGGCGCAGGTCTGGCAGAACACCGGGGGGAACAACGACCTGAACGTGCAGGGTAATTACTCGCCGGAGTTCGCGATGCACCGCCTCGGTCCGAGCGCGTAGCTTAATTAAGCCAATTCTTTGTCCTGCGGTTGAACCCCCCTCATCTTCGCTTCGCTCAGATGTGGTCCCCGTAGAGAAACGCGAAGCGTTTCTCACAAGGAGAAGGCAAAGCCTTCTCCACAGCAAGAGGGGGACGGATGGGCCGCAGGCCCACAGGGGGGTTTTAGAAGGGAGATTTTTGTATGCCCGAACTGACCGAACACACCATCCTGTTCACACTGCCGGGCGAGGTCCGGGGCGATCAGCTTGCGGACGAGGTCGGCGCGGCGACCGGGCTGGATGTCGCCCGGCTGACCGACGACGTGTCGTTCCGCCCGCCGGATGCGGTCGAGCTGCCGCGCGATCCGTACGAGGCGCACGCGGCGGCCATCGAAGCCGCCATCACTGCGCATGTACCCGATCCGCTGTACTTCCCGGCGGATGTCGAGCGGGCGCGGCAGGAGGCGGCGACCACGCAGGCCGGGGACATCCCCGGCTGGGCGACGTGGACCGAATCCGAGGCGACCGCGTGGATCGACGCCAACGTGATCGACCTCGCGTCGGCCAAGACGGCGCTCACCGCGATGGCCCGGCTGCTCGTCGCGCTGCGCAACAAGGCGTGGCCGGGATTAGAAAACAGTGCCTAGTGCCAAGTTGAAAGTGCCAAGTAGGGAATCGCTGACGCGCGGTTGGAATGTTCTTCCGAGGGTGGCGGATCATCGTTGGAGAAACCCCTCCCTTAGTCCCTCCCTCATGCTGTGGAGAAAGCGGAGTTTTCTCCTTGTGAGAACGGCTTTGCCGTTCTCAACGGGGAGTGGAAATCCGAGCGGAGCGAGAATGGGTGGGGTTCTGCCAGCGTACACGCTCAAACATTTGTGAGGAGCGATTCCCTAACTTGGCACTTGGCACTCTGCACTTGGCACTAAAAGTGAATGAGACGAACGAACACTAATGGCAGACAACTAGTCAGAAAGGAGGCTAATCACCATGAACGATACCACGCTGCGCGTGGTCGAGCTTCTCGTCGTCGGGCTGCCCCCGGTCGGGATGCTCGTCATCGCGTGGATCATGCTGCGACCCCGGCGGCGGGTCGCGGAGGCCGAGGCGGCGGTGGACGCCACCGGGGCGGCGCTCAACGAGCTGCGCATCATGGAGGTCGCGCAGGTCGAGCTTCGCGCCCAGCTCGCGGAGACGCGGGCCGAGCTGGCCGAGATCAAGCGGCAGCGCCACGAGGAGGCCGTCAGTTACCAGTGCGAGCCGGCGGCCCGCGCGCAGGACTACGAGGCCCTTCAGAGGCGGCTGGCGGGCATCGAGGACGAGTTGAATGCGGAAACCGCCGCCCGGCAGGAGCTTGAGGAGCGCTATCGCGACCTCAAGCAGATGGCCGATGAACTGGCGAAGGAGAACCGCGCCCTTCACGCCGAACTCGCCGCACGCGGCGCAGAGGGGAAAAAGAAGGCAGCGTAGGCAGCGAGTTGGGACGCTCTGTTCGCTGGTGGCGGATCATTCGCCAGAGGAACCCCACCCATCCTCGCTGCGCTCGGATTTCCACTCCCCGTTGAGACATGAGTCATCCCGAATTTTGAAGGGGTGGCGGTGGATGAGCGAGCCATA
>CAZWUX010000422.1:0-3665 GCA_964637665.1 uncultured Anaerolineae bacterium
GGCCAGCACGTCGTCCGGGCGGCGGTACATATCGGTGAGGATGCCTTTCGTGCCCCGCAGGGTATCGCCCAGGAAATCGAAGGGGGCCTTGCAGAAAGCCCCGCCCGGCATACCGGGGAAACCGCTGGCGGCCAGCGCGGGGCCGGTCTTTCCGGTTGCCTCCAGGAATTCGAGCGTCTTTTGCCCGGCTTCCATCAGTTTTGTCAGCGCTTCCTGAACCGGGGGCGTCCCGAAGGGGAGAGACAGGGTTATCACGTCGACGCTTTCGGTGACCTGCGGGAAATTCGGCAGCATCGAAAGGCCGCCCAGTTCAGAGAACATCCGAGGGATATACTTCCGCAGGAAAAATCCGGTCGGATCGGCGGTAAATTCCTTGTACTCATCCCCCGTCATGTACTCGCCTTCAACCATCTGAATCGTCTGGGCATCGGGCAATTTCTGCCCTCCCCAGATGTAGGTGTTGAAGCCAAGTATATCCATAGACGGGCCTGGATAAGCGAATGCGTTGACAGCCGTGTCGGGTTGAAATTCAAGGTTGAATTCCATGACAGGATCGTGCAGTTTCTCCGGATGGTACACCATATCCTTTCCGTTCAACCCCTTGCGGCGCAGCGCGTATTCGAATGCGCCCATGCTCAGATCGGCGACGATGCGGTCGGCAGGCTCAATGTCATAAGCTTTTCGGATGCGGTCGATGCGTTCCTTGTAGTTCGCTTCCGCTTCCGGGCTGACAAACTCCACCGGCTGGTTCTGCCAGTGATCCAGACGTAGTTTACGCCGTTCAAGGGGGGACAGTTCATTCCAATTATCGGGTCTCTCAAACATCGGTCCACTCCTTGTTTTAGAAGAAAGGGGAAACTATACAAATGCAACGCACTTCGTCTGGCTATTCGAAGTGCGTTGCACATTTTTTCACAGAGGATTCTTTACCTGACTCTTTGATTAGCTAGAGCACGTCAGAATAACGACTTCGCCTATTTGGCAGCTTCAGACGCCACCTCAGGCGGAGCTTGTTTGTCCTCTACTTCCACATCCATCGAGACTTCAGGGATGGTGATGACCAGAAGCAGCGAGATGGCCATGCCAACGGCGCCGACGAAGTAGATCAGCTTTAATCCGGCTTCAAGGTCGGCGGCGCTGTTCTGAGCAAGCCCCAGGATGGCCGGGGCGATAGCCTGCCCCATCATGACGACGAAGAAGATCGCGCCGACGGCCACACCCAGCAAACGCTTGGGGACTGCGAACTGTGCCACCAGCGTGTTGATGGTCGGCATGACGCCGTTACCGAAGCCCACCATAGCTGTTATAAGCACGAACAGCCAGATCGGCGTGTTCGCAGTGAAGCGCCACATGATGAACATGGCGACGGTTAGAATGGCGTAGCCGGATATGAACATCCACTTGTATTTCTTGGTCTTCGCCAGCATGAAGCCCGCCGGGACTCCCATGAAAGCGAACAACATACTAAAGGGGGTCAGCATAGAGCCACTGACTGCGGGGCTCACGCTCATGACTTCCTGAGCGAAAACCGGGCTGTAGATCATCACGCCCAGCAGGCCGAAGAAGGACATGAAACCGGCCCCTGCGGCGGTGATGAAGGTCCGGTTAAAGAGCACCTGCGGGTCGAGGATGGGTGCCTCGGCTTTGTTTTCGATAGCGATAAAGCCAGCCCAGGCGAGGATAGAAACCACGACCAGACCGATGCCGATACCGCGCCGGGCAGGATCGCCCAGCCAGGAGACGCCGATGATCATCGTCGCCGAGGCGATCACCATGACGACGATGCCAAGGAAGTCCACTTTTTGCTCGACTTTTTGCTTACGGCCAGGGATACCGGCTACGGTCAGGCCACCGGCGATCAACACGAGGGGGACCATCAGCCAGAACAGGCCGCGCCACCCAAATGTGCTCTCCGTGATCAGGCCGCCCAGAGTGGGGGCAATCGTCGCGGCGATACCAGCGGGGACGTTGAGCATACCACTCCATCGTGCGCGTGCTGCCGGTTCGAAGAGATCGCCGATAACCGAGAAGCACAGTGGGGCGAGCGCGCCCTGCCCAAGCATGAGAACGACACGGGCCGCGATTGCGAACCCCATCGTCGTGCTGATAGCAGAAAGGATGGACCCCGCCAGGAAGAGCGCCATAGCGACGAGCAGGATCAAACGCCTTCCATACATATCAGAAAGCTTGCCAAACATCAGCGTGGCGACCGCAGCGCCGAGCGCAGGTAAGGCGATTATCCAGGAAAACAGCGCCATCCCATTGAGGTTGGCGACCTGAATCGGCTGGGCAATGTTGACGGAGTTCATGAAGAACATCGCAACAAAGTAGGTGATAAAAGTAGCCCAAAGCCCAAGGGCTACTTTCTTGGTGATCGAATCTTGTCCAGCTGGTAGTGTCTGTGTCTGAGACATTATAAATCTCCTTTTTGAGGCGTTCCGCGCGCTCGCCAGAGCGCGCGGAACTGTCGAAGGTTACTTCTTCACCGAATCCTGGAAAGCGCGGACATTCTCTGCTGTGGTCATCTCAAAACCACAGCCAAAAGCCATGATGTAACCGGGGGCGTCCTCGTATAGCTCAACCAGATCATCGCAGTAGGCCCGAACTGCATCCGCCGTCCCGGTGCTCATCAGAGATGCAGGGACATTCCCGGCGATAGTGAACTTATCGCTCAGAATCTCCTTGGCCCGGCGCATATCTGTCTGGTCGAAGTGGCATACCAGAGATTTCTCCGGCATTTCAGCCAGGTATTCCAGACGCTTGTTGTAAGAGCCTTCGACGAACAGGTAGCTCGTGATGCCTTCTTCGTACAGGCCCAGCATGACCTCTTTCCAGGTGGGCCAGTAGAACTTCTCGAACTGTTCCTGCGACATGAAGCTGTCCGCGCCCTTGTGCAGCACGTACGTCACCTGCGGGGCGCCGCTGCGGTCGGTGGCGCTGACAATGGCCTCGATCAGGATCGGGACGTAGCGTTCGCAGGCTTCCAGCAGTTCATCCGGGCGGCGGAACATATCTGTCAGGATGCCCTTGGTGCCGCGCAGGGTGTCGCCAAGATAGTCAAACGGGGTTTTGACGATGGCCGTCCCCACGCTGGGGAACCCCTGAGCAGCGATCATGCCGGCTGTTTGGCCTACGACGGGCAGCAGCTTCATCAATTCGTCACCGGCTTCCATCAGCTTGTGCAGCATCGCCTGGAAATCGGGCATACCAAAGGGCAGGATAAGGTCGATGATGTCCACGTTTTCCGAGACGCGCGGGAGGTATGGCAGCATTTGCATCGGGCCTAGCTCGCCGAGCACGCGCGGCAGATACTTCCTCAGCCAGAACGCTGTCGGATCGGCGATGAAATCTTTATATTCATCACCTTTCATGTATTCATCTTCGACTGCCTGAATGACCTGGTCATCTGGGAGTCCATGCCCGCCCCAGATGTAGGTCTTGTAGTCAAGCATCTCCATGACTTTGCCGGGGTAAGGCAGCAAGCCAACCGCTACGTCGGGTTGAAATTCTTCGTGGAACTCAAGGAGGGGCTCTCTCAGCGCCTCATGGTTGTAGCACATGTCCTTGCCATTGAGTCCGCGGCGGCGGATGGCAAACTCACCCACACCCATGCTGAGGTCAGCAACGATGCGGTCCGGGTGCTCCAGGTCGTAGGCTTTTCTCAG
>CAZWUX010000423.1:0-3663 GCA_964637665.1 uncultured Anaerolineae bacterium
AATGAAAATCCATACGATATAACATAAACTGTCTGTAGAAAACCACTGCACTAACCATCTCCGGGTCGAGCACCTCGGGCCGGTTGGTGGCGGCGAGCAGAACAATTCCCTCGGACGGGTCGAAGCCGTCGAGCTCGGTGAGCAGTTGATTGAGCGTCTGCTCCTTCTCGTCGTGCCCGGCCATCATGCCCGGACCACGGGCACGGCCGAGGGCGTCGAGCTCATCGATGAAGATGATGCAGGGCTTCGCCTTAGCCGCCTGCTCGAATAGATCGCGCACGCGGGCTGCACCGACGCCCACGAACATTTCGACGAATTCCGAGCCGGAAATCGAAAAGAATGGAACGCCGGATTCGCCGGCGACGGCACGGGCAAGCAAGGTCTTGCCGGTGCCGGGCGGGCCGATCAGTAATATGCCCTTCGGGATACGCGCGCCGAGCCGGCCATAGGTCTTTGGGTCGCGCAAGAAAGCGACCACCTCTTTCAGTTCATCCTTGGCCTCATCGACGCCCGCGACATCGTCGAATGCCACCTTGGTGTCGGTCTCGACATAGACCTTGGCCTTGGATTTTCCGACGGACATGAGGCCGCCGAAGCCCTGCTTTGCAGCGATTCGGCGGATGAAAAAGCTCCAGATCACGAAAAAGAAAAGGGCCGGTACCACCCAAGAAAGAGTCGTCGCCAGGAAGGTGTTTTCAACGATGCCGTTAAAAGTGACGCCAGACTTGGACAACTCGTCGGCCAATGCCGTCTCTACCCGGTTGGTCGTAAAGGCGGTGCGCCCATCCGGTAGCGCCTGCTTGAACTTGCCGACGATCCGCTCGGGTCCAACCTCGATATCGGTAACCTTGCCTTCCTTCAGCAACTGGCTGAACTCGGAATAGGGAATCGGTTCTACCGAACGCCAAGTCGCGTACCAGGTCTGAAAGATCAGCGACAAAACGATGGCGGCCGCGACATACCAGATGTTGATTTGCTGCTTCTTGTCCATATCCAACCTCGCTCTACGGGCTTCAGGGAACGTCGACGGAATATCCAGGCGCAATGAGCCCCCCGGCCGTGGCTCAATCGATCACTTGAGCGCCTTCTCAGCCTCGCCGAGAGCCTTCAGGCATTCCTTCTCGTTCTTCGCCCTCATGGCCTTCGCGGTGGCCCGGTTGTGCGCGTAGGCCGTGTCGGTCTTTGCTCCTGCGGGCGCCTTAAAGCGTAACCATGCGTTCGTTCGTGCTGTGGCAACCGCGCATCGGCAACTTCCTGGTTTTGATCAGCATCGCCTTGGTGACGTTGATCGTGATGGTGCCCTGAGAGCGTAAGTTCACCACGCTGGTATTCCTTCAGGTCGTCACGCGACGCAGGAACAGCCGGAACGCAGCTGCACCGAGGAGGGCGAGCAGCAGCACCATGGCGCTGAGGAAGACGGCGGGGTGCATGTGGGGCACGTCCGGCGTCAGCACGTCGCGGAGGCCCTCGCTGATGTAGACGACCGGGTTCACGAGGACGACGTAGCGCAGCACTGGTAGAGGCGTGAGGGACTGCCAGGGATAGTAAACGCAGCCGAGAAACGTCACCGGGATCACGATGATGGAGAAGATGAGCGGGACCTGCTGAGGGCGGAAGAGCGTCCCGATCACGAGTCCGAACGCCCCGGAGATCAGGCTCGCGAGAAGGAGTACGACCAACAACAGCGGCCAGTTCGCCACCTGCACGGAGACCGGCGTGGCGGGGATCACCGCGACCACGGGAAAAACGACCATCGCAGCCAGCATGCTCTGCATCGCGCCGAACACGATCTTTTCCAGCGCCACTCCCGCGACGGGCAGCGGGGCCATGAGCCGGTCCTCGATCTCCTTGGTGCGTCCGAACTCGTTGACGAGGGGCAAGGCCACCGCCGCGATACCCTGAAAGATCATGGCCACCGCGACCAGTCCCGGCACGAGGATGGTGCCGAAATCCGCAGACAGGCCCGACCGGAATCCCTCGCCGATCTTTGGGAACACATAGGCGAAGACGAACGTGAACATGACTGGGTTCATCACGGTGCGCACGAGGAATGGCGCGAACTCGCGGCGCAGCACGCGGGCGTCGCGGGCGAGGAGGCCGGCGAACGCTCGAGCGTACGTGCCGATGCGGGCGTTCGACGTAAAGCGCGGGATTTCAGTCACGCAACGCCCTCCCCGTCAGCTCGATGAAGACCGTCTCCAGGGTTGGCACCTTCACCGAGACGTTCCTTAGTGTACAGCCGCGCGCCGCCTCGACCACCCGTTGCAGCAGGCCGTCCCGACCCAATGCGATAATCCGGATGCCCTCGGGAACTGCCACCGCGGAGTCGATGCCCGGGAGGGCGCGCAGTGCCGCAAGCAGGTCAGGGGGGACTTCGGGGAGGTCGAGCTGGATCTCTGTCTTCGTCCCCCTCATCTGTTTCAGGCGCTCCGGCGGGTCGCAGACGAGGATGCGGCCGTGGTCGATGATCGCGACCCGATCGCACAGCTCGTCCGCCTCGACCATGTTGTGAGTGGTGAGCAGGATCGTGGTCCCCTCCTCCCGGAGCTCTCTGACCAGGTCCCAGAGGCCCAGACGGCTCTGCGGGTCCAGCCCCGCGGTGGGCTCGTCGAGGAAAAGAACCAGCGGGCCATGGCCGATGGCCCGGGCGATCTGGAGGCGCTGGGCCATCCCGCCTGAAAGCTCGTTCGGCATGCGGCCCGCAGAGTCCGCGAGCCGGAAACGGCCGAGAAGGGTCTCGGCGCGGCGTCGTGCCTCGCGCCGCCCCGCGCCGAAGTAGCGCGCATGGAAGTAGAGGTTCTCAAGGGCGGTCAGCGAACGGTCCAGCGTGCTGTACTGCGTCACGACGCCGATGAATCGCTTCACACCGGCCGGGTCCGCCGCGACATCCAGCCCCACCACCCGGACCCGCCCGGAGGTGGCGATCACGCGGGTCGTGCAGACACCAATGGTCGTGGTCTTGCCCGCGCCATTAGGGCCGAGGAGCCCGAAGATCTCGCCGCCGCGCACCTCGAGGTCAATGCCGTCGACCGCCGGGACATCCGATGCACCATAGCGCTTCACGAGCGCCTCGATGAGGATGGCCGGTTCGAGCCTTGCTCCGGTCACTGCAGCACACTCCTTTCCGGGGATGTCTAGAGTTGAGCTGGTCTTGCTCCAGGATGCCATCTCGCCGCGGCGACCCTGCAACCCACTGCTCCAGCGTGGGCACATCACCACAGCAGGCCATGATCCCGTCGGACGCGACACCCTGGTCGTTGACGGCCCACTGCCAGCTGCCAATTTCTTCCGTGCAATGCACGACCGCCGCCCCATAGGGTCGGCTTCGCGCTGCTCATGTCCGCCTGCCGCCCACGAAGGTGAGCATTGCCCCGGAACACGTTTGCTTTGGGATCGCGGAACCCGTTCGAGGCGGGCATGCGAGCTTCAGCCCTGACACTCGATGATCAAGTTTTTTTTCTGTTGACTTCTTCTCTAGCCGACATTGATCAGCCTGTTTTATGGAAAGATCAATTTTATCTAACTGATTCGCATGATGTTAGTTGTTACTCTGGCCCGACAATGGAGTTGTGGAGGGCAGGGAGTGACACACATCAGAGTGGAAAGATTAGATCATCATGGACTGGTGGCCGGCATTATTGACGAGCTGAACATCGTCGAGCA
>CAZWUX010000424.1:0-3651 GCA_964637665.1 uncultured Anaerolineae bacterium
CATGTGCTTCATCTCGCGCGGGACGCCGGGCAGGGTCATGACCGTGCCGCGCCCGGTTTGGAGGATGAAGATCGGCGCGGTGCCGACGGGATTCTCAACCGGGATCGCGCCAGCGGGGATATACGCCTGACGGCGGTTATTGTCGCTCATCGTCACGTTGAAACGCCGGAACCGCGCGGCGATCTGGTCGAGAAGCGTCTGGTTGAAGACGAGTTCGCGCCCGGTCGCGCGGGCGATACCCTCGCGGGTCACATCGTCGACGGTGGGGCCGAGTCCGCCGGTCGTGATCACGACATCAGCGCGGTCGAGCGCCGCGTCGACGGCCTGGGCGATGCGGCCCTCGTTGTCGCCGACCGTCGTGCGGAAGTAGAGGTTGATCCCGACATCGCGCAGCCTGCGGGCCATGTAGGTGGCGTTCGTGTCGTCGATCTCGCCTAAAAGAAGCTCGGTGCCGATGGAAATGATCTCCGCGCGCATACTGCTCTCCGGGGAAAATGGTTGCTAAGATAGATGTGGATAAGAAAGCCGGGGGATGACGTGCTGTTGCCCGGACACCGGGGAGTATATCAACATGGCAACCGTCGTGCATCCGGCGGGCGATGCGTCAACCGGGGTAGGGTGAATAACGTGGGGAGAGGGAGCGCGGCATGAGCGGAGGAAACTCGGCGCGCGGGAGGCGTGGTGAATCGCTCGCTGCCCGCGAGCTTGAGCGGCGGGGATACAGCATCGTGGAGCGCAACTGGCGGTGTGAGGCCGGGGAGATCGACCTCGTGGCGCGGGAGGGCGAGACGTGGGCATTCGTCGAGGTCAAGCTGCGCACCGGTAAGGGGTACGGCCTGCCCGAAGAGGCCATCACACGCCGGAAACGCGATCGGCTGATGAACGCCGCGCTGATGTATCTCGCGGAGCGTGACTTAATCGACGTGATCTGGCGGATCGACGTTGTGGCGATTGTGGTGGCTCCCGGCGGCGACATCGAACGATTTTCGTTGTACAGAGATGCGGTGCGCTCCGATGGGTGAGGGGCAGGGGGAGGCGCATCTGCCGCTGCTCGTCGTCGTGGGGCCGACGGCGGTGGGCAAGACGGGGATCGCGATCCGGCTGGCGGAAGCGCTGAATGGCCGGATCGTCTCCGCCGACTCGCGGCAGGTTTACGTCGGGATGGACATCGGCACAGCCAAGCCGTCCCCGGTGGAGCAGGGCCGCGCGCGGCACGCGCTGGTGGACATCCTCCAGCCGGATGAGCGGCTGACGCTGGCCGAATATCAGGACATGGCGTATGAGGCTATTGAGGCGGCGCACGCGGTGGGGCGGCTGCCGATTCTGGTCGGGGGCACAGGGCAGTACGTGCGGGCGGTGGTCGAGGGGTGGGGGATTCCGCGCGTGGCACCGCATCCGGGGCTGCGGGCTGACCTGACGGGCATGGCTTACGTGTACGGGGCGACCGCCCTGCACGCGTGGCTGGCCGAGGTTGACCCGGAGGCGGCACAGGCCATCGATTACCGGAACGTGCGGCGCGTCGTGCGAGCGCTGGAGGTGTACCTCGTTGCCGGGCAGCCGATCTCAGTCTTGCAGGAGCGGCACCCGCCGCCGTACCGCATCTTGCAGATTGGGCTGACGCGGCCCCGCGAGTCGCTGTACCGCCGGATCGATGCGCGGGTTGACCGGATGATGGCAGAGGGATTGGTCGACGAGGTCAGGGCGCTGCTGGAAGCGGATTACGGCTGGGACCTGTCGTCGATGAGCAGCCTCGGCTACCGGCAGTTTGCGCCGTATTTCAAGGGGGAAGCATCGCTGGAGGAGGCGGCGGGGGCCATCAAGCGCGAGACGCGGCGGTTCGTCCGGCAGCAGGGGACATGGTTCCGGCTGGACGATCCGGCGATTCAGTGGTTCGACCTCGACGAGGTGGGATTTGAGGCAATTCTTGCTGCGGTGCGGGGGTGGTTAGCGGGTTAGGGCCTGCTCATCTCGATGGTCATGTCCACCGGGGAGGGCTGGTCGCTGAGGATGATCAGGTTGTCCTCCACGATGGTGATATACCCGTCGGCGAAGACGAACAGCGTGTAGAAATTGCCACGCGGCAGGCCGCGCGGCAGGTCGAACGTGCCTGCGCGGTCGGTGATGGCCTGCGTGTGGATATCGGCCTCGTTCCACGTGAACTGGGGTGACTCGAATGCCACGTCGAGCACGGCGACGAGCGCGCCCGGAATACCCTCGCCGGTCAGGGCGTCGACCACCTGCCCGCTGATGAACACCTCGTCGCTCTCCGCCTGAGCGCCGCTGACGGGCTGCGTGCCGCTGCCGATGGTCGCCGTCGCGGAGAACATCGGGCGGTTTTTGACGAGGACTTCGACCGCGTACTGCCCTTCCGGCAGCGGGGCGTTCCGCGCCAGCTCCAGCCAGAAATCGGTGCCGCTGGCGGCTGAATTCCAGGGCTGCGTGCTAACTGCCACCAGCCGCCCGTCGAGGTACCAGCGATACGTCCACTCCGTGTCCGGCGGAAGCACGTTCCAATCGACGAAGGCGTAGATGCTGTTCGTGCCCAGCGGGAGGTTGATGCCGCTGGCCCCGATCTGTCCGCCCGGCTCGCCATCACGGAGGACATCGCTGGCGATGATGCTGTTGGTGAACACGACGGGCTGCCCGTCCGGGTTGGCCGTGCCGACCAGTGTGATGTCGCCAGTGACCGCCAACTGCTCCCCGACAAACACCTCAAGCCGGTAATCGCCTGCGGGCAGGCCCTCCACGTTCGATGCGCTGACCGTCGCCTGTCCCTCCGCGCCAAGCTCCCACTGCCGCGTCTCGCGGAGGACCTCCGCCTCGTCGAGGTACCATACCTCGGTCCATGCCGTCCCGTCCTGCATACCGCTGAAGTCGAACTGCGCGTCAACCTGCGTGATCCCCGCCGGGAACAGCGTGCCGTTCGTCGCAAAGCTGCCTTCAGCCCCCTGGTGGCCGAAACGCAGGTTGGTCAGGGCCGGTGCAGCGGGCGCCTGTCCGATCTGGATAGTCTGCGAGGCGACAGGGTCGCCGTTGAGCAGGACGGTGAACTCATAGCTCCCGTCGGGCCATGTCTTGCCCTCCGTGCCTACGTACCACATCCCGGCCTGATCTCCGCTCCATGCGACCGGGCCGAGGCTGAACTGGGGCAGGACCGCACCGTCACGCGTAATGCTGACCTCGTAGGGCGTGCCGGGCGGCATGTTGCGGTAGTCGAAGAACAGGTAAAGGCTCGTCGCGCCGCTCGGAACGGCGGTCACGATCTCTGTGGGCAGGCCGTTCTCGCTGACGCCGGTCGAGAACAGCAGACGGCTGATCAGTGGATCGTCCTCCGGCGTGGTGGACACGGGTTCGGAGGCGTCGTCGAGCAGGAAGCGATTCTGCGCGGTTTCGACGAGCGGGCGCGCGTAGACGATGGGACGGATGGCCGTTACATTGCCGCCGATCGGCACACATGCGTCGCGATCCGTGATCAACCCGTCACGGTTGCTGTCCTGAATGGTCAGGCACATCGGCCCAGCTTCGGTGGCGCGGGTGGCGGGCGCGCTCGTCGGGATGCCGACCAGCCCGCCGTTGGCGTTGTATGCGCCGCCGCCGCTCATCCCGCCGCCAAGCTCGGAGTCGGTGCGCAGCCATGCGAGATCGCCCCCG
>CAZWUX010000425.1:0-1013 GCA_964637665.1 uncultured Anaerolineae bacterium
GAGATGACCGTCGCCGCCAACGCCACCGGCTGCGTCCCGATGCAGCGCGGCATGATCGGCCCGGAGGCGACGCTCGACACGGTATCCGAGGTGTTCGCGCTGGAGTCGGACGGCGGCCTGACGCAGTTCCCCGGCGCGGTCGACTTCGTGCAGGGGGGCGCGATGGCGGGCGGCGTGTTCGTCACCGTCCGCATCGACAGTGACCGCATCTGCGACGACCTGAACTATCTCAAGGTCGGGCGGGGGCGATATTTCACCTTTTTCCGGCCCTACCATCTGTGGTTTCTCGAAGCGCCGATCTCCGTCGCCCGCGCCTGCCTGTACGGCCAGCCGACGCTCGTCCCGCTCGACGAGCCGGTCTGCGAGAACATGGCCGTCGCCAAGCGCGATCTGACGCCCGGCGAAACGCTGGACGATTTCGGCGGGTACACGCAGCACGGCGTCATGGACCGGGCCGCCGTCGCCCGCGATCTGGGCGCGCTGCCCGTCGGGCTGGCCCCCGGCGCGGTGATGGCCCGACCCGTCGCCGCCGGGAGCATCATCACGTGGGCCGATGTGCGTCTCGACGAGAACAGCACCGTCGTCCGCCTGCGCCGCGAGCAGGACGCGCTGGCTGGCTGAGAAAACCGGTTCCTATCATCCTTTCGTTCTAACATCAGGAGGGCAACCCCATGCGTATCGGTGTGTTTACAGCCCTGTGGAGCAACCTGTCGTTCGAGGAGGCGCTGGATAAGGCCGTCGACGCCGGGGTGACCGCCGTCGAAATCGGCGCGGGCGGCTATCCCGGCAGCCCGCACTGCCCGGTTGACGACCTGCTCGACAGCGAAACCCGCCGCGAGGAGTGGCTGGGCGCGATCGAGAGTCGCGGACTGCTGCTCAGCGCGCTCAGCATCCACAATAATCCCGTCCATCCCGACGAGAGCGTGTCGAAAGAGGCCGACGAGGTATACCGCAAGGCCATCCGGCTGGCGGCGCTGCTCGGCTTGCCGACCATCAACACGTTCTCCGGTCTG
>CAZWUX010000425.1:1023-3633 GCA_964637665.1 uncultured Anaerolineae bacterium
GCCCGCTGGCGCGCCCGGTGACTCGATGCCCAACTGGGTGACCTGCCCCTGGCCGCCCCACTTTCTGGAAATCCTCGACTACCAGTGGAACGACGTGACCATCCCCTACTGGCGTGAGGCGGCGGCCTTTGCCGCCGATCACGGCGTCAAGGTCGCGTTCGAGATGCACCCCGGAATGCTGGTCTACAACGTCGAGACGCTTCTCCGCCTGCGCGAGGTCAACCCGGACGTGCTCGGCTGCAACTTCGATCCGAGCCACCTGTGGTGGAACGGCGTCGACCCCGTCGCGGCGATCCGCAGGCTCGGCGACGCGATCTACCACGTTCACGGCAAGGACGTGTACGTCGACCAGATCAACATCTCCGTGAGCGGCTGCAACGACAACAAGCCCTACGGCGAGATTCCCGACCGCGCGTGGACCTTCCGCAGCATCGGCTACGGGCACGGCGTGAAGGCGTGGAAGGACATCGTCAGCGCGCTGCGCATGATCGGCTACGACTACGTGATCTCCATCGAGCACGAGGACGCCCTCATGTCGACCGGCGAAGGGCTGGGCAAGGGCATCGACGTGCTCAAGCAGGCGGGTATCTTCGAGGAAGCCGGGGAGATGTTCTGGGCCTGATCCGCATTTCCCGTTAACATATCCCCCGGATTTTATCCGGGCAGCCAGCCCCCGTTTTCGCGCCCCTGCGCCGGGGGCTGGCGCATGGAAAGGGACGTTATCTGTGATGCATTCGACGGCGCCCCCGCGCCGCCTCGTCCTATTCGACATCGACGGCACACTGCTCGACTCGCACGGGGCGGGCCAGGCGGCGATCAAGGACGCGCTGATCGAGGTCTACGGCACGGCGGGCCGCATCGACACCTATCCGCTGGGCGGCAGCACGATCCGCCACATCGTCTATGGGGTGCTTACCGAGGCCGGTGTGCCGCGCGAGGTCATCGAGTCATCCTTCGACCGCTTCATAGCCGTCTGGGTTCCCGCCCTCGCCCGCACGATCAGCCAGCACCAATCTGAGGTATACCCCGGCGTGCACCAGCTGGTAGATACGCTCGCCGCCCGCTCGGACGTGCTGCTCGGCCTCGTGACCGCCAACGTCGAGGCCACCGCCCGCATCAAACTGGAGGCGGCGGGCCTCGATCCGGCTCGATTCCCGGTCGGCGCGTTCGGAGATGCCTCCGAGGTTCGCGCCGACTTGATCCCGCTGGCAGTCGCTCAGGCCAGGGCCCTGTCCGGGGTGGATTTCGATGGGGAGTCGATCGTCGTGTTCGGCGACGCCCCCGGCGACATGACCGCCGCCTGCGAGGCCGGGGCGCGAGCCATCGGCGTGCTGACCAGCGGCTCGGCTCGCACCGCGCTGGAGAAGGCGGGCGCAGATGTCGTTTTCGCCGATCTGTCCGATACGGACGCTGTCATCGAGGCCATTTTCACCGGGGATTCGCCGTAGTGACGGCATCTGCGGGGATCAAAAAAGGCACGGTTCGCCCGTGCCTTTTCGTTTTTATGCAGTGGGCGGTACAAGACTTGAACTTGTGACCTCCACGATGTCAACGTGGCGCTCTGGCCGACTGAGCTAACCGCCCAAATTCCACCGGAATCATACCGCAGAACGGGCGCACCGTCAAAAAAATAGCCGTCTCGCCGGGGCATCACCGCACAGGCCGCGCCGGGTCCGGCACCCAACTGATAAGCAGCGCAGTGGCGGCAAACGCCAGCGCCGCGCCGAATAAAAAAGGCGCAGCCGGGCCAAACCCCGCCCAGGCGCCGACTCCCTGCCACAGCACCCCCGCGATCAGGCTGGCCGGGAAGGCTGCCACACCCACCGCCGCGTTGAACACCCCATAAGCCGTGCCTCGCCGGTCGGGCCGGACGAGGTCGGCCACGT
Source organism: uncultured Anaerolineae bacterium (assembly GCA_964637665.1). Taxonomy (GTDB): domain Bacteria; phylum Chloroflexota; class Anaerolineae; order Aggregatilineales; family UBA3940; genus CAZWUX01. Next base: position 2,910 of record CAZWUX010000425.1, read on the forward strand.
AAGCGCGCGCCGTTCCCTCAACTGCGCCGTAATACACGCCATAGAGGGCATAGAGCGCCCACATCTGCCACGTCGCCTGCACCAGCGCAAACCCCAGATAGAGCAACCCGTACAGCAGCCACCCGCCGACCATCAAGCGCCGACGCCCGACACGATCCGAGAGCGCCCCCGCAGGGCCGGAGACGAGCGCGTAGATCAGGTTAAACGTGGCGAGCATCCCCAGCACGCCCACCACGCTCAGCCCGCGCTCCTGCGCGCGCAGCACGAGAAATGCGTCCGCCGAGTTGCCCAGCGTGAACAGGACGACGACCCACACGAAGCGGCGGAAAGGCACAGCCAGCCCCCGGAAAGACAGCCCCGGCGGGTGAGTCCCTGCCCCTGTCCCCGTTTCCCGCGCACCGACGGCCAGCACGAGCACCGCCAGTGCCGCCGGGACGATGCTGATCAACACGAGCCGCCGGAACGTCGCGCGCTGGAGCGTCAGCCCGCCCCCCTGCGCCAGCCACACGACGCCCAGCGCGATGAGCAGCCCGACGAGCGCTCCGGCGGTGTCCCCGGCGCGGTGCAGCCCGAAGGCCAGCCCCCGGTGATCGGCATCGCTGCTGTCGGCCAGCAGCGCGTCACGCGGGGCCGTGCGGATTCCCTTTCCAACCCGGTCGCCAAACTGCACCGCGAGCACGCCCCACCACGTCGCAGCGATATACAGGAAAGGCTTCACGACGGT
>CAZWUX010000426.1:0-3623 GCA_964637665.1 uncultured Anaerolineae bacterium
ACCGGCTCAGCATCCAGCACCCGAAAGATGCGCTCGGCCCCAGCCAGCCCTGATTGAAGCTGGTTATAAAGCTGAGCGAGCTGCCGCAGCGGTTGGAAGAACTGCTGGATGTAGGTCACAAACGACACGATCACGCCCACGCTGATCAGGCTGTGCAGGGCCAGCCAGCCGCCTAACCCGGCGATGACGGCGGTGGCGACCGTGCTCATCACGTTCATCATCGGCATGAGCAGCGCCGTGATCTTCTCCGCGCGGATGCCCACATCGCGGTTTCTGGCATTAACTGCCTCGAAATCTGCAATGGTTTCCGCTTCGCGGGCGAAAGAGCGCACCACGCGCACCCCGGCGATATTTTCCTCGGCATAGGCGTTAAGCTGGCCGAGGTTGTACTGCACCTCGCGGAAGGCTTCGCGGGTGCGTGCGGCGATTGTGCCCGTCACCAGCATGATGAGTGGCAGCACCAGCAGCGAGCCTAGCGCAAGCTGCCAGCTTAACAAGAACATCGCGACCAGAATACCGGCTAACTGCAAGATGCTGGATATCAACTGCACCATGCCGTTGGACAGCACGCGGTTGATGGCATCGGAGTCGTTGGTGACGCGGCTCATCAGATCGCCCACTTCGTGCTCGTCGTAGTAGGCCATCGACAGCGTCTGGATGTGGGCGAACAGGGCCGAGCGGATGTCCTTGATCAGCTTCTGGGAGACGTTGACCATCAGTATCGAGTAGAGAGCGGTCATTATCCCTGAGCCGACATACGCCGCCAGCATCATCCCTGCGATGCGCCACAGGCCGGGCAGGTCGCCGGGGATGATATAGCGATCCACCGCCCGGCCAATCAGAAACGGCCCGGCCAGCATCAGGCCTGTGCCGACGATCACGAGCAGGGTTACGATGCCGACGATTACACGATAGGGTTTGAGGTAGGCTACCAGGCGAAGCAGCGTTGCGCGCTGCTCGCTTGCGTCCTCGATTCTCATTCCTCCGGGTCCACGATGCATTACGATACGCCTCCATCAACCGCCGGTTTTTTGCCGTTCGGAGCAACAGGCTCCGGCACGTCTCTGCTTAGCTGCGACTGGTAAATCTCTCGATAAATGGGGCTGGTTTGTAACAGCTCCTGATGGGTGCCATGAGCCGCGATCTCGCCCCGGTCGAGGATGATGATCTTGTCGGCCTTGAGCACGCTGCTGAGCCGCTGGGCGATGACGAACGTCGTCCGGCCCTCCATCAGGCCATCCAGCGCTTCCTGTATGCGGTACTCGGTTTCCATGTCGACCGCGCTGGTGCTGTCGTCGAGGATGAGGATCGCCGGGTCGACCAGCAGGGCGCGGGCGATCGCGATGCGCTGCTTCTGCCCGCCGGACAGGTTGGCGCCGCGCGCCTCGACGTGACTCTGGTAGCCATCGGGCATCGCCATGATGAAGTCATGGGCCTGCGCCGCTTTTGCCACTGCCTCGATCCGCTCCTGTGAGGCGTTCGGCTGCCCGTAGGCGATGTTCTCGGCGATGGTGCCGCTGAAGAGGAGCGTCTGCTGCATCGCCATTCCGATCTGCGAACGCAGCGATTCCTCGGATAGCGCGCACACGTCCACGCCGTCGACCAGCACACGCCCGTCGCTGACATCGTAGAAACGTGGGATGAGGTTGACCAGCGTCGATTTTCCGGAGCCGGTCGCCCCCATCACCGCGACCTGCTCGCCCGGCTCAACCCGCAGGTTGATGTTACGCAGCACCTCGGTATCTGCTGAGCCATTGTAGTTGAACGACACGTCCTCAAACTCCACCCGCCCACGTACCTCGATGGGCCGAGCGTCTTCACAGTCCTGTACGTCGTTTTCGGTGTCCAGCACTTCGAGTATGCGCTCGGCGGAGGCGTCGGCGGCGGGCAGCATGGACACGATCATCCCCATCATCACGACGGGGAACATGGCCGTCATCAGATAATTGTTAAAGGCTACCAGCTCGCCCACACTCAGCGAGCCGCCGATGACTTGCTGTCCGCCCAGCAGGACGACGGCCAGCGTGCCCAGGTTGCCAATCAGCATCACGACAGGGAAGGCGGTAGCCATCAGACGGTACACCTGCCGGGATTTCTCCATGAGGCCTGTGTTGGCACCCTCATAGCGCTCGTTCTCGAACCGCTCGCGAACGAAGGCTTTGACGACCTCAACTCCGGCCAGGTTTTCCTGCACGGTCGTATTGAGCGTGTCTAACCGCTGCTGCACCTGCTTGAAAAGCGGCTGGGCAGTGCGGGCCACAGCAGCAAACACGAGCGCCACAGCCGGGACGACGAACGCCATAATGAGCGACAGCCGGGCATTGGTGGCGACGAGGAAGATCAGGCTGCCAAGCAGCAGCACAAGAGCACGGATAATCATCATGAAACCCATGCTGGTGAACATACGCACCACATCCACATCGCTGGATGTGCGGGTGATGAGCTTACCGGTTTGCAGGCGGTCGAGGTTGCCAAACGATAGGGTCTGGATGCGTGTAAAAACGTCGTTACGCACATCGTAGGCCATGTTCTGCGAGAAGCGGGCCGCATAAACCGCCCGAAAACCGGTCGACACGGCCCCGATCGCAGCCACCCCCAGCATGAGCAGCGAGCCTATCCAGATGGTCCGCATGTCGCCGGGTGTGATGCCCTGATCGATGACGTACTGGAGCAGTCGCGGGACGGCCAGTTGGGCGACGGCCTCCAGCGCCACCAGCCCAAAGGCGGCCAGCACCCACTTCCAGTAGGGGCGTAAATAGGCTGAGATACGTCTCAATGATTTCATGATTCGCTTACCAGTTCACTGGCTTTGATACTGTAAGCCATTCAAACTCCCTCACCTGATTCAACTTCGATGTGTGACGGGTCTTCCTCACAGCCTGGACAGCCGGGAGGCAGCGCCGTCTCGAACAACTCGCGCAGCGCGCCCAGCCCGCCGTGTACGGCCTCCCGCCGGTCGGCGGGAAGCCCGGCGAGCATCCGGGCCACCCGGTCGATCATCTCATCCTCGACCTCCTCCCGGATCGCCCGGCCCTCCGGCGTGATGTTGACCTCCACGACGCGCCGGTCGTCCGCCGCCCGCTCCCGCACGACCCAACCGCGCTCTTCGAGCGTCGTCACCGTGTTGGACATCGTCGGCACGCTGACGGCCTGTTTCTCGGCCAGATCACTCAGGCGGCGGGGCCGTTTGGACAGCATCGCCAGCAGTTGGAAGTGTGCCGGGTGGACGCTGTGCGTTGTTTGCCTCATGCCCGCTGCGACGAGCCGCATCATGAGCGGGACGATCTTCAGCAGATCGGCGGCGATGTCATGCAGTTCTGCGTCGGCCATGATCAGCCCCTTGCCTGAGCCGTTTCGTTAGCACGGCTATTAGTTAGCCCTGCTAATTATCTCGTGCCAGAAATACGTTGTCAACTTTTTTGACGGTTTATTCCCCCGATCTGCGCGCCTTCCCCCTATCGTGCCACAGGTCTGTGAAGAAATCGTGGAGAAGGCTGGGAGATGTGTCGAAAAGAGGCGGAAAAATCGCCGGGTTGAGCCGCCGCGCGGACAGCCGGTCTGCACATCCTGGCAGCAGACCGGTATATACTGGCCGGTGGAGCGGCCCGCCCCACCTCCCCGAC
>CAZWUX010000427.1:0-3602 GCA_964637665.1 uncultured Anaerolineae bacterium
AACGAGGCGAGGAACAGGAACGGCGGGAGCGAATGCGGGCGGTGGCGGCGCTCGACGCCTGGCTGCGTGAGACGCTGCTCAGAGCGCTGCTGGCGCACAGTGATCCGGTGCGTATGAGCGAGATGGTGGACCGGATCGTCGCGCGCGAGATCATGCCCCGGCAGGCCGCTCGGATGCTGGTGGATGAACTCAAATGGAGGCGCGACTCCCACCGGAATGCCTGATAAAACGAGAGACACCACACCAACACCCTGGGGTAAGCCCCTGCGCGATCGACTTCGAGGAGGAGAAGGCACATGGTTCGCATTCCCGGCATGTACGGAGATGTTAAACTCATTGCTGGAACGGCCTGCCCTGACGTGGCAGACGAGATATCTGATTACCTGTCGGATGCCTGCGGGATGCAGGTCCCGCTGCTCGACGTGGACATCCGAAAATTCCCTAACGACAACATCTTCGTGAGCCTGGGCGAGAGCGTGCGCGGGCAGGACGTGTACATCCTGCAGACGACATCCCGCCCGGTGAACGATAACCTGATGGAACTGCTCATCGCGCTGGATGCCGTCCGGCGTGACTCGGCGGGGCGTATCACGGCGGTGATCCCGTATCTCGCCTACGCTCGGACGGATAAGAAGGACCAGCCGCGCACGCCGATCACAGCCCGGCTCGTGGCGGACATGATCGAGATCGCCGGGGCGGATCGCTACATGACCATCGACCTGCACGCGGGGCAGATTCAGGGCTTTTTCACCATTCCGGGCGATGTCCTGACGGCGTTTCACATGCTGAATGAGTACGTAGCAGAGAACGTGCCGCTCGACAACACGGTCGTGACGACGGTCGACCTCGGTTTCGCAAAAGGTGGACGCAACTGGGCACGCAGCCTCGACCTGCCGCTGACATTCATCGAGAAGAGGCGAACGGGCACGAAAGCGCAGGCGCGCACGTTGATCGGGGATGTGAAGGGCCGGAATGTGCTGCTGGTCGACGATGAGGTCGATACCGGCGGGTCGCTGATGGAGGCGATCAAGCTGCTCGACCGCAGTGGCGCGAAGGAGATCACGGTCGTGTTCACACATGCGGTGTTCTCCCCGCCCGCTCATGAGCGCCTGAGTGAACTCAGCAGCCGGGTGCGCGAGTTCATCTTCACGAACACAATCCCGCTCGCGCCGGAAGCGCGGCTGCCGAACATGACCGTGCTCTCAATCGCCGGGCTGCTCGGCGAAGTCATCCGGCGCGCCCATCAGGGAATCTCGGTGGGAGCCATGTTCGACGAATGACAGGGAATCACCTGTCACTTTTTTTGAGTCTGCGTAGCCGGGCGAAGGGCCAACAGGATCGAATCAGCCGTCTCAGGAGAAGATGGGAAAGGAATGGGATATGTCACCAACACTGCTTAGCGTCATAAGCTGGGTTATCACCGGCGCGGTGGCCGGGTACATCGCGAGCCTGCTGTTAAAGGCCGAGCGGCAGGGGTGTTTTATCAACATCATACTGGGTATTGCGGGGGCCTTTGTCGGGGCGTTTATGCTCAGGACGTTCTTCCCGGCGCTGTTTACCATCTTCGGGGAAGGCCCCGTCGCCGGATTCCTCAACGGTATTTTCCACGCTATCGTAGGATCGGTGATCGTGCTCGTGCTCATCGAGCTGATCGTGCCCGGTAAGCAGCTCGGCGTGCGGGATGATGACCGGAAGCGCCGCCGCCGGTAGGGCGCCGCGCTGCCTCATCAGAATACGCAAAAAAGCACCCGGCTCGTCCCCAGCCGGGTGCTTTGCGATCTGCCGACTGTATGCGGTCATGCCGTCTCGACTTCGTAGGCAGCCAGATAGAAGTGATCGACGACGGAGGGCGCGTCCGAGTTGCACGTCTTAAACACCTGTTCCGGCAGCGAGCGCGCCTCGACATCCACCCGGTGGATATCGCCCCCCGCACTCTCCAGCCGGACCGTCCAGCGCTCGTCGCCGGTCTGAGTGGAGTCGACCAGCGCACAGGCGTCGATGCGTAGATCGCCGGTCTGCTCGTGAAAGAAGTGTTCCGCAGCCTGCACCGGGCGGTCGTAGATGGTGCGACCGCGTAGATGCTCAAGCACGACCTCGCCCGCCTGATATCCTCTCACGAGGCGATCCGCCGCCTCCGGCGTGCCGCGCCCGTAGGACAGCGCGTGAGGCAGAAATAGTAGATTCGGGGCCAGCCGGTGCCCGCCGATGTGCGTGCACTGCCACGCCGCATCGCCCGCTTCTTTCGCGATCGCCTCGTACACCGGCCTGCCGAACCGCGCGCAGCAGGCGTCGCGCAGCCCGTTCACACAGGTGAAAAACAGGCGGTCATCCCGCAGGTGGGCGTCGAAAGCAGAGTCGCTCGCCGAGAGGGCGGTGAGATCGAGGTCGAGCAGGTCGTCGTAGTCGTCGAGTTCGAACGCGTACAGGCGGGGCTTGGCCCGGTTGGCGATGGCGAAAAAGAAGTGGATGGGTGATGGTTCGTAGCGATGGGGCCGCCGGATGAACTGGATGCGCGTGTTGGCCGTCGCCTCCTGAAAGGCCGTGACGTGCGCCTTGACGGCCTCCGACAGATCGCTTTCCGGGAAGGCACGCGCCCCCCACGCGCCGGTGTACTCCAGAGCCATCCAGATATCCGCGCGCGTGGCGGTGGCGCGGATCGGCTCGCCTACGTCCAGCGAATATTGTGAGCAGAACTCGTGCGTGTCGCTCGCTTCAAGCGGGGACATGGCTCCTCCGTCATAACTTCCGGTCGGGTTTGTTGATTCGCGGCGGTCTACTCTATGTCGGGTGTTAGCTGCTCGCGCATCCACAGCAGGCCGCCGTCGAGACGCAGCGCAAGCTGCGGGTCGATCAGTTCGCTGCTGCGCTGGACGGTGAGCCGCACGAGGCGATCCTCGACGGCAGCCAGCGCCGTTTGTGTGTCGTTCTCCGCCAGTGCTGATTGAAGCAGGTCCAGCGATATGGCCCACTCGTCGAGCGTGGCGGCGTCGCCTGCGCCTGCGGCCTGCGCGCGCGCTATCTCGTCTGCGAATATGCGGGCCAGATCGAGCGGGCGCAGGTAGATACCGCTTTCTGGGTCGGGGCGGCGCGTATTGAGCGCACAGCGAAAGCCCAGGTCGTCGCCTGCGGCGGTGGGTGTGGCCCAGTTCCGCACGTTGACAACGACGAGCGAGGCCGCGTTCAGCCAGCCGCCACCGCGCGTCACCCGGCGGGTTCCGCTGGCCGGTCCGGTGGGGTCGGAGGCCACGCCGCTGCTCTTATAGGCGTTGGCGTCGTACCAGTCGGCGACCCATTCCCAGACGTTCCCGGCCATGTCGTAGACGCCGTACGCGCTGGCCCCGTCCGGGTACGATCCTACCGGAGCGGCCCCTCCGGCGAAGCTCTCACTGTAACTCAACAGGTCCGGGTTGGGCGGGGAATCGCCCCAGGGGTAGTTGTGGGCCGTCTCGGTGAAAGGATTCCACGCGGCGGCCTTTTCCCATTGTGCCTCGGTCGGCAGGCCAACCGGTTGCCCGGTTTCACCTGCCAGCCACAGACAATAGCTGACGGCCTGCGTATACCGGACGTAAGTCACGGGGTGGTGCGCGTAGTTCGGCGAATCG
>CAZWUX010000428.1:0-3593 GCA_964637665.1 uncultured Anaerolineae bacterium
AATAATCACCGAACCCATAACGTTGCCGACGACCAACCAGTCATTACCTCGACGTTGCTCCTCCACCCCACCCCCCGGCATCAGGAACGTCACACCGATCACGGCAAGGAGTCGTTTTTCATATCCACTGCACCGCCCGCTATCGGCGATGCAGGGTTAGCTCCTGCCCCCGTTCACCGGCTGTGGAACAGAACGGATCGGGCTGATGGACGCATCGCAAGCGGGTGGAGGTGTGATTCGAGAGTGACCCCCACCGGCCTTCGGCCACCTCCCCCATGGCTGGGGGAGGAAACAAGCTGAGCGGGGCGGGGATGGTGGGGGTGGCGCAGAGACAAGCGCATCGGGCTGATGAACGCATCGCAAGCCCGGTGGAGCGATGGTCGGGACGCGGCAGGAACGATGCACTGGCGGGCGAGCGGTTCATCACCCTGACACGATAACCACAAAAATCACACCCCGGCGGGGATAATCTCATCCCGCGCCGGGGTGTGGCGTGTGAGCGAAACGCGATCAGCCGCCCGGCTGGGCGGTCGGCGTAAGCGGCGTGGCGGTCGGCACGGGCGTCTCGGCGGGGCAGTTGGACCGCCAGGGGCCGACGTAGGGGCCGCTCAGAATCTCCTCGCCGACCGGCGTTAGCTGGTCCATCGTGATCTCGACCTCGTACCACTGATACCGGTTGGGTCCCAGCCACTCGCAGAGCCACACCGCCTCGACACGGGTCGTGATGTCCGGATCGGGCGTGGGCGTCACCGTCACGGTGGCGGTGTCGGTGGGCCGGGGCGGGCCGATGATAAACGTGGGCGTCGGGGTGAGCGTTTCGGTTGGGCCCAGCGTTTCGGTCGGCGGGGGCAGCGGCGTTCCGGCCTCGGTAGGCGTAGCCGCACTTTGTGCTGCACCGGGAGTTGCTGACGCAACGCCAGGCTCGGTCGCTTCTGTGGGGCCGACCACCGGCGCGGGGGTGGGCGTTTCAGGCGAGAGTTCGGCGATAGTGGCGTCCATGCGGCCCAGCAGATATGTCCGGCTCTCCTCGGCGCAGGCCGGAATCGCGAGATCGGCGGCCTGCTGGCGCAGGTTCTGAAGCTGGACGACGTAGCCGCCCAGCTCGTCGTCGGTGGCGGTGAGGGACAGGGACTCCACGCTGTCGAAGCGATTCACGATCGGCGCGATGGCCTCGGCGTAGGCCCGGCTGTCACGCGGGCTGCACGCCCTGGCGGCGGACCCGCCGCCGCAGGCGCTCAACAGCAGGGCGGAAAGGGATAGGACTATCAGCAGCGCGGCACGGGTAAACCTCATAGCAGACTCCGGCACGATCGTCATTGAGATCGGTTGAGATAGATTGCGGTCAACATGCACCCTTCTTCACCTCCCGGTCGGCGCGGCATGGCGTGTGCCTGTTTCTGCCGGGCTACGGGGGGATCATCCCTATTATATGCCGACATTCATTTCCTGGCAGGGCGAACAGGCAGGAAAGTTTCGGCGCGCTGATATGCTGTTGCTGCGCCATCGAGTCGGCCTTTGGGCTGCCCCGCTGTGACATTCGTCGCCGCATCGCCGTGACATTCGTCGCTTGACGGCACGAGCATACGGGCGTATTATCCTATTGAACGATTTGAACACGTTCAAATGACGTTCAGAACGAAGACAGGAGCGCCGCACATGGCCGACGACCTCAATCCCAAAGACCGCATCTTGCAGGCGACCCTCGCCCTGATCGGTGAGGAACCGGACCCCGACGCGATCACCGTACGGCAGATCGCGGAGCGGGCGGAGGTGGGCACCGGGCTGATCAACTATCACTTCGGCTCGAAGGAGGCCCTGCTGAGTGAGGTCATCGCCATGCTGATGCGGGAGGAGGCCGGGCTGGACCTGCCCACCCCGCCGCAGGACGGCGATCCGGTCGAGCGGGTGCGGGCGATCCTGCGGCAGACGACCCGCGTCGCGATGCGGTATCCGGGGTTGGCCCCCGTCGTGGCGCGGTTGGCGCTGCTGAGCGGCGACTACGGCGCGGAGCGCACGCTGCTGCCCCACCTGCGGGAGCACTTCGGGGGGGCGCTGTCGGAGCCGGAGATCCGCCTGACGGCGATCCAGATCGTCGCGCCGCTTCAGGCGATGGCGATCCGCGCGGAGGATTTGCGGCGGTTCGCGGAGGTCGACCTGTACGACGAGGCGGCGCTCGACGCCGTGATCGATCTGCTGGTGGATAACGTTCTGGGGTAGTTACTGGTAACCGGGCGCTCGCTATGCGGGTGGCCTGATCGACTGACTGATAGGCTGTTTGACTAAAAAGGAGATGGTAGCAATGAAGACAATCGTGATCGTGCTGGATATCGTAACCGGGTTGATGATCGCCTCGACGGTGATCTGTGGGTTGTGGATGAAGGCTCAGCCGGAGATCGATCCGAGCAGCGTCGGGTTCCACATGGGGATCGCGCTGCTGGCAGCGGCGCTCGTCGCGGTGACGCTCGTCGTGTCGACCGCCGCCGTGTTCCGGCTGTCGGCGTAACGGGCTGATTGGCTAATCGACGAAAAAAGGAACCGGTAGAGATGAAGACGTGGCAGATAGTGAGTTTATCGGTAATCGGGTTGCTGGCGGTGGGCGGCGCGGCGATCGGAATAAGCTACGGGCGCGATATGGCCGCCGCCCGCGCGCGGCTGGCGGCAGGGGCGCGGACGGTCGACACGGCCTGCGGGACAATCGAGTATGGGGAGCAGGGCGATGGTCCGCCTGTGCTCGTCATCCATGGGGCGGGAGGGGGCTATGATCAGGGGTTGAAGCTGGGGGATGCGCTTCTCGGCGATGGTTACCGTCTGATTGCGCCCTCGCGCTTCGGCTATCTGAACGCCCCAGCCCCGGATGATCTCTCCGCTGAGGCACAGGCCGACATCTATGCGTGCCTGCTGGATGAGCTGGGCGTCGAGCGCGTGGCGGTGATCGGCGTCTCCGCCGGTGGACCCAGCTCGCTGGCGTTCGCGGAGCGCTATCCCGAACGGACGAGGGCGCTGGTGCTGGTCTCCGCCATGAGCCACGCGGAGCCACGTAAGGAAGGCGCGGCTGGCACTCAGGAACAGGTGCGCGACACACTGCTCAAATCGGACCTGGCTTACTGGATCATGGTGAACGCTGCCCGACCGATGCTGCTGGAAACGCTGGGTGTGTCGCGGGAGGTGCAGGCCGGGATGACGCCGGAAGATCACGTGCAGGTGGATGACTTCCTGGTGTCCATGTACCCGATGAGCCTGCGCGCGCCGGGCATGGCCGCGGACGGGAAGATCATCACGGCGCTCGACCTGCCGCTGGGGAACATCGCTGCGCCGACGCTGGTCTTTCACGCGCTCGACGACACGCTGGTGCCGTACGCTCACGGTCAGCACAGCGCGGAGACCATCCCGGGCGCCCGGTTTGTGACACTGCCGGATGGGGGTCACCTGCTGGTGGGGCGCTATGATGAGATTCACCCGGTAGTCGTCGATTTTCTGGCGGATGAGATCCTCGGCTTGCGGGACGGTCAGCTCGTGGAAATCCGAGGGGTTGAGGTTTAGCGTGAACTGTTGCGAAAGCCAGCCACAGACCGCGCGGGCGCCGATGTCCTCCA
>CAZWUX010000429.1:0-3553 GCA_964637665.1 uncultured Anaerolineae bacterium
GAAGTCCATCTACGGCTTCGTCAAGCCCAGCCGGGGCGCGATCGTGGTCGACGGCACGGACATCGCCGGGCTGCCCGCCCACGAACTCGTCAATCACGGCGTCTCGTACATCCCCCAGCGCCAGAGCGTGTTCCCCTACATGACGGTCGAGGAGAACCTGGAGCTGGGCGCGTGGTCGTTCCGGGGCGACGCGGATCGCATCAAGGCCAAGCTGGAGGCCAACTACGAGCGCTTCCCCATCCTGCGCGACCGGCGGCGCTCCCCGGCGGGCGAGCTTTCCGGCGGGATGCAGCGCATGGTCGAGCTGGGCCGCGTGCTGATGACCGACCCGCGCCTGATCCTCGTCGACGAGCCGACCGCCGGGTTAGCCGTCCTGCTGGCCCGCGACATCTACGACCTGCTGATCGAACTCAAGGACGACGGCATCACGGTGCTGCTGGTCGACCAGAATATCCGGCAGGCCATCAAGATCGCCGACTACGTCTATGTGCTGGAACTCGGACGCAACCGGTTTGACGGTCCGCCCGAAGAATTTGAGGACCTGCAAAAAACCCTGTGGGAGTAGCCGTGAACCTCGACACGAGCGCGTTCGGCGGCATTGGCGAGCCGATCATCACCCTGGATTCACACACGGCAGGCGAGCCGACCCGGCTGGTGGTCGGCGGCCTGCCGCCCATCCCCGGAAAAACAATCAACGAGAAGCGGCTGTACGTCAGCCAGCACCTCGACCACATCCGGCGGCTGCTGACGCGCGAGCCGCGCGGCCACCGCGACATGTTCGCCGCCATCGCCACCGCGCCCACCAGCCCCGACGGCGATTTTGGCCTGATTTTCATGGACGCCGCCCGCTACCCGTACATGTGCGGGCACGGCACCATCGGCGCGGTGACGGCGTTCGTCGAGATGGGCTGGCTGGACATCCCCGATCAGGGGGATGAACTGCGCGTGCGTGTTGACACACCGTCCGGGCAGGTGGTGGCCCATGCGTCGCTGGGCCGGGGGAGCGATGGCGTTATCCGGGCCGATTCGGTCGCCATCCAGTTAGAGAGCGCCTTCACGTTCCGCGAGGGCGCGCCGCTGTCTGTGCCGGAGTTCGGCGACTTCCGGGTCGATCTGGTGGCCGCCGGGGGCTTCTTCGCGATGGTGTCCTCAGACCAGATCGCGCTCGATCTAACCGCCCAGAACGCGCGCCCGTTGGCCGAGCTTGGCATGGCGATCATCGAGTCGGGCAACGAGCAGCTCACCGTCCAGCACCCCGAACACCCCTACGTGAACACCATCGACGTGACGGAGTTCTACGACCCCGCCGGGCATCCCCCGGCGCGCGGCTGCAACGCCGTCGTGTACGGCGATCACCATGTGGATCGCTCGCCATGCGGCACGGGCACGTCGGCTAAGATGGCGCTGCTGTATTCGCGGGGGCAGATGGCGGTCGGCGATGTGTTGATTAACGAGGGGCTGCTGGGATCGACCTTCGAGGGCCGCATCGTCGAGGCGACCACCGCCGGTGACCTCACCGCCATCGTCCCCGAAATCCGGGCGGCGGCGCATATCACCGGCCTGCACCACTTTATCGTCCGCCCCGATGATCCTTTTCCTGACGGCTTCCTGTTCTAAGAACGAGCGCGGCGGCAGTTGAATAAAGACCGATCACGTCAAACATCGCTTTGACGTATGAGACCGATTATATATACTATCTGTACTGCATTGTAAAACGTTGTTGCGTAATGCGAGACAAACGGCGTCCGCAGTTCCCGCTTCTCGTCCACGATCGTTCGCTCTGAACGCGTTCAACTGAACGCGTTTGCCTTGAGCGCATTCATCCTGAACGCCGCACCGTGAAACCGCCGTAACTTCTGACCGGAATGTTTCTGGAGTTGGTCGTGTCTTTCAATCCAGCAAAGGGGGGAAGTTATGTTCACTGGCATCGTCAACGGGCTGGTTGAAAGGCTAACCCCACTTCTGACCAACATCGGCAACTCGGTGTGCGCCCAAACACCGGGGCTGGTCACCCAGTGGCCCACCTACGAATTCATGTGCCGCAATACGAACCGGCTGGCCGAGCTGACCATCGAGCACGTGATCCTCACGCTCGTGGCGATGGTGATCGCCATTCTGCTGGGCGTGCTGATCGGCGTGCGGGTCTCCACACCGCCCTGGCCTGAGCGATCCTCGCTGTGGTTCTGGCCCGTGCTGGGGCTGGCTGCCGCGGCGCTGGTGGTCGGTGTGCTGGCCGTCACCGCCCTGCCGGAGGACACGGCGGAGATCGCGCGCTTTAATCCCAGCAACGTCACGACGTGGGGCCATCTACTGGAGGCCGATGCCGCGCTGGGTAGGTTCGGCGTGCTGGCGCTGATCCAGTCCGCGCTGATGCTGGGGCTGGCCGCCGTGCTGGCGGCGGGGGTGCTGCCCGGCGGCACGAACCTGCGCATCGTCGGCGCGGCGCTGGCGGGCGCGGTCGTCTTACCGGCGGTGCTGCCCCGCCCCATTCTTCACGTGCTGCTGCTGCAAATCTACCGGCTGGCGCAGGCCGTCGGGCTGGGCGACGGAGCGCTCTCCGTGCTGGCTGGCGTGTTCAACCTCGTGCGGGACGCCGCCCCGCTCTGGGCCTTGCTCGGCCTGATCGCGCTGCTGGGGAACCTCTCGAAACGCGTCACGTGGCGCAGCTACGTGGCGGCGGCGCTGGCGGGCTACGTCATGGCCGCCCTGTTGAGCGTCTTCGTCGTCAAGCCAGGCGGCGAGGCGACGGCGCTGGGTATTCAGGTGACCCTGTTCGCGATATTCGCCGTGCTGGTCATGCTGGGCGAAAAGGCCGCCGATCCGGCGCTGTACATCGTGGGCGTGATCTTCACCATCCCCAGCCTCGCGATGTTCGGCATCATGATCCCCATCATCGGCATCGGCGTCGACCCGGCGATCATCGCGCTCGTGCTGTATGGGCTGCTGCCCATCTTGCGCAACACGATCACCGCGCTGCAAGAACTCGATCCGGCCTACTCCGAGGCCGGGCGCGGCATGGGCATGACCGACCTGCAACTGCTGACGAAAGTGCAGCTTCCACTCGCCCTCCCGGTGATCCTCGCCGGGGTGCGCGTGTCGACGGTGATGACGGTCGGCATCGCGTCGATCGCCACCCTGATCGGCGCAGGCGGGCTGGGAGAGCTGATCTTTCAGGGTATTAACCGCACACAGGGCCGGATGGTGCTGACCGGCGCGATCTGGATCGCCCTGATGGCGCTGGCTTTCGACTTTATTCTTGGACAGGGCGAGATACGCTGGATCTCGAAGGGCATTCGCCCCGACAAGGGCGACCGGACGATTCAGGATGTCCAGGAAGCGGCGGGCCTATAAAGGAGGCACAGACGTGATTAGACTGGAGAACGTGACTAAAATCTATCCGGGCATGGTCGAACCGGCGGTGAACGACATCACGCTGGAGATACCGGAAGGCGAAACGTGCGTCCTGATCGGCCCGTCGGGGTGCGGTAAGACGACGACGATGAAGATGGTCAACCGCCTGATCGAACCGTCCAGCGGGCGAATACTGATTGAC
>CAZWUX010000430.1:0-3544 GCA_964637665.1 uncultured Anaerolineae bacterium
TGTGGCCCGCGTGGGCGGCTGGGAATCCTCGGCGGATACGATGATCGCGATGGAGTATCGCGCCGGGGGATACGCCGATTCGGCGACGCCGCAGCCCTCGCCGCCGATTGCGTCGGCAACCGTGCGCGGGGACGCCCCGCCGGATTCTGCCGGACGGAAGGCGGGCGGTCTGCCGGGCTGGGTGCTGCCGGTGGCGGGTGCTGGCGGGCTGCTGGCGCTGCTCGTGATCGTCGGGCTGGTCATCGGTGCGCGCGGGTTATTCGGCGGGGGGAATGGCGGCGAGGCAGAGGCCGAATCGACGAATTCAGCCCAGGCAGCGGCGCTGGCTGCCGATCAGCCTACGGCTACGGACGCGCCCACCGAAGCGCCTGTCGAGCCGACCGCCATGCAGGAGGAAGCGGTGGTGGCCCCTACCGACGCGCCTGCCCCCGCTGAGGAGGAACCGACTGCTGAGCCAACCGTTCAGCCCAGTCCGACCCCGCTGGGTGAGCGGATCACGCTGCGCGGCGTTCCGATGCTGATCGTGCCCGCCGGGCCGTTCATGATGGGCGATGACGAGGGTTATCCACGCGAGCGCCCGGCCCATGAAGTCACGCTCGACGCTTACTACATCGACGAGACGGAGGTCACCAACCTTTACTACATGGCCTGCGTGGATGACGGTGGATGCGCCCCGCCGGAGTTCACCGACTCGCCCAGCCAGGTCGCCTACTATGGGGCCGAGTATTACCACGACTACCCCGTCATTTTCCTGAACTGGGACGAGGCGCAGAACTACTGCCGCTGGCGCGGCGGACATCTGCCCACCGAGGCCCAGTGGGAGAAGGCCGCCCGCTGGGAGCCGGACACGGGCGAGGTCAGGGAGTTCCCGTGGGATGCGCCCGTGATCGATCAGTACTACCTGAACTACGGCAGCCTGTTTGGACACACCCTTGAGGTAGAGAGCTACGAGTCGGGCCGCAGCCCGATCGGCGCGTACCAGATGGGGGGCAACGTCTCCGAGTGGGTCTACGACTGGTATCAGGACAACTACTACGAGGTTTCTCCATCGGTGAACCCGACCGGCCCGGCGGAGGGCGAGTTCAAGGTGTTCCGGGGCGGCAGCTACGAGTCGAGTGGGAGCGGCCTGAAGGCGAGCTTCCGCGATTACACCAACCCGCTGAACAAGCTGGCGACGATGGGCTTCCGGTGCGCCTTCACGCCGTCCGGCGATCCGACCGCGAACATGGGCCAGTAGCCTGTTTTTCCACGTTCAACCGAAAAACACAGCGCCTCCACCCGGCAGGGTGGAGGCGTTTTCGTCGGTCTGTGACTGGCCTCTGGTGCTTACTCCGCTGCTTCCAGCCTGAAGATATACGGCTGGTACATGCGCGGGCTGAGACGGAATGAGGTCAGCTCGCCGCCCGTCCAGGTGGCTTTTCCGTATTCCATCCAGTCCGCCCCGCCGATCAGATCGTGCAGGCGGTAATGTCGGCCCGGATCGATGGGCAGCCGGTCGATGGGCAGGCCCAGCCGGAAGGTCGCCTGCTCAGGCAGCAGGCTGGCGACGCCGAGCAGCACTTCATCCCCGGCGCGCCGGATCAGGGTGAAAACGTGATCGGCGGGGCGGTCGCCCTGTGTGATGCGATAGTGGCCCTCGTCGCCGATGGCGACGGCGTTGTACAGAGTCTCGCCGCGCCGCAGCGCCCGGCTACCCTGCCGGGCGAGCAGCAGGCGTCGGATGAACGCGCGCTGGCGCTCCTCCTGTCCGGCCCAGATCATCGGCACGAACCCGGCCATCACCAGAATGCCGAGCAACGCCTGTTCGACCGCGCTGCCGCGCAGCGCGTAGCTCGGCCAGCTTCGCGTGTCGTGCGTCTCCGTAAAGCAGATGCGCGGCGTCGGCTGGCCCTCCGCCGAATGGGGCATCACGGCCCGGTAATCGCGCAGATATTCCCCGAACTCGTAGGGCGTCAGGCGGCGCTCGAACAATTGCAGCGCCATCGCGTAGACGTGGTAATCGTTCGCGATCTCGTGCGAGCGCACCCACAGCGGGCCGAACAGCTCGCAGTACAGCGCCGCGCCTGGTTTGACGGCCAGCATCTCCCGGCGCAGCCGTTCGAGCAGCTCCGACGTGCCGAGATTCGTCGCGCTGGCATGGTAGGGCAGGCCGCGATCCCAGTTCGGCTCCTTGCCATGCGGCGCGTCGACGCGGAACCCATCCACGTCGAACCGGCGGACGTATTCCAGCGCGTAGTCGACGACGAAACCCTGATAGGCGGGATTGGCCCAGTCGAACGACCACGTGTCGTCCCAGCCGTGCGAGTGGACGAGGTCGCCCGCCTCATTTCGCGCATACCAGTCCGGGCGCTCGTCGACATAGCGCGCTTCGAGCGACGACCCTTGCAGGACGAGGTCCATCAGGACGCGCATCCCAAGCCGGTGTGCCTCCTCGACGAGGCGGGCGAACGCCTCCTCGGAGCCGAGCGACGGCTCCAGCCTGCGGAAGTCGTGGATCGCGTAGGGGCTGCCGCTTGCATCCCAATTTTCGTCCCAGGGCAGGTTCCGCTTGTTGCGGTGGGCGTAGACGGGCAGCAGGTACAGCGTGTCGATGCCAAGCTGCCGGATGGCGGGCAGCGCGCCACGCAGCCCGTCGAATCCGCCGTACTGCCCCGGATGGACCTCGTACACGCCCGCCCAGTCCAGCGCCCGGTCGACCGCGCCGTAGATGGGTGGCAGGATGCCGGTGTGCTCGAACGCCCCCCGGTAAGCGGCCAGCGCGCTCTGATAATCTCTCTGATGAAGCATGAGATATTGCCCACCGCCCGCCAGCACACCACCGGGCGGCAGCCAGCCCGCTAACCCGATGTCGAAACCCAGCATCAGACGTTTGTCACGGCCTCCGGCCCACGGCTTGGCGGCCTCGACACGGCTCACGTACCACGTTAGCAGGCTCCATTCGAGCACCGCGTTGTGGACGATCATCAGCCCCGGCCCCACGTCCGGCGCGTCGCCGAAGGCCTGCCCGAAGCGGTGGTCCTGCCCCGGCGCGAAGGCCATGCTGTGCCGGGCCGGGCGGCCAACCGGTGGGATCGGCTGCTCGATGGCCGCGCGCAGAGGCAGGCGCGGGCGGATCACGTTGGCCGGGGCCTCGAACCGGCAGTCCGCCGCCTCGCCGATCTGCACGCCGCCCAGCCCCAGCCGCACGCCCGTAAGCTGGATCTGCTCGCCGGAGGCGTTCTCGACCGTGAGCGATCGCTCGATCATCTCCCCGACTGGCGCATAACGCGTGTGGACGCGCAGCGGCCCCAGCCGGGTGGTGACCGTCAGGCCGTTTTCATCCGTGTGATGCGTCTCATAGCGGGCCTCGGCCTCCAGCGGCCTGTGGGCCAGCGCCGCGCCGAGCAGCGCCTTCCCCCTTGCCGCGCCGAGCGCGTCCGGCCCTTCGCCGCGCCGCAGGCCGGTCAGCGCGCCGGTCATCGTGTCGACCGTCAGCGTGCAGGTTCCCACAGTGAAACGTTCGGCAGGCATGGTGAATCCTTCTGGTAAATTCCGGTCGCAGACG
>CAZWUX010000431.1:0-2369 GCA_964637665.1 uncultured Anaerolineae bacterium
CGCCTGCGCCGCAATCTGACGGCCAGTTTGGAGTTTTGCCGCCACCACCTGGCCGCCGAGTGATCGGGCGCGGAAAGCCGCTCAGTCATCCTTCTTCCTGAGCTGGCTCACCCACCAGTCGACGATGCTGCCGTCATCCTCTTCCTCGTCGCCGTCCGGGCGCAGCATGGCATTCCAGTCCACACCGGGCTGATCCTCTCCCTCAGCGGTGGCATTCTCGCCAGGCCGGGACCGGATCACGGCGGACAGCACGGCGATCAGGACGACACCCCCGCCGATGCCCACGATGAGCGGCAGGGCGATGCCACCCAGCGGGTTGACGCTGCGGGCTATTGCGGTCGGTTCCTCGCGGGTTTCGACCGGCGCGGCGGGCTCGGCCTGACTCCCTCCGGTGGCGTAGAGCGCGCCCATCGCCACGCTCACGACAAGCAGAATCGCGAGCGCGGCCCCCACCCGGAAAACGATGGACTGCGCGTCCGGGGGTGAGGCTGGTTCCTTCGCTTCGACGCCGTTGGGCGCCGGGCCGGGCGTCGGGTCGGACGGCGTCCGCGTCCGGCGCATGGCGACCCAGCCCCCCGCCAGCAGAGTTGCGGCGATGGTTACGATGGCGATTAGCTCCACCAGGCTGAAGCTCGGCATGAGCATCATAAGCGCGAGCGGGACGAACAGCCCGATGATTGCCAGGGTAAGGAAAATAAAACGCCGGTTCATAGCTCGGACTCCGTAGAGATCAACGTGTCTATCCCCACATGATAGTCGAAACATCCCCCACAGACGATAGGCCGGGCAGGCTATTCGCCCTCGCTCCGCTCCACGCCGCGCAGCACGAACCACAGCACGATGCCCACCACTATCGCCGCGATGAGTGGCCGAGGGTTGATCCGTATGTTGAAAGGCGTCTCGTCCGGTTGGTTATACGTGTTCGATCCTTCTGGAACGCCGATAAAGTAAACCGTTATTATACATTTTGCGACCCACGTGAATCGACCGCCGTACGAGGTCGATAGACCACCGCCGCAGAGCGCCTTATCCCTGATCGAGCAATTCCCCTCCCGGCTGCAACATTCTCGCGGCGCGGCTCAGGTGGATATACTTTCACGTTCGAGCGTCCGCAGGACAGCGTCCTCGGCCTCGTAGTCGAATTCCGTGCTGCTAAAGCGGGTTGGCGGGTTGTCGCGCTGCCATTCCACCGTGCGCCGGAGCGCCTCTTCGGCATCGACCAGTTCGTAGTAGCCCAGCTCCCGCCGGATCTTCGTCGTGCTGAACAGGATGTGCTGCTGGTAATTGTATGTCGATTGCAGATGCTCCGGCATGTAGTGGCGGGGCAGCAGCCGGATGTCGCCCTTCCAGTCCATCACCTCGCTGATGCTCCGCACCCACGCGCCGATGGTGTGGGTTTGCAGGCTGCCGATGTTATAGACCTGCCCGACACTGTTCGCCCGCTCCGCTGCGAGGACGATGGCGAAGGCCACGTCGTCGACGTAGCCGCGCTGCCACAGCCATGCGGACTGGCACGACGACAGGAGGATCGTTTTTCGCCCGTCCAGAATACGCTTGACGATGGGCCACGTCCGGTGCTGCGGATCGTCAGGGCCGTACACCATCGGCAGCCGCACGATGATTCCGGGGTAGCCTTCCTCGAAATGCGCCTTGAAAATGGCTCGCTCGGCGAGGATTTTGTCGTAATCCTCCATGCCGGGGCGCGTCCCGGCGTAGGGATAGCGGTCGGCGCGCAGCGGGGCTTCCTCAGCCAGTGGCACCGGCTCGACCTCCCCACCGTTCAGGAAGGTGCCCCACGCGCGGTAAACGTCCCCGCTCGAAATGTGAACGACGCGCTCGACCTGCCCGTGCAGAGTGTCGATCACACGCCGGGTGTCCCGGTCATTCCAGGGGAGGAAGTCGATAGCTGCCTCCGGCCTTGCGTCTTTGATACGCTTGATGTACTTGTCGATCTCCAGCCGATTCCCGGTGATGCGTGCGATATTGGGATCGGGCAGAGTGCCCGTCTGGCCCCTGTGGAAGACGATCACGTCATGACCGCGCTGTTGCAGGCGGTCGATCACACGGCGGCCAATAAATCCGGAGCCGCCGATTAGCAGGACGCGCACGGGGATCTCCTCTCCGTACCCAGGTGGATTTGTGCTAAGGTGGGCCTCTCTCCCTCCCCCTTAATTCTATTTGACGTGGGGGTGCCGGTCAAAGACGGGCAGACAGTCGCCGTGCGTGCCGGATTGGGGGATGCAAAGCGCACGCGCCTTGCCAGGCGTTATCCGGTCGGGTCGGGGGTCGTGTCGGCGTGGGTGGGATGCGTGGGCTTGGGGCGTGTGCATGGCGCAGCGCTGCATCTCGATCTTTCAGAGTGGCTCTTT
>CAZWUX010000431.1:2379-3540 GCA_964637665.1 uncultured Anaerolineae bacterium
GATGGGCGAAATCACGCCGAGCCTCCGCTGGTATGCTGGCCTGCTGTAGCCGTCTGGCTAAATTATACCGTTCCCGGCTCGTCGATCTCTATTTGTTGCGGCCCGTGTGGGGTTTTCGTAGAATTCACCTGCTCTGTCCGCGCAATGTTCGTTCGATGCAAACGTATCTACGGGTGAACCAATCGAAATGATCTTTTGCCACCCTGCGAGAGAGAGGCTGTATGATGGTAGATAAACAAATGCTTGACAGGCGTCGGCTGGTCATCGCGGCTGCGGTGCTGGCCCTCGTGACGCTGGCGTGCACGTGCGGCGGGCTTTCCAACGTGGCCGAGCTGGCGGGCGGCGCGCTTCAGGGCGATGACAGCGAGGCGGGCCTCGCCGCCGAAGAGGCTGGCGCGGACGCTGCTCAGGACGCCGGGGCCGAGGCCGCTGGCGAGCCGTCGGATGCGGATGGAAGCGCCCCGTCGGCGAGCGGCGAGTCCTTCGTCTATAAGGGGATGGAAGAGGACGAATATGACACGCTCGACTCTGCCGTCTCGATAACGTTTGAGGGCACTGACGAGCAGGGCCAGCCCGTCAGCGTGAAGATCGAGGGCACGGTCCAGATGCAGCGCGATCCGCTTGTGATGGCGATGCAGTACACCACCGCCGACTTTGAGGGCCTCGATGCGCCGGGCGTGAATCTCGTGCCGGGTCAGGGCGATAATATGACGTTCTATGTCACGACCGACTCCGCCTATATGGAGTTCGGCGGCCTGTGTTTCGCTGTCCCGCTCGATCCGGGAGATGTCGGCAGCCAGGAAATCGAGGGCATGATGATCGACCCGGAGAAATACCTCGATCCGGGCGCGAACGGTGAGCTTGAACTTCAATTCGTCGGGACCGAGACGGTGAACGGCCTGGAGACCGAGCACTACCGGGCGACGAACGTTCAGTTGCAGGACTTCGACGAGGCGACCGTCGATCTGTGGTACTCCTCCGCCGAGAACCGCATCGCGCGCATGGCGATGGTCGGCACCGGGTCACACGAGTTTGGTACGGGAACGATGGAGATGACGTGGGACCTGCTCAGCGTCAACGAGGTGGTCGACATCACCCTGCCTGAGAACTGCGTCGAGTTCGACATACCGGAGACAACCGAGTAGCTGCGGGGATGCGCCA
>CAZWUX010000432.1:0-3536 GCA_964637665.1 uncultured Anaerolineae bacterium
CGCAAGCTGCCATCCCCCGGCGAACACGCAGATCAGCGCGACGACGTACAGCGCGGGGGAGGATGGAATCACGAGATTACCCACCGGCACGACCGCTGTCTGGCCGGTCGGCATCAGGGTGAAGGTCGAGGTCAGCCCGGCGGCGGTCGGCAGGGCGAACAGCGCGAAGATCGCCAGCCCGATCAGGATGAACACGATCCCGTAGATCACCGCCCGCCGTGAGGCAACCCCCGCTCCGAGATTAAATCGCTCCGCTAAGGTAGCCACTTGCCAGCCTCCCGTTTTAGACGTTGCCCCAGCCGCGTGTGAAGATCGCTTCTTCCTCTTCACGTGCGGTGCGGATGCGGTAGATGAGCCTGATCAGCTCCGGCGCGGCGATGAAGATGATGATCAATGCCTGCACGATAGAGATGATGTCGATCGGCACGAGGGCCGGGGGGGCCTGCATCGTGCGCGCCCCGGCGCGCAGGAAGCCGAACATCAGCGATGCCAGCAGCACGCCGCCCGGATTGCTCTTGCCGAGCAGCGCCAGCGCGATGGCGTCGAACCCGTAGCCGGACTGGAACGCGTTGGGCATGTAATGCAGCACGCCGAGGATGTCGTGCGCGCCCGCCAGACCGGCCAGCCCGCCGCTGATCGCCATCGTCAGGACGAAGGTGCCCGATACGCTCATCCCGGCGGTGCGCGCCGCGTGTGGGCTGGCCCCCACCGTGCGAATCTCGAAGCCCTTCGTCGTCTTGAACAGCAGCCACGACACGAGCACGACGACCCCCAGCGCCAAAAAGAAGCCGACGTTGAGCGTGATGGCCGGGTTGTTTGGGAAGAGCTGCGGCAAAAAGGCCGAGGGCTGAATCTCCGGGCTGACGGGCCGGAACTCGCCGGGGCGCGCCATCGGGCCGCCCACCTGAAGCAGGTAGTCCGCCAGCCGGAAGGCGATGTAGTTCAGCATGATGGTCGTGATGACCTCGTGCGCGCCCGTCTCCGCCTTCAGGAAACCGGCTATCGCCGCCCAGACCGCCCCGCCCAGCAGCCCGGCGAGGATGGCGAGCGGCAGGTGGATCACCGCCGGGACGCCGACCAGACTGTAGCCGATGAACGTCGCGGCCAGCCCGCCGACGAAATACTGGCCCTCCGCGCCGATGTTGAACAACCCGCCCCGGAAGCCGACGGCCACCGCCAGCCCGGTGAGGATGTACGGCGTCGCGATACGAAGGCTCTCCATAATCGGGCGCAGCGCACTCGTGAGCGGCGCAAAGTCGCCCGTGCTAATCCACGTCCCGAACCCGGAGACGAGTTCCGCCGGGCTTCCGAACGCCCCCAGGTACAGCGCGACGTAGGCCTGCCGGATGGATACCCAGCCCCGCGCCAGCCCCGCACCCAGCCCGTTCCCAAATGCCTCCCACACGACCGGGTCGAAGGCCGCGATGAACAGCGCGCCGATGATCAGCGCCGTGACGATGGCGAGCAGCGAGAGCATCGCGGAGCGCCAGTTCCACTCTGCGATGCGGGAGAAGAACCCCTCGGTGAGGTCCTCGCCCTGCGGGCCGACCTGCGTGCTGATCTCGCCTCGCTTCAGCCTGTCGATGATGTCACGGATATGACCGCGTATCTCGGAGGATACCTCCGCGTCGGCGACGTGATACGGGGCCAGCCCGATGCCCCCGTTTTTGAGGTCGAAGCGCAGCGGCCCGGCCTTCAGCGTGCCCTCGGCGGCGCGGTTGACGACATCGTAAACGGCCTCGTCGACGCGCTTCACGACGCTGGTCAGGATGCGGCCTGAGTCGGCGGCCTCGCCCGCGCCGAACGTCGTGACCCACTCGTCCTGATCGACGCCGATCACCCACGCGCCCTCATCCGCCGCCGCCCGGATGGCCGCGCTGCCCGATCCCCCGGCGGCGGCGAACACCACGTCCGCCCCCTGCTCGACGAGATCGCGCCCGGCGGCTTCCCCGGCTTTGACATCCGTGAACGAGTCGGTGTACGTGTCGAGCACGTCCGCCCGGCGGTTGGTGTGGGACACGCCGTGCCGGAATCCGACGTGGTATTTGCGGACAGGCGGCACGTCCATCCCACCCACGAACCCCACCTTCCCGCTGAGGTTCATCAGCCCGGCCAGCGCGCCCGCGAGGAATCCCGCCTCGTCCTCGGCGAAAACGAGGCCGGTCACGTTGTGGCTGTCGGGCAGCGGATCGTGATCGACCAGCACAAAATGCACGTCGCCGTAGCGCTTCGCCAGCCGCTCGACCTGATCCCCCATCTGCGAGCCGATGGTCACGACGAGCGTGGCTCCCCGGTCGATAACCTCCTGAATACGGTTCTCGAAATCGTCGGGGTGCTCGGTTTCGAGCAGGTCAACGTCGAGGCCGCGCTCCCCGGCGGCCCGCGTCAGGCCCTCGTAGGCGTACTGGTTGAACGTCCCATCGTCGACGTGGCCGACATCGGTGACGAAGCCGATGCGAAGTCTGTCATGCCCTGCTGGCATCTGCCGCCTCCTCCGGGCTGGCACCCGCCATCAGCAGGCCGACCCGTTCTTTGGTCGCCTCACCGGCGGGCAGAATATCAACGATTGCCCCTTCGTACATCACCGCGATCCGGTCCGACAGGCTCATCACCTCGTCAAGCTCCGGGGAGACGAGCAGAACGGCGGTGCCCTGATCGCGCTTCTCGACGATCCGGCTGTGGATGTACTCGATGGACCCCACGTCGAGGCCGCGCGTCGGCTGGGACGCGATCAGCAGGTTGATGGGGCGCGAGAACTCCCGCGCGACGATCACCTTCTGCTGGTTGCCACCGGACAGGTTGGCGACCGGCGTCATCAGGCCGGGCGTGCGCACGTCGAACTCACGCACGCGCTCCTCGGCCACCTCCATGACGGCGGGCCGGTTGATCGTCCCGAACTCCGAATAGGGCTTCTTGTAGTACGTGTTGAGGACCATGTTATCGGCCACCGGGAAGCTCAGCACGAGGCCGTCTTTCTGGCGGTCCTCCGGCACGTGGGCAACGCCCTTCTCCAAAATGGCGCGGGGCGATGCGTGGGTCATATCCTGCCCCATGATGCTGAACCGCCCGCCCTCGCTCGCGCGCAGCCCGGTCAGCGCGCCGATGAGTTCGGTCTGACCGTTGCCCTGCACACCTGCCACACCAAGCACCTCGCCCGCGCACACGTCGAACGAGACGCCGCGCAGAGCGAGGTTGCCCCGATCATCCCGCACGACGAGGTCCGACACTTCGAGCACAGGCTTCCCCGGATGCGCCTCATCCTTATCGACTTCCAGCACGAC
Organism: uncultured Anaerolineae bacterium; assembly: GCA_964637665.1. Lineage (GTDB taxonomy): Bacteria > Chloroflexota > Anaerolineae > Aggregatilineales > UBA3940 > CAZWUX01. Next base: position 3,282 of record CAZWUX010000432.1, read on the forward strand.
CTCGCGGCCCACCATCATCGACGCCAGCCCTTCGCGGGTGGTGCCCTCGACATCCGTCGTGCCGACCACCCGCCCGTGACGCAGCACGGTGATGCGGTCCGCCAGCTCCATCACCTCACGCAGCTTGTGCGTGATGAAAATGACGGATTTGCCCTGCGACACGAGCGACCGGACCACCTCGAAGAACTCGTCGACCTCCTGCGGCGTCAGGACGGCGGTCGGCTCGTCGAGGATCAGGATGTCGGCCTCGCGGTA
>CAZWUX010000433.1:0-1967 GCA_964637665.1 uncultured Anaerolineae bacterium
CATCGCCAGCGTGACGACATCCGGCGCGGGCGGCTGGGGCACCGCCGTCGGCTCGGCTGCCTCACCCTGCTCGCCGAGGTCCTGCCCTTCGGGTGTCGGCGTGACCGCCGGGGTGACGACGAGCGGCGCATTCAGGTCGCCGCGCGGCCAGTTGCCGACGCGCAGCACGATGGCATTGCCGATCACGAGCTGGGTCGTCTGCTGGATGGCCTCCGGCCCGTCGCCGGGCACGACGACGATCGTGTTGCCGAACGCGCCGATCTCCTCCCGGCCCAGCGGGTATTCGGTGAAGCTGACCTGGCCCGTTTCCTCGTCCTGAATAAGCTGGACGGCGTTGTTCGGCAGCTTGCTCTGGAACTCCTCGTCGACGTTCATGAAGCGGAACGACATGAGCACGTCGACGTGGTCGCCCTCGCGCAGGGCATAAGCCACCGACGACAGCCGCGTGAGCGGCACGGCGACGGCCACGCTGCCCGGTGGAACGAGCAGCGCCGCGTCCGAGCCGACCTCCGCCAGATCGGTCGGCTGGTCGGAGGGCGTGATCATGTTTTCGAGGATGGGCGAGCCGACCAGGATATCCGTGCGGGCGATGCGCCCCACGATCTGGTCGAATCCGGCTCCCTGGGCGTCGTCGAGGGTCAGCGCGCCGATGGGCGGCGGCGACTCGGCGAGCAGCGGCCAGGCCATCACGTCGAGGTCCTCAAGCGTCAGGCGCCTGCCACGCGGGACATCTCGCGCAGCGACGACGATGTCAATCGTGGGGGGCCGCGTCGGCGGCGGTGCGGTCGTCGGCTGGCTTGGAGCGGCCACGCCGCCCCCGCCAAGCACCTGCTGGAAGAGGAACAAGCCCCCCACCGCCAGCAGGATCACGACGAGGATGATGATGATCAGGATGATCCCGGTCCGTCTGCCTCGACCTGCGCCCATGTTATCCCCTCTCTCCAAAAGCCCGGTTGAATGCCGGGCGTGCCAGTTCCGCGCTTCCCGGTAAGAAACGGGGTGCTGCACTCATTATACGTGGATGCTAACGGTGGTCAAACCCACCAGACTACGGGCACCCGGAAGGGATGCCCGGCAACGTCATTGTGATGATGCGGGATTATCGAATTAGATAAGGCCGCGATTCGAGGGTAAGCTTCCAGCTATAGGTGTCCTGATTACCCCCTCGATAGCTGGCATACAGGATGCCGCCGAAGAACGGCGTTCCGGTGCCGCCTGTGCTCTCCGTCGGGATGGTAAAGGTCATATTTGCCCAGCCGGTTGAAAACGGCGTTACTGCCGGTCCACCATTGTTATAGGCATCGGTCGTACCACCTGGGCCAGCGGGGAGTGGATCGTCACAATCATTAGCACTATTGGCAAAGCAAGCCATCCACTCCTCGCGAGGAATGCCCTCGAACCAGAACGAGATAGGCGGCCGGTGTCCTGAGTCGGCATCGAACAGGCTGACCGTCAGGTCCAGCCCGCCGAACTCCGGGCCGAGATAAGCGAGCGGAATGTCGACCCGGTAATCTGTGTTTGAGTTCATCGGCAGGTGGCCGATACCAAACACGCCTGCCCCGTCTGAGCTGTGGAAATCCGGGTCATCGCCGATGCCCTCCGCCCGCTGGCGGGTGATATACATCTGGCGCGCATTGACGAAGGCAGGCGCTTCCCAGCTATCTCCATCGCTGCGCGGCGGCCCTGCCCAGATCTCAAAACCATTCTCAGAAGCTCCACTTAACACCCGCACGTCAAGGTATAGATCGCGCTGTCCGGTCTGAGGATCGACGTAGATATTAGGCGTTTCGCTGTCTGCGCCATCGTGATCAATCAGTTGGATGACAAAGTTGCCGTTCGTCTCTGTCGAGCAGGTACGGCTGGCATACAGGTCGTCTAATCCTAATGCTGTAGCCTCAGGATGATTGGCCAGATACTCAGTGCAGCCCGGCGTTTCGATAGGCGGCTCAGGTTCAGAAAAAACATCT
>CAZWUX010000433.1:1977-3521 GCA_964637665.1 uncultured Anaerolineae bacterium
TCATCCACAGAGAATGTGCTCCCATCGCCGTTTTCGTACACATCATCATATGTGAACGCAGGCATCAACTCGCAGTCCGGGTCAGCGTAGTCCGGCGTACCCCCCGAATCAGGGCAGTCCAGCTCCGCGCCCGGTGATATCCAATTTAGATCTGTCGCCTGAGCCTCAGCCGTATGTGAACCACTGTCAATCCTACCAACGTAGTAAGCGAGGTCGACTTCCACCAGGCTGCCATCGCTCTGCTGCTCCAGATAGTACAGCCGGTACTCCGTTTCGGTGTTGTTACTTGATCTATAATCGCCCGTGTCAGAACAGCCTTGGCCAGAATACGTCGGTCCACGGCGATTTTCCTCAACGCGTACGAACCACCAGAAGGGAAGATCTACGCCATCACCGGTAAGCTGCACGTCAAACAGACAGGGCTGGTATCTTCCATTCGGGCAGTTTCGAGATCCGCTTGACGCGCCATTCTGATTGTAAGGTGTAACGGTACCACTAGCCTGGTTAGAGGAATCCGGGTCAAATATCTCAACACGGATACTGTCGTGGTTTACACTGCCGTCGGCGTTGTAAACGTAGCTATCCGGAATGCGGATGCGATAGTCGTACGCGCCATTTAGCTCATCATAGTATGGATTGTTATAGGGCGCCGGGCTCTCATTGTCATATGTCGGCGAGTAAGCATCACCCATGTGGATGCAGCTTTCAGGGCCAAACACTGCCTGGTTGGATGAGCGCAGAACGCCGCTCTGGAGCGCCTCGCTGGCGTAGATGTCGACCAGCGGCTGGTATTCGGCGGTTGCCGTCGAGCGGAGTGGGATGCTCTCGAATCCGATGAGCCGCATAAAATACACTTCAGCCAGCGTCTCGGCTTCGACTGTGTAGCGCAGCGTACCCGGCAAATCGCCACCCTCGGCGGAACCGCAGTAGTCGTAGTTATCAAGCGTACATTCGATTTCGTTGTCAAAGTCATACTCGCTGGGGCCGGGGTTGCTCGTTTCAAACGTGTTCCCGGAGAGCACCTGCTGGCCGCGCGTGTTGGCTTTCGTCAGGTCATCCCAACTCGTGTTGTCAAGCCGCACGACACCAGCCAGTGCCGCCGCGTCGACCGCGCGCTCAAGCTGCGCCCTGCGCATGAACAGCACGCCGCCATCTGTCGCAAGCCCGGCTGCGACGAGCAGCCCGACCATCGCCAGCGCAAGGAGCAGAAGGATCTGTCCGCGCTCGCGGTCAGTGTTTTTACCTTCGGGTATGAAAAATCCTTCTATTGATTCCAGCATAGTATTATTCCTGAATCCAGCCGGGCTATTATCGATCTAGCTATCATATCCGCAGCTGCTATCCCAGCGGACAAACTCGAACTCGACATAGGTGTCTTCAGCCTGACCTGCCCAAAAGACTGAATGGACTTTGACAATAGCGAAGTCAGCTACCTGATACTGCCAAAGATCCGTGTTGTAAGGGCTGCCCGCATGTACGTATCTCGGATTATTGACATCATCATGTACGATGCTGCCGCTCAGACTTAGATCTTCGGGGTCGAG
>CAZWUX010000434.1:0-3504 GCA_964637665.1 uncultured Anaerolineae bacterium
GGATTCGGGCAGACCGTCTATACCAGGGATGAATTTCTGAAGGGATGGATCAGTTCGTCAACCCGGTGGATATGGCGAACTTTTTTCACTTCCACTACGATGCCGACATGCCGGTCGTGAGCATCGGGGCCGTGACCGATGTGCCCAGCGTGGCAGCCGACCTGAAATCCGGGATGCTGGAAGCGATCACGCACCTAATCGAGGTTCACGGACATCGCCGGGTGGCGTTCATACACGGCCCGGAGACGCAGGAGGCTGCCGTCGAGCTGTTCCGTGGCTACTGCGATGCGCTGGCTTACAACGGCATCCCCTTTGACCCCGCGCTGGTCACGCCGCCGGGCATCTGGGGTCCGGAGCTTGGCGCAAGGGCCATCCAGATTCTGCTCGACGAACGAGGGGTTCAGTTTGACGCGCTGGTAGGCGGCGATCCTGAAATCGTGGGAGCGCTGGACGAACTGCGCCAGCGCGGGATTCATGTACCGAAAGACCTGGCGCTGGTGGGCTACAACGATCTGGATATTGCCCGGCTGGCGACGCCGCCGCTGTCCACCGTCCACAGACCCATCGCCCGTTCGGCCCGGCGCGCCATCGGATCGGTGCTCGACGGCATCGACGGCGGCCAGATACCCGATCTGCAACTGCTGCCCACAGAGGCGGTTTTCCGGCGCTCGTGTGGCTGTATGCCCCGCAGCATCATCCGGGCGGCGGTGTCTGCCGGGCAACGGGCAGATAGCGCGGGGTTTGAGGTGGAGTCGCAGGGTTTCCGGGCGGAGATGCTGGCGGAGCTTAACCGGCTGTCGGGCGCGCTGTGGGATACGCTGTCTCCGGACGACGTCGCGGCGCTTCTCGAATCGCTCATCGCCGAGATCGCGGGGCGCGCTCAGGGCGTCTTTCTGGCGGCGATAGAGGACGTGCTTAACCGCCACGCAGCATCCGACGACCTGAGCGTTAACAACTGCCACAGCCTGATCAACACTCTGCGCGGCTGCCTGCAACCCTATCTGGTGCACGATCAACCGGCTTATCTGCGCGCCGAGAACCTGTGGCATCAGGCGCGCGTGCTGATCGCGAGCGTCGTGGAGCGCATCTCGGTTGCCCGGCTGGACGCCGAAAACCAGCGCGAGGCGCTGTTCCGCGAGGTCAGCCGGGCCTTGATCGCGACGTTTGACGTCGACGATCTGCTGGATGGACTGGCGCAGAATCTGCCACGCATGGGCATCACAAGCTGCTATCTCTCGCTGTACGAGGATCCGGCCTGCTCTTATGCGTGGTCGCGCCTGATCCTGGCCTACGACGAGGCGGGCCGCGCGGAACTGAAGCCGGGCGGCCTGCGCTTCCGCTCCCAAAAGCTCGTGCCGGATGGCATCCTTTCAGGCGAGCGTCGCTATACGCTGATTGCTGAGCCGCTTTTCTTCGGCGATGAGCAACTTGGCTTCGTGCTGTTTGAAGTGGGGCCAAAGGAGGGCTACATCTACAGCGCGCTTGCCCGGCAGATCAGCGGCGCGATTAAGGGCGCGCGCCTCAACAGCCACAATATCGAGCTGTACCAGCAGGCGGAGGAAGCGCGCCAGATCGCCGAAGAGGCCAACCGGCTGAAAAGCCAGTTTCTCAACATGGTCAGCCACGAACTGCGCACCCCGTTGAGCCTGATCATCGGCACCGTCGAAATGATGCAGCACCGGGATGGCTCGGCGACGCCTGCGCGCTTCGACCGCGATATCGAGGCGATCAGCGTGGGCGCACAGCACCTGTCTCACCTGATCGGCGATGTGCTCGATCTGACGAAAAGCCACGCTGGTGAACTGCGCCTGACTATCGAGCCGGTTGATTTTCACAATGTGCTGGACGACATCTGCCTGCTGGCCGAATCGGCGGCGAAGGAGAAAGGGCTGGCGTGGTCGCTGAACGTGCCATCCGGGCCGCTGGTCGTTCTGGGCGACCGCATCCGTCTGCGGCAGGTCGTGCTCAACCTCGTCAACAACGCGATCAAGTTCACCAGCCAGGGGGAGGTGCAGCTATCGGTCGCGTCACAGGAGGCGGCGCTCGTCGTGAGTGTAACGGACAGCGGCATGGGCATCCCCCCGGCGGAGCAAACGATCATCTTCGACGAGTTCCGCCAGTCCGACCGCACCGTACAGCGGGGCTATGGAGGCATGGGGCTTGGGCTGGCGGTCAGCCGCCGCTTGATCGAGCTACACGGGGGCGAAATCCGCGTCACCTCTTCCGGCGAAGAGGGTGATGGCTCGACCTTTACGTTTACGCTGCCACTGGCGGATACCGCGCTCGCCCGGGATCGGTGTGGCGAGCAGGTGCACGCCACCCTAGTGTTGAGCGAGCAGGCGGGCTGCTCGGAGGTGATCCACGCGTACCTTGAACAGCAGGGCATGGGGGTCAAAACCCTGGCTGTCGCCGACAACCCCGACTGGCTGGTGCAGATCGCCAACGCCCCACCCGGCGCGATCATTCTTGACTACGAACTGGACGATCAGCGGGGCTGGGAGTTGATGCAGATCCTCAAGGATACACGCGCCACGCAGGAGATCCCTATCGTCTTTTACACGCTGCTAGAAGAGCCGGATGGCACGTCGATCCGCACCGTGGAGCTCCTGTCAAAGCCGGTCGGCAGCACAGAGCTGGTAAGCGCCGTCAGACGGCAGGGCTTCTTCGACGACAGCAAGGCCGAGCACACCATCCTCGTCGTGGAGGATGATCCGCATCTGCTCGACCTGCACACCCGCATCGTGAAAGAGGAACTGCCCGGCAGCCGCGTGCTGAAAGCCACCAACGGCTGCGAGGCGCTGGAGATCACCAACCACGAGCTGCCTGACCTGATCCTGCTCGACTTGATGATACCTGAACCGGATGGGTTCGACGTGCTGGAGAGCATGCGTAGCCGCGAGCATACGCGGAATATCCCCGTCATCGTCGTGACGGCGCGCGCGCTGACAGGCCAGGAGATGGGGCGTTTGCAGCAGGGCGTGGCTGCCGTGCTGGGTAAGGGGCTGTTCAGCGTCGACGAGATGCTGGCTCAGGTGCAGGCCACGCTCTTGCACGACAAGCGGCTGGGCAGCGAGGCGCAGTCCATCGTGCGGCAGGCGATGGCCTACATCCACGAGCATTACGCAAAGCCGATCACCCGCAAGGACCTCTCCTGCCATGTGGCCGTCAGCGAGGGGTATCTCACCCGGTGCTTCCGCAACGAGTTCGGGGTGACGCCGATCACCTATCTCAACCGCTTCCGCATCAAACAGGCGAAAGAGATGCTCCAGCGCAAGGATGTCAGCATCACCGAGGTGGCGATGGCGGTCGGCTTCTCCAACAGCAGCTACTTCGGACGTGTGTTCCACGATCACGTAGGCCTGTCGCCAAGCGCCTACCAGCGGGGCGACTGCGCGTAATCCACGACCCCTTTTTCCCTCTGGCGGCTGAGCTAACCCGGCTCAGCCGCCTTTTTAGTCACTTTAGTGCGTTGAGGACCGCAGGTCCGAAACAAAAAACCACCCG
>CAZWUX010000435.1:0-3503 GCA_964637665.1 uncultured Anaerolineae bacterium
GATTCTCCCCTTCGCCCCATTGAGGTTTGCGGCGCGGAGTGCCGCAAACGAATAACTATGTGGATGAAAAGCACGGGGGTGGAAAACCGTGCTTCTGTGCGGGCGGCTGTGGTGTGGTAGGCGCTGCTGCGATGTTCTCACGGGCCGGATCGCCGCTTTGCGGGGTGAGGGGTTCCCGCGTGATGGGTGACGCCGTCTCAGGGGCGTTTTGAGATGGGGGCGGGTGGAAGCATAATGAGGCGGTGATCGGGATGTTTTTAGTGCAGGGGAGGAAGCCATGCCAGACGACATCACGCTGCGTGACGTGTACCGCGCCCGGCAGCGCATCGAGCCGCTCACCCGGCGGACGCCGCTCACGGCCTCCCGCGCGCTCGACGCGCGTGTTGGTGCGCCGGTTCTGCTCAAGCTGGAGAATTTTCAGGTCACGGGGTCGTTCAAGGCGCGGGGCGCGGCTAACAAATTGTTGAGCCTGACTGAGGCGGAAAAAGCGCGGGGCGTCATCACCGTGTCGAGCGGCAATCATGGGCGGGCGGTCGCCTACGTGGCGGGCAAGCTGGGCGTGCCTGCCGTCGTGTGTGTCTCGGAGGCCGTTCCCGCACACAAAACGAATGCCATCCTGGACCTCGGCGCGGAGGTCGTGATCGGTGGGGTGACGTACGACGACGCCGACCGCTATGCCCTGGCATTGCGCGCCGAGCGCGGGCTGACGTTCGTATCGCCGTTCGACGACCCGGCGATCATCGCGGGGCAGGGCACGATCGGGTTGGAGCTGCTGGAGGACGCGCCGGAGATCGATCATGTGATCGTGCCGCTGTCGGGGGGTGGGTTGATCGGGGGGATCGCCCGCGTGCTGAAGGCGGCTGATCCGGCCATCCGCGTGACGGGCGTCACGATGGAGCGCGGACCGGCGATGGTCGACAGTTTGAAGGTGGGGCACGTCGTGCCGGTCGTGGAGGAGCCGACGCTGGCGGATGCGCTGGCGGGCGGCCTCGGCGATAACAACACGTACACGTTTGCGATGGCGCAGCGTTACGTGGATGACACGGCGCTGGTCAGTGAGGATGAGATCGCGCGGGGGATGGCCTTCGCGCTGGCGGAGCACCAGATCGTGGTCGAGGGTGGGGGTGCGGTCGGGATCGCGGCACTGCTGGCGGGGAAGATCGCGGAGCCGGGGGAGCGGATCGCCGTCGTCGTCAGCGGTGGCAACGTCGGCATGGACGTGCTGCTCGACATTGCACGAAGGGTCGATTTACCTTAGCGCGCGGACTCGACCTCGCAGATCGCGTCAGCGAGCAGGCCGATCCCGCGTTCGAGGTCGGTAGGTGGTGCGAAGCTGAATGCCAGCCGTAGATGATGCTCGCCCATCGCAGGATCGGCGAAGAATCCGCGCCCTGATGAGAACGTGACGCCCTTTCGCCGGGCGGTGTCGGCAAGCGGGGTCACGCGGACAGGCTCAGGCAGGGTCAGCCACAGGAAGAAGCCGCCGTCCGGCTCGCTCCACGTCACGCCGGGGGGCATGTACCGGGCCAGTGCGTCGAGCGCCACGTCGCGGCGCTCGCGGTAAAGACCGCACAGGTAGGTGATGTATGACTCCCAGCCGCCAGCCGCTAAATAGTCTGCAACCACGTGTGCGGCGAACGGGTTCGCGCCGCCACCCATCACATTGACGCCGCAGTTCGCGCAGCGGGCCACGTCATCCGGTGAGGCGATCAGCCAGCCGAGGCGCAGGCCGGGAGCGAGCGTCTTGGAGAAGCTGCCCACGCGGATCACGCCCCTGCCGCCTGCCAGCGCGTAGTAGCTGGGTGGAACCGGCCCCCCGAATGATATATCGCGGTATACGTCGTCCTCGACGATCAGGCAGTCGTACTGGCGGGCGAGGGCGATCACGGCCTCGCGGCGGGGGCGGGTCGCCGTCACGCCGGATGGGTTCTGGAAGGTGGGGATCGTGTAGAGCAGGGAGGGGGGCCTGCCTTCGGCGTGCAGCCGGGAAAATGTCGCGGACAGTGCGTCGACGGAGATGCCCTCGCCGTCGAGGGGCACGCCGACGAGGTCCAGCCCTCGATCGCGCAGGACGTGCAGCGCGTCGCGGTAGGAGGGTGACTCGACGAGGGCCACCTGCCCCGATTTAGCGAACAGCCGAGCAGACGCATCGACCCCCGCCGTCGCGCCCGGAATGAGCATTAGATTCGCGGGCGTCAGGGCCAAGTGCTCGTCATTCCCAAACCGTTGAATCAGCGCTTCGACAAGGCGAGGCGTGCCCGCCTCAGGGCCGTATTCGAGCGCAGCGTGGCGGTGCGGCCCGGTGAGCGTGGATTGTGTGGCGGCAGCCAGTGCCTCGACGGGCAGTGCGATGCGGTCGGGGTGGCCGAGGGCCAGTGAGATGGTCCCGGCGGAGACGCCCTGTGGTAGATCGGATGGTGGCATGGTGGGATTCCTGTTCTCCCGGTGATTTGTGTTTTTTAGCCAGAACCCCCTCTGCCCTTCGGGCATCTCCTCCTTAGCAAAGGGGAGAGTCAATGCGTGGCGGTGACAAGGGATTTTCGCGGAAAAATCAGTGCATCTTTGCCATTCGGCAAAATACCATTCCCGGCTCTGCGCTAGGCTCGTAGTTCGACAATATCGCCGTCGTGCAGGACGTGGTCGCGCCCGACCATCTGGCCGTCGTAGACGCCGGTCCCCCAGATGCGGGCGGACTTGAGGTTGTCGACGAAATCGCGGTGAACGGCGGCGGCAAACTGCTCGACGGTACTGCCCTTGCGCAGCACGAATGGGGCGCTGTGGTCGACCGTTTTGCCGGGGGGCTTGGAGTAGATGCGGATGATGTTCAGGGCGTCGTAGACAGCCGCCTTGAACCGGTCGACACCGCGCATCTCCGCCGCCGAAAAGGGGATGAGGGGCCAGTCGCCGCCCACCAGCTCGCACAGCACCTCGAAATCCGCATCAGCCGCCGGGTCGTCGGCCTTGTTGGCGACGACGAGCAGTGGAATAACCGTCACGCGGCGGGGTTCCTCCGCCGGATCGTACAGGTGGGCGGGCACGATGCGGGCCTCGTCAAGCAGGGTGATGGATTCCTCAAGCTGCTCGATGGGGAAGGTCTGGAGATCGACGATAAGCAGCATCAGGTCGGCACCACGAATGAGGTTGAAAAGCTGCGGCTCGTCGAAATCGCGGCTGAGGGGAGGCGTGTCGATCAACTGCACCTGGATGTTGTCGATGGGCATCATGCCGGGCAGAGGGAACTGCGTCGTGAAGGGGTATTCGGCCACGTCGGGGGCAGCGTTGGTCAGGGCGGCGACGAGGGCGGACTTGCCGACGTTGGGGGGGCCGATGACGGCCACCCGGCCCGCGCCCTCCTTCTCGATAACGTAGGGGGAAACGCGCCGTCCACCCTTCCGCTGTGACTCGGCGGAGTCGCGCAGTTGGGAGAGCTTGCGGCGCAGGTCGGCGCGCAGATGGTCGGTCCCCTTGTGCTTGGGGATCGTGCTGAGCATCTCCTCGAGGTA
>CAZWUX010000436.1:0-3501 GCA_964637665.1 uncultured Anaerolineae bacterium
TGTGATCTTCATCGACGAGTTCGTGCCTGAGACCGTCATGCGGGCCGACAAGCAGATTGCGAGTGTGGGGGGCAAGGGCTTCGATACCTCTGTCGTCCTCCGCGCGCTCGATCAGGAAACTCTTGCACTGGGTTTCGTCGCAGGCATGGTCGGCGAGCAGCTTGTCCGGCTGCTGGACGGATATGGGATTCAACATGATCTGGTGTGGACGGACGGCGAAACGCGCATCGCCCACGTGATCGCCGAAGAACACTTCAACCGCCACAGCCACATCATGACCGGCGCGCTCACCGTCACCCCCACCGACATCACCACCCTCTTCGCCAAACTCAACCATCATCTCCCACACTCCGACTGGGTACTGTGCGGCGGGTCGCTGCCCGATGATGCGCCCGCCGCACTGTACCGCCGGGTCGTCGAGGTGGCGAACGAGGCCGGGGTGCCCTCGCTGGTCGATTCGAGCGGGGAGCCGCTGCTTGCAGCGGCGGAGGCCGCACCCACCATCCTCAAGATGAATCGGGCTGAGTTCCGCACCACATTTGGTATGCAGGCCGATTCCGTCGAGCAGGTCATGGCGCGGGCGCAGGAATTACGGGCCGCACGGCGATTAAAGAACGTCGTGATCACCTGCGGCGGGGATGGCATCGTCGCGGCGACGGAAGGCGGGGACTGCTGGCTGGCGCAGCCGCCGCATCAGGCCGCCGTCAACGCCGCCGGGGCGGGCGATGCCGTTTCGGCAGCATTAGCGTGGCGTTTATCACTGGGCGAAAGCTGGCTGGAGGCGATGCGCTGGGCGGCGGCAACGAGTGCCGCCGTCGTGCTGACTCCCGGCACCGCCGACTGCCACATGAGCGACATTGAACGTATCCTTCCCGAAGTGACCGTAAAGCTGGAGGCTACATGACACGCGTAACCATCGACCTGAGCAAACCCATCGAGCTGTCCCACACCTCTTACCCTGACAAAGAGGAATACCCGCTGGACATCGACACCCGCTTCACCGAGCAGTGGCCCCAGTTCGAGAAATACCAGCGCGAGAACGATGCGTGGTACATCATCTCCGAGGTCACGCTCAACACGCACATCAGCACCCACATCGAGTTCCCGTACCACCACGTGAAGGACGGCCTCGACGCGGCGGACTTCCCGATCGAGCGGCTGATCGGCGAGGGCGTCGTGCTGGACATCTCCCCCTGGCGGGAGAACAACTCAAAGATCACGCTCGACGACCTGAAGCAGGTGGCCGGGGATCGCATTCAGCCCGGCGATCACGTCTTTTTCTACACCGGGAACGACGAATACTACTATACCGAGCGCCAGCACGACCGTCCCTGGTTCACGACCGACTGCATGGAGTGGCTGGTCGAGCAGGCGATCGGCGTGATGGGCGTCGACACGTCGGGCCATGAGGTGCGCGGGGAGGATGGGGTCAACGTGACGGGACAGCCCAATCACGAGGCGCTGCTCGGCGCGGGCATCCCGCTGGTGGAATATCTCGCCAACCTCGACGCGTTGCTCGGCAAGCGCTTCGCGAGCTTCATCCTGCCGGTCAAGATGGCAGGCGCAGAGGCGTTCCCTGTGCGGATCGTCGCCTTCGAGATCGCTTGAACGCCAATCCAAGTTGATAAGGGGAACCCCACATGAGTGTTCAGATCAACACGTCCCCGGTAGACATCGAGGGGATCGACCGTGATCTTTTGCTCCGCATGTTCCGTAAGATGTGCGAGGCGCGGGAGTTCGAGGAGCAGCTTTACTATCTATTCCTGACGACGGCCATGCCCGGCACGATGCACCAGGCGACGGGGCAGGAGGCGGTCGCCGTCGGCGTGATGAGCGCGTTGAACCCGGATGACACCGTCACCAGCACACACCGGGGGCACGCCCACTGCATCGCCAAAGACGTGCCGCTCAACGGCATGATGGCTGAGATGTTCGCCAAGCGCGAGGGAATCTGCCGGGGCATGGGCGGCTCGATGCACCTGGCCGATTTTAGCCGGGGGATGCTCGGCGCGTTCGCCATCGTGGGCGCTGGAATACCCATCGCGACCGGGGCCGCTTATTCGGCTAAGGTGCGCGGATCGGGGCAGGTGTCTGTCGCGTTCTTCGGCGACGGAGCGATTAACGAGGGCACGTTCCACGAGGCGCTGAACATGGCCTCGCTGTGGAAGCTGCCCGCGATCTACGTCATCGAGAACAATCAGTTCGCGCTGTCGATGACGGTCGAGGAATCGTCCGCGCTGCCCGATCTCGCCGGGCGGGCCTGCGCTTATGGTATGCCGGGCATTCAGGTCGACGGCAACGACGTGGCTGCCGTTTACCGTGCTGCCAGCGAGGCCGCGAAGCGCGCCCGGAACGGCGAAGGCCCCACGCTGATCGAGGCGCAGACCTACCGCATCCGGGGGCACGCCCGTTTCGAGGCGGCGGCGTATCGCGATGCCGACGAGGTCAAGGCGTGGCAGGAGGCTGACCCGATCGAGCGGCTGGCCGGGGCGCTGATAGCGAACGGCGTCGCGGTGGAGGACGAAATCGACGCGATCCGGCAGGGGGCCGAGGAAGCGGTTGAGGAGGCCATCGAGTACGCCAAGACGTGTGAGGATGTCGGCCCGAAGGATTATCTTAAGTACATCCTGGATGAAACGGGAGGCGAAAGCTGATGCGCGAATTGAATTTGGCCGAGGCCATTCGTGAAGGAATCATTCAGGAGATGCAGGCCGACCCGAACGTCGTCCTGATCGGGGAAGACGTGGGCAAATTCGGCGGGGCGTTCCACGTCACCCATGACATGCTCGACGAGTTTGGCCCCGACCGGGTGCGGGATACGCCCATCTCGGAGGCCGGGTTCACGGGGCTGGGCGTCGGCGCGGCGCTGACCGGGCTGCGACCCATCGTCGAGTACCAGTATCTCGACTTCATCTTTTGCGCGATGGATCAGGTTGTGAATCAGGCCGCGAAAATCCGGCTGATGTCCGGCGGGCACGCCAGCGTCCCGATCGTCTTTCGCGGCCCGCAGGGCGCGACCGGACGCGCGGCCCAGCACTCGCAGAGCGTCGAGGCGTGGTTCATGCACACGCCCGGCCTGAAGGTCGTCATGCCGTCGACCCCCTACGACGCCAAGGGCCTGATTATCAGCGCCATCCGCGACAACAACCCGGTGCTGTTCGTCGAGCACAAGCTGCTGTACGGCGCGGCCTCGCCGGGGGGCGGCAAGGCCCTCTCCGACAACACGATCTCGAACGTGGGTATGGACGTGCCGGAGGAACCCTATACGATCCCGTTCGGTGCGGCAGATGTCAAGCGCGAGGGCACGGATGTCACGATCATCGCCACGCTGCTGATGGTGCATCGCGCGCTGTACGTCGCCGAGCAGCTTGCCGAAGAAGACATCAGCGTCGAGGTGATCGATCCCCGCTCGCTGGTTCCGCTGGATATGGACACGATCGCCGGGAGCCTCGCCAAGACGCATCACGCCGTGATCGTGTCGGAGGATGTCGAGCGGGCGGG
>CAZWUX010000437.1:0-3485 GCA_964637665.1 uncultured Anaerolineae bacterium
CGTCACGTGGGACGATCTCCAGAGCTTCGACGTGACGATCGGCGTCGCGCTTGGCAAGCGCAAAGCGCCCGCCATTCTGGGGGCCGTCCAGACGGGAATTCTTGACATCCTGATTACAGATGACAGCGCCGCCGAGGAAGTGCTGGCTCTGGCGGATGAAGCCTGAACGCCTCTGGCCGCCCGGAGTGCGACCCTCCAGCTAAACCCCGCAACTTACAACGCTGGCTCCCTCTCTACTGTTCGCTTTGCAGTGGATAGGAACCGCACTCCATAACCGCGTCGTGCAGCGCGACGACGTTCTCCGGCGGAACGTCGGGCTGGACGTAGTGCGTCGGCGCGAGGATGTATCCGCCGTTCCTGCCGAGCGCGCGCATGGTTTTCACCGCCTCGGCCCGCACCTCCTCCGGCGTGCCGAAGGGCAGCACGTGCTGGATGTCGATGGCGGCGTGGAACGCGAGTCGATCCCCGAACTCCGCTTTCAGGCGGTCGTGGTCCATCTCGGTGACGTAGGGCTGCACCGGGTTCAGCACGTCCAGCCCCATCTCGATGTAGTCGGGGATGATAGGGTACACATCCCCGTCGGTGTGGGCCATCAGTTTGCCGGTCGGATTGTACTGGTGCAGCAGTTGTTTGGTCGTTTTGTACAGGCGGGCGAAGCGCGGCTTGATCAACTGGCGGAACATGCGGGGCGACAGCAGGGTCCCCTGCTGGTGGCCCATGTCGTCACCGGCCAGCCGGACGATCTGGATGTACGGCCCGCACGCCCTGATGCCAACCTCCGCGCGCGCGATGGCGATGTCTGTCAGGCGGTCGAGCAGCGCGCAGGCGAACTCGCGGTCGGCGGCCAGATCGATGAACAACTGCTCGTAGCCGCGCAGGTAAAATGCCTGCTCGAAGATCGAGTTGGAGAACTTGCCGACGAGCGCGAAGTCCGTGTTCTCGTAGAGATAGCGGCATTTCTCCGCCACGCCGTCCGCGAGGGCCGGATCGTGCGGGTCCGGCCAGGGATAGTCGGCCAGATCGTCGATCGTCGCGTCCTTCAGCGGGTTGACGGCGAAGTCGTAATGGTAGCCGGTGGGATTCTCCGCGCGCTGGTAGGTGACGCCCCACTCGTCGGTGTAGGTCTCCATCCCGTACTCGAACACCGGCGCGTCCGGCTGCCGGTTGAGGCCGACGTAGTACAGGTCCATGTCGAACTTCTGCGCGAAGTCGACGGGCGGCTGTATGCTCAGCCACGAACTGCCGGGCTTGACCTCGTCGCCGTAACCGAGGTGCGCCCGCAGCATCTCGTACTGGCCGTAGCTCAACGGACAGTCGAAGGGAACACGGTCGGGTTCGCGGTGATCGAGCGCCGTCACCACCCGCTCGCGTGATGTCATAGCGGCCATGCGTTTCTCCTGTGGTGTATCACGGCCCGGATACCGTCACGGTTGAGACGCCTGTCAGGCTTCCGCGCAGCGGCCTGTGCCGCTGACGCGGTCAGCGGGGCGAGGCACATTGCGTGATGGCAGCCGGCGATGCTCTCCGGGCGATTTAAATCCGGGCCGTGCGCGTCCCTGCCGTGTGACGTTACAGAGCGGCCAGCCGCTCGAAGACCCCGGCGGAGACGAGCGCGTGATAGGCGTCCTTGTAGATGCCGAACATGTCGACGTATTTGGCCGTCGCAGCGGGGTCCGGCTCGTAGCGCTCGGCGATGCGCACCATGTTGTGAGCGCCGTCGAGCGCGTTCTCGAACATGCCCACGCCGACCCCGGCGCAGATCGACGCGCCGACCAGTCCGGCGTCCGATACCTCGGTCCGCGCGGCGGGCACGCCGTAGACGTTCGACGCGATCTGGTTCCAGACGGGCGATTTCGCCGCCCCGCCCCAGATGCGCACCTCCTCGATCTCCGTGCCCAGCTTCTCCGCCGACTCGATGATCCAGCGCAGCTCGAGGCAGATGCCTTCCATCATCGCGCGGACGATCTCCGGCTTGGTCGTCGAACTCTTCAGGCCGAGCATGACGCCGCGCGCCTGGGGGTACCAGTTCGGCGACCCGGCCCCTAATAACATCGGCATCATGACGAGGCCGTTGGCCCCGACGGGCGCTTCCGTCACCTTCGCGTTGAGAATTTCGTAGGGGTCGACACCCTGTTCGGCGGCGAGCGCGCGCTCCGCCTCGCCGAGCGTGTCGCGGCACCACTTGTAGGCGGCCCCCGACCCCAGCGTGATGCCTTCCAGCTCCCACATGCCCTCGGCGGCGTGCGGCAGGCAGTTGAGCGCGATGTCCGGGTGGCGCAGCGGTTTGTCGGTGCCGATCAGCACGCCGCCACCCGTCCCGATGCCGACCGACACGAAGCCCGGCTCGGCCACGCCCATGCCCAACCCGGCGTTCTGGAGATCGCCGCCCGCCGTGACGATAGGCGTGCCTTCCGCCAGCCCGGTCGCTTCGGCGGCGGCCTTCGATACCTCGCCGACCAGCGTGCCGGATGGCACGAGCCGGGGCATCTTCTCGGCGGGGATGCCCAGCGCGTCGAGCAGTTCGGCGCTCCACGTCAGGTTATTGACATCCAGCAGGCCCATGTAGGCCGCGTCGGGCAGGTCGCAGGGGGCATCCTCCACGCCAAGCTGGGTCAGATGCACGTTCTGGGTTGAGGCGAACAGGTGCGCGCGCTCGAACAGGTCAGGCTGGTTATCCTTCAGCCACACGATTTTGGACACGGCGGCGATGGGGTCCAGCGGCAGACCGGCTATCTCGTAGTAGCGCTCGACGCCGATCTCGCGTTTCATCCACTCGCACTGCTCGATGCTGCGCTGGTCCTGCCAGCCGATGAAGTTCATCAGCGGCTTCTGATCCGCGTCCACCGGGACGAACGTCGCCCGCTGGCAGGAGACGCCGACGGCGGCGATGTCGGCGGGGTCGATGCCGGTTTCGTGCAGCACCTGCTTGCAGACCGCGCCCTGCGCCGCCCACATCTCCTCGACGGACTGCTCGACCCACTGCGGGCCGGAAATCTGGATGCCGTATTCCTGATAGGCGGTCCCGATCACCTGCCCGTCCGGGGTGAGGATGCCGACCTTCACGCCGGTCGTGCCCATATCGAACGCGCACAGGTACTCAGACATGATTTGATCTCCCTCGTTGATGGGAACGGGTATGCACTAGGTGATGGCGCGCTGCGTCTTCACGTCGAACATCGCCATGCGTTCCGGCGGCAGATGCAGGCTCACGCGGTCGCCAATCCGGCCCGCGAACGTGGTCGGGGCGTTGACCTTGAACAGCGTGTCGCATATCTCCAGACTGAGGATCGCCTTACGGTGCAGGCGCTCGACCACGTAGAGTTCGGCGACCAACTTTTCGTCGGGGGTCACCGGTCCCACGCCGATGTCGCCCGGACGGAAGCCGATCAGCACGCCCTCGTCGAACGCGCCCTGCTCAAGGCGGTCTTTGAGACGATCGGGTACGGGCAGCACGGCCTGGATCACCTCGCAGTTGATCCGGAGTT
>CAZWUX010000438.1:0-3484 GCA_964637665.1 uncultured Anaerolineae bacterium
TGGTCGGGCCCGTGTATTAGACGCCAGCACCCGGGTTGCCGCCGGGCGCGAGGAGGCGGCCTTCACCGCGCTGCCGCCCACCGAGACGGCAATCCGCAATGGCAATTTCAGGCTTCCCTATACGAACGGCTGGGAGCTGTATGACGACAGCGAGTATCCGCCTGGCGTGGCCTACAATACAGAGTTCGCCGGGCGCAGTGTGCTGGCTTTCGACCGGTCGCAGGAGAAATGGAGCGATCTGCGGCTGGGGCACGGCGAGACGGGGCTGATACAGGCGGTTAACATCGACACGTCCGATCTGGAATCCCTCGAACTCCGGGCGACATTCTACATCGAGGAGCAGTCACTCTCCACCTGCGGCCAGCAGGGCAGCGAGTGTCCGCTCATGCTGCGTATCAGCTACATAGACGAACTCGGCGTCGAGCGGGAATACATTCAGGGGTTCTATGCGTATCACGACCCGGCGGCGGACTACCCGCTGTCCTGTGCGACCTGCCGGGGCGAGCATGAGCGTGTCAATCTGCAAACCTGGTACTCATTCCGGTCGGGCAATCTATTGACGAAGCTGCCCGACGAGCAGAAACCTGTGCTCATCCAGCAGCTTCGATTTTACGCATCGGGCCACGCCTACAAGGTTTACGTGTCGGAGGTCGAACTTGTCGCGACGGATAGCAGCACCACCGGTTCGTGAGTGAGCTTTTTTGTCAGTTCGCCCCCTACCCCTCCGACCACGCGATCATCCCACGAGCGATGTCGCTCAGCCTGCCGTTCTCTTTCCGCCAGACCTCATCCGCATAATGCTCGGCGGACGAGATGACGAAGCCGAACGCCGCGCCGACCGAAGTCTCCTCGCGCAGATACGCGAAGTAGCGCGCGTACTGCTGCCCTTTCTCGAACGGCGTCACCCGGCGGGATAAATTGCTGAACTCCGTGATCAGCAGGAGCTTATCCGGCCACACACTCTGATAAGCGCGGAAGTTACCACCCCCGACCTCGGAGAACACGTCATCCTCATCCTTCCAGTAGCAGTGACAGCCCACCCAGTCCGCCTGCCGGACCGCGTCGCGCGCGCTTGCCAGAAAATCCCGGTCGTTCAGCCGCATACCTGATGCCGACGGCCCCGGCGAAAGCCCCGGCCACCCAAACTGCGCGTCGGGAAAGCTCGGTCTGAGCAGCCCGATCACGTCGATGAACCACTCCCCGAACTCCGCGCCCGTCTTCCAACTTGACCCCAGCCCGGACGGCGTCAGGTTCGGCTCGCCATGCACTTCAAAAAAGCGCACCCCCTGATCGTAGAAGCGGCCCATCCCCTCCGCCACCTCATCGACGAAAGCACGCGGCGTGATGGATCTGCCCTGCGGATCCATCCATAACTGCACGAGCGCGAAGATGTCCGGGGAAATCCCCCTCGCCCGAATGACATCGCCGCTGTCCGCATCACTGCGAAACTTGATCGCATCGAACCCCAGATCGCGCATCAGCGACCAATCCGCCTCCTCCATCCCGCCGCCAAGCCGCGCGTGGACGCCGCTCAAGCACTCCCCGTACGGCCACCATTCCGGAGTCGATCCCCGTGCAAGCTCCGGCGCATCCACGAGATAGGGAGTCGGATCGACGAAATCCGATGGGTAATCTGTCTCACCGCTGCTGGTCGCCCCATCCTTTTTCAGGGCCAGATGCAGATGGCTGCCGGTCGAGTTACCCGTCGCATCGGCCAACCCGATCACATCCCCCGCGCTGACGAGGTAACCACGGCTCACGAGCGCCCGGTTCAGGTGAGCGTAGATCGTCCGGTAACCACCGGGGTGCCGGATGCGTACGTGTATCCCATAAGCGTGCCCGCCCGTGCCATCATCGACGTGATAGACCTCCCCATCAGCCGCCGCATACACGAGGCTGTTGAGCGGCGCGCGGATGTCGATCCCCTCGTGGCCCGGCAGCCCCCATCGCCGGTAAATCTCCGGGTTGGCCCCGAACGGCTGCATGATGACCGGGTAATCAGTCGGCCAGATGAGGCGGAACGGCTCGTCTGGCCCCTCCGCCTCGTCCAGTACCTCATCCCCGAACCGCGTGTCACGTGCCACGCGCTGGTTGAGCAGCGCGCGCGCCTCCTCCGGCGTATCAGCCGAGATGATGTCGAGCGGAACCTCTGGCGCTTCATGCTCCAACCAGTCGACGATGTACCCCAGCGAGGCATGCGCGCTGGGGCTGTCGATCACCGTGATAACCTGATCGGGATAGTGAAAATTCGCCGCATTCTGCGGGCGGGGCGTCACCGAGGCCCGGAAATGAACGGCATAGTCGCGCACCGCGTCAACCCACGTCCAGTAATTTTCGTAGGGCAGTAGGATAATGTGATGCTCTACCCGATCCACCATGTCATCTCTCCCTTTAAAGCGGTCCGAATCCTCAGCCTGTGATACACAGTACGGCGCACTCGTTATAGCACACCTGCCCGCCGACAAAAAGCCGGGCACGCGTGAGGTTGGGATTCTGGTGGATGAACCGCTCCGGGCCGGACGTTCAGGCTGGGTGCGTCTGCCACGGTCGGGTATTCAGGTTGCGATAGTTGAAAAACGCGAACGTTTTTCATTGGGAGAACGGCTGTGCGGTTCTCCATGCTCTCCGCGTGGCCCGATGAAACGGTCTGCAAGCGCGGTGACGCGTGCGACCTCACCGCCCCCCTGCCCCGGCCCGAAAGAACATCACGCGCGCGGCGGGGCGGCATCCCACTAGCTTGTTTACAAGCCGCGAGCGCAGCGAGCCACTGATAGACTAATAGACTGGCCGACTGATAGACTCTATCCGTGTTGCCGGGCACCGCGCCTCTCTGTATAATGCCCGCATATCTGGCGACCAGTTCAGGAGGGCCTGCGCGTGCCGATTAACCCGACGCTCGATCTCGAACAGCTCAGCGGCACCCTGATCGCCGTGACGGCGGTGCTCGCCGCCGTCGGGACGGCGGTCTGGATCGCGCTCGTCATCTGGACGTTCCGCGACATGCGCTCGCGCTCCAGAGACGTGTTCGCGCAGGTTCTCGCCGCGCTGGTCGTCGCGATCCTCAACGTGCCCGGCCTGCTTCTGTATCTTATCCTGCGCCCGCGCGAGACGCTCACCGAGCAGTACGAGCGCGCGCTTGAAGAAGAGGCGCTGCTGCAGGAGATTGAGCGCCGGAACGTCTGCCCCGGCTGCGGAAATCCGACCAAGGAAGACTGGCGGCTGTGCCCATACTGCCACACCAAGCTAAAGAAGCCCTGCCAGCATTGCAGTCGGCTGCTGGAACTCCCCTGGACGATCTGTCCGTACTGCGAGGAAACTCAGATCGACGAGCGCGCGCAGGCTCGCCGCGCGCGCCGGTCCGACTACGCATCCGAGTTTGACGAATTTCTGAGCGCCGAACCCGACTTCGACGAGGGGGCCGAGGAGGAAAACGAGCCATCCCTGGTCGAGGAGTTGTGCGACCGCATCGTGCTGATCAACGAGG
>CAZWUX010000439.1:0-3481 GCA_964637665.1 uncultured Anaerolineae bacterium
GGCCGGGGCGCTGCCGGGCGGACGCTGGTCGAGGTGGCGGGAGTAGTTCTCGATCCCGGCGCAGTAGCCAACCTCGCGCAGCATCTCCAGATCGTAGCGGGCGCGCTGTTCGAGCCGCTGCGCTTCGAGCAGGCGCTCCTGAGAGCGCAGCCACACGAGCCGCTCGTCAAGCTCGGTTTCGATGTTGCGGATGGCCTCGGCGACACGATCCGTTTCGGCGATGAACTGCTTGGTGGGGAAAATCTGCACCTCGTCTAATTCTTCGAGCAGCTCGCCCGTGATGGGATCGACGCGGACGATGCGCTCGACCTCGTCGCCCCACAGGGAGATGCGGAACACCTCCTGGCTGTAGCCGGGCATGATCTCCAGCGTGTCGCCGCGTACGCGGAACGTGCCGCGTGACAGGTCGAAGTCGTTGCGGTTGTACTGGAGAAGCGTGAGCTGGCGCAGGATCGTGTTGCGGCGCATCGTCGCCCCGCGCTGCACGTGAAGCTGGGCCTGCTTCCACGCCTGTGGATCGCCGATGCCGTAGATGCACGACACGGAGGCCACGATCAGCACGTCGCGGCGGCTGAGCAGGGCGGCGGTCGCCGCCAGCCGCAGGCGGTCGATCTCCTCGTTGATCGACGCGTCCTTCTCAATGTAGAGGTCGTGCTGGGGGACGTAGGCTTCGGGCTGATAGTAATCGTAGTACGAAACGAAGTACTCGACGGCGTTCTGCGGGAAGAACGCCTTGTACTCGCTGTAAAGCTGAGCGGCGAGCGTCTTGTTGTGGGCGATGACGAGCGTCGGGCGGTTGATGCGCTCGACGACGTTCGCCATGACGAACGTCTTGCCGGTGCCCGTCGCGCCGAGAAGGGTCTGGTGCGTATGGCCCTCCGCCAGACCGGAGACAAGCTGTTCGATGGCCTCCGGCTGATCGCCGGTCGGCTCGTAGTCGGCTACCAGTTTAAAGTCGGACATGGATTCCCCTGCCAGGTGACCAATAGAACGGTGGTTCGATATCCAGAGGGATTATAACGCGCGGAAAGGGGAAAGCCCACGCCAGATAGTGAGAATCAGCTACTCTGCGCCAAGCGCCTCCGCCGCCTGCTCACAGAGCGCCGCGCCGCCCGCCTCCAGCCAGTCTTGCAGGGTCGGGCTTTGATCGAGGCCAAGCTCGGCCTCCTCGTAGATTCCGCTGCCCCAGAACTGGTAAGACTGCGTCTCGGCGGGCCACTCGGCGGGCGAGAGCACGAGCACGCTCGGACCGGCGTTGTAGGCCGCCAGCGCCAGCCCCAGATCGCCGTTGGCGCGGGCGTACATCTGGGCGAAGTAGGTCAGGCCCCGCCGGGCGTTCGTGTCGGGGTCGAGCGGGTCCTCCCCCTCCTCGAAGTGGATGGACGTCACCTGAAACAGCCCGGCGGCCCCCGCCGGGGAAACGATGTCCGGGTTGCCGCAGGACTCGATCTGCATCAACGTGGCGATCAGGTTGGGCTTGATACGGTAGGCCGTCGACCACACGCCGATCTCGTCCGCCCAGGCGCGCACCTCAGAGGTGAATACGGGCGACACCTCCAGACTCCAGCTCGGCTCAGGCAGCTCGCTGTCCTCCAGTGAGCGGCCTTCCGCGTCCTCGACGATGAACACCGGCTCGACGGACTGCGGCGTCCCCGCGCCGGGGAACAGCCCACCCACCCAGCCCGCGAATCCCTGCACGGCGCGCAGGGGCAGCGTCGGGGCAAGGATCAGGATCATGAGGATCAGCACCCACACGGGCAGGAAGCGGATCAGCACGCCCCAGACCGTCAGCGGGCGGCTGGCCTGCTCGACCTGGGCCTGACGCGCGGCCTCGCCGGTTTTGATCTTCATCTGCGGCTTCTGGATGGCGCTGCGCTGGCGGGAGGCGGATCGCTTGCGCGGCGTCTTTTTTGACTGTGCCGGTTTACGGCGGGTGGAGGTCGATTTTTTCTTCGTCACGCGGCGGTTTACCCCGTCGGCTGCGTCATGGCTGGCGGTCCGCCCTGATTATATCCGGGGATGGCGCGCAGGGGCACCGAGGTGAGCTATGCCGCCGAGGACTGTGCCGTCACGCTGAGGGGGAGAGCTATCGAATCCCGATCATGCTTGCTGACGTTGAACACGGCGAAACCCACGACCCGGCCATCGGGCGTTCGCCGCTCGAAAACGTCATCCTCGACCTCCTCCAGCGTGGCGGGCGCGTCCTCGAAGATAACTTCCAGATAATCGCCCTGCTGATCGTACCATACCTTTACACGGGCCATATCTTCTTACCTCGCTTCTCGCGACTGCTGAAATAGGCAGTCAACACGAATGCATCTTCATCATCTATTTTTACCACAACTATCAAGAATTTACGCGTTACGGGTGTTTTTGAATAAAGACGATGGTAGGCATGAACCGAATCATCCTTCACAGTGACAATGATCCGCTCCGGGCTGGATAAGGTCTCCGCGATACGTTCCTGCTGCCCGTCCATTTCCGGGTGTTTCAGGATATGCTGCCAACGCTCAGCAGTCAGACGGATATCACGTCCTTGATGATCGGTAAGTACGGTGTAGTCCCCCTGTCCATCTGAATCTTGCATCATCCTCAACCTGCCTCCACATCTATCACAGCGCGAGCGCGGCCAGCAGATCGGCCAGCAGGCCGTCCGGATCGACTAATATGCGCAGGCCGTCGTGGACCACGCGGGCGGTCCCGGCATCGACGGGCGACGTACCCACCCATTCGGCGGTCGTGATGCCAAACTCGACCTCCGGGCCGCCCTGATAATACACCCGCAGCGACTGCACGCGGCCCCAGTCCTCGCGCGTCACACGCTCGACTACGCCGAAGGTGTTGAGCCACGCATCCTGTTGAAGGAAGTCGGCAGGGTCGGTGACGATCAGGATCAGGTCGATATCCGATCCCTCGCGCGCCGCGCCGCGCGCCCACGATCCGACGAGGGCAGCCGCCCGCACGTCAGGGTGGTCCGCCGCCCATTCGGCAAATTGAGCGATAAACGCCGGGGCGCTCACTCTGTGTGTTCCTCCGTCCGGCGGGCGATGTCCTCGCGGGCGAGTTCGGACAGAAAGGCGCGGTCGGACTCGGTCAGGGGGGCGTCGATGAGCAGGTCGGGGCGGCGCTGCCACGTCCGGCGGAGGGCCTGCTCGCGCCGCCAGCGGTCGACGTTGGCGGCGTGGCCGGAGAGCAGCACGTCGGGCACGGATAGGCCGCGAAACTCAGGGGGGCGGGTGTAGTGAGGGCCTTCGAGCAGGCCGGTGGCGTGGGAATCCTGCTGGGGCCCGGTCGGGTCGCCGAGCACGCCGGGCAGCAGACGCGTCACCGCGTCGATCACGACCATCGCGGCCAGCTCGCCGCCGGTGAGCACATAGTCGCCGATGGACAATTCGTCGGTGATGGCGAGCTGCCGGACCCGCTCGTCGACCCCCTCGTAGTGGCCGCACACGAGAACGAGGTGGGGCAGTGCGGACAGCTC
>CAZWUX010000440.1:0-3459 GCA_964637665.1 uncultured Anaerolineae bacterium
CCCTGAAGGCCCTCCGGGAAGCCCAGACCCCGCATAAGCTGGACCGGATCGCCCTCGCCGGTCGGGCCGCTGGAGAACAGCCACACGTCGCGGTCGATCAGCGCCCCGGCGTGCTGCTTGAGGTAAGCGGCGGCCTCGTCGCGCCACCTGCTGCCGTAGATCGCGCTGCCCAGCACGACCGCGCGGTAGTCCGCAGGATCGCCCGCCTCGCCCACCGGCTGCACCACGACGGGCAGCCCGGCCCGGCTCAGCACCCCGCCGATCCGCTCGGCGATCTCCCTGGTCGAACCGTATTTGCTTCCGTAGGCAACGAGTATGCGATGATCCATGAGGGCTGCGCTTCTCCTATTTTTCCACCAGTATAGTCGTTTTCGACCGGGTGAGCATGCGCGGCTGGCTGCTGCACCGCCTCCACCATCGCCGGGGCCCCGGTTGAGCGGCTCCGGGGAGTCATAGCATTCATAGAAGTACGAATGGCTAATGATAACTAAGCATGTATACTTTCTTTGTATTATTATAGATAAAAGACCGCCATTCTATAATGTATCTCTGCCCCGGATGGCGGATCATCTCTGTTCCCCCTCCTTCTTCTCGTGGCTCGCCAACAGCGTACCGCGCCCAAACGGAACAGGGCTTAAGGAACGCTTGGAGCAGACCCGGGGCAATGTGGTTCCGGGTCCGGCGCAAGGGTTGCAAAAGTGAATACGAGACTCCGCACAATAATCCTGTCCATCGTCTTAGGGTTGGCCGTCTGGATCGTCGACGCCATAATAGATGCGCTCGTGTTCTATGACGGGACGTTCATAAACCTGCTCATCCTCCACGTGCCGCCGCACGAGCTGTATATCCGGCTGGTCGTCCTCGCCATCTTCATCGCATTCGGCGTGGCCGTCTCCGGCCTGACAGCCGATCGCGCCAGCGCAGAGCACGCCCTGCGCGAGAGCCAGCGCACCCTCGAAACGCTGATGGGCAACCTGCCCGGCATGGCCTACCGCTGCCTGAACGACGAAAACTGGACGATGAAGTTTGTCAGCGAGGGAACCCTCGCCCTGACGGGTTACCGCCCCGCCGATCTGATCGACAACCGGGGCGCAGCCTATGCCGATCTCATCGTCCCTGAGGATCGGGCGGCGGTGTCGAGCGCGGTGCAGGCCGGGATCAAAGCCGGCGAATCGTACCAGATGGTCTATCGCATCACGACGGCGGGTGGGGAGCAGAAATGGGTCTGGGAGCAGGGTGAGGCTGTTCGATCCCCTGACGGCGATGGCCTTGTGCTGGAAGGCTTCATCACCGACATCACCGAGCGCAAGAAGCTCGAGGAAGCCCTGCGCGAGAGCGAGGAGCGCAGCCGCACCACCCTGTACAGCATCGGCGATGCCGTCATCACAACCGACAAACAGGGTTGCATCCAGCAGATGAACCCGGTGGCGGAGGCCCTCACCGGTTGGAGTGAAGCGGAGGCGGCAGGCGAACCGCTGCCCAACGTCTTCAAAATTGCCAACGAAAAAACGCGCAGCGAGGTCGAAAGCCCCGTCGAGCGGGTGCTGAACGAAGGCATCGTCATCGGGCTGGCGAACCACACGCTGCTCATCTCTCGTGATGGCACAGAGTACCCCATCGCGGACAGCGGCGCACCCATCCACAACGAGCAGGGCGAGGTCACGGGCGTCGTGCTCGTGTTCCGCGATCAGACCGAGGAACGGGCCGCCGAATGGGCGCTGCGTGAGAGTGAGCAGAAGTACCACGACCTGTTCGAGAACATGCTGAGCGGCTTCGCCTATCACCGGATCGTGCTTGACGAGAACGGCCAAGCCGTCGATTACATTTTCCTGGATGTCAACGATGCCTTCGAGCAACAGACCGGCCTGGTGCGGGAGAAGATCATCGGCAGGCCGGTCACGGAGGTCATCCCCGGCATCGAGGACGAGAAATGGATCCGCCTGTACGGCGAGGTCGTTCGCACGGGCGAACCGGCCCGATTCGAGCTTTACTCCGAGGCGCTGAACCGCTGGTACTGGGTATCGGCCTACCGCCTCCACGAAGATGAGTTCGTCACCATCTTCCACGACATCACCGAGCGTGTACAGGCCGAACAGGCCTTACAGGCCAGCGAGCAGCGCTACCGCGTTCTGGCCGAGAACGCGCCGACCGGCCTCTGGCAGCTTGACCCGGAGGGATATACCATTTACGCCAACCCGGCGATATGCGAGCTCGCTCAGGTTGATTCGCCCGAAGACCTGATGGGCGTCCACTTTTCCGAATTCTTCCTGGGGGAAAGCCTGCGGAGAATCAAGGAGGAGCTTGCCAAACGGCCCAGCGGAACCGCGTCACGTTACGAGGTTGAGCTGGTTGGGAAGAAGGGCCAGAAGCGGCAGGTGCTTATTTCCGGCGCACCCATCCTGTCATCTGATGGCGAACTGCAAAGCTCGCTGGGCTTGATCATCGACATCACCGAGCCGGTGCAGGCCGAGGAGGCCCTACGTCGGAGCGAGGCCCGGCTGGCGGCCTTTACCAGCGCCATGCCCGACGTGGGATTCATTCTGGACGGGGATGGGACGTACCTCGAAGTGCTCGGAGCGCCGGATGACCTGCTGGCCGCTGACGCCTTAAAGCTCAAAGGAAGCCGGGTTTCCGATATTCTGCCGCGCGAGGCGGCGGATAAATCCCTCATGGCGATCCGGCAGGCGCTCGCCACCGGGGAAGTTCAGAGTGTGGAATACAGCCTCGACGTACCGGCGGGTCATCGCTGGTTTGAAGCCCGGACCTTCCCTATGGACCGGGATGTTTTAGGGCCTGACACTGTCGTCTTCGTCGCGCGGGACATCACCGAGCGGGTGCAAGCCGAGGATGCGGAACGCAAGCAGCGTCTGCTGGCCGAAACACTGCGCGACACGGCGGCGATGCTACACAGCACGCTCGAACTCGACGAGGTGCTGGACCGTATTCTGGAGGCTGTCGAGGAACTCGTGCCGCACAGCGGGGCGAACATTATGTTGTTCGATGAAGATGGCGGGGCGATCAGGGTGGCCAAGTACTGCGCGTGCTATGACATGCATGGCCTGATGGAGCCGATGGTACCTCCCATGTCCATAATCCATGAATTTGCTCCCTTCTCCGAACTCTTGCGGACTCGCCAGCCGGTGATCGCCGCCGACGTGCGCGAGTATCCCACCTGGCCGGATGACGAGCCTTCCATCCAGTGGATTCGCGCCTATTTGGGCGCGCCCATCCTCGTTGATGGGGAGGTCGTAGGGTTCATCAACCTCGACAGCGATGAGGCAGACCAGTACACGCCCGACGATGCCGAGGTGCTGGCGGCGCTCGCCAATCAGGCCGCGATAGCCATCGACAGCGCACGGCTGTACGAGCAGGCTCGAGAGCAGGCGCACTATCTCGCCGCGCTTAACCGGGCATCCTCCCGCGTCAGCCGTTGGGGTCTCGACCTCGACGGCGTGCTTC
>CAZWUX010000441.1:0-3448 GCA_964637665.1 uncultured Anaerolineae bacterium
ATCGGGGCCAACGGCGGCGCGCGGGGCGAGCACGGTTTCCACGATTTCCCCCGTCGGCAGGACAGCGGTGAGGCTCTGGGCGAGGTCCTCAATGCCGCCCCAGCGCGATGAAAACTGGCCCATCGCGCGGGTTGCGATCCAGCCGCCGACGGTCGAGCGGTCGAGGGACTGGGGCGAGTGGTTGAGGGTGAATCCGCGCGCGTTCAACGCCTCCTCAAGCCGGTGGCCCATCATCCCGGCCTGCACGCGCACGAGCAGGTTCGTCTCGTCGAACATCAGAAGGTTGTTCATGGCGGACAGGTCAAGGGAGATGCCGCCCTGCACGGCCAGCGCCGCGCCGGTCACACCCGAACCCGCGCCCCAGGGCGTGACGGGAACCGCATGTGCCGATGCCCAGTGGAGAATGCGGGCGATCTGCTCCGTAGAGACGGGGCGTATCACGGCGTCGGGCCGGTAGGGCTGCTTGCCCTGCCCGCGCCACTTGGCGGCGACGGGCCACCAGTCGTAGCTGTGATCGGCGATCGTCTCCGGCGAGGTGATGACCTGCTGGGGAGCGATCAGCGCGCTCAGTTCGTCGAGCCAGTCAGAACGCGGCATGTGCTTCTCCGGTGGTTTCTTTTTCGCGTTTCATCTGGCCGGTGGCATAGGCCATGATCCGCTCCTCGGTGGCGTCCGCCCTCGCCAGCTCTCCGGCGAGACGCTTCTCGTGCATGATCAGCACGCGGTCGCTCATGCCGAGAATCTCCGGCAGTTCGGAGGAGACCATCAGCACGGCGACTCCCTGTTCCGCGAGGCTGTTCATCAGGCGGTGCACTTCTGCTTTGCCCGCCACGTCGATGCCGCGCGTCGGCTCGTCGAGGATCAGGACTTTCGGCTTACGGGCCAGCCACTTCGCCAGCACGACTTTCTGCTGGTTGCCGCCGGAGAGTGACGCGGCCTGCGTCGCCAGCGTGGGGGTGCGGATCGCCAGCTCGTCGCGGTAGCGTCCGGCCAGCTCGCGCTCGTAACGGGGGCGCAGGAAGCCGAACTCCGACACACGTTTGAGATTGGGGAGCGTGACGTTCTCCTGAACGGTCATGCCCAGCACGAGGCCGTGCTCTTTGCGATCCTCTGGCGCGAGCACGACGCCGGACCGGATCGCGTCTCTGGGGGAGCGGGGGGCGACCGGCTCGCCGTTGATCTGGATGCTGCCGGAATGGATGGCCTCGGCCCCGAACAGCGCGCGGACCAGATCGGTGCGGCCCGAACCCACCAGCCCGAACAGGCCGACGATCTCGCCTGCATGGACCTCGAACGAGATGTCGAAGAATTTGTGGCCCGTCAGGCCCGTCACGGTGAGCACCGGCTCTGTGTCCGCATGTTCGCCCTGACGGCTGAACAGATCGTCGACGTTGCGCCCCACCATGTGCCGGACGATCGTCGCCTCGTCGGTGGCGCGGGTCTCCGCCGTCGACACCCACACCCCGTCCCGCAGGACAGTCACGCGGTCGCTGAGGGCGAAAATCTCCGACAGGCGGTGGCTGATATAGATGATGGACACGCCGCCGGCGCGAAGCTGGCGGATCGTGTTGAATAAAACCTCGACCTCGCTGTCCGTCAGTGAGGCGGTCGGCTCGTCGAATACGATGACTCGCGCGTTCATTGACAGGGCACGCGCGATCTCGACCATTTGACGCTGGGCGGTCGAGAGATCGCCCAATCTCGATCTGGCATCGAACGGCGTCTCAAGCTGGTCGAGCAGCTTTTGTGCGTCGTCGTAGAGGCCCTGCCACTGCACGAACGGCCCTGACCGGGGCAGCCTGCCCATAAAAATGTTCTCGGCGACGGAGAGTTCGCCGCAGATGCTCGTCTCCTGATAGATCGTAATGATGCCGAGGGCAAGGGCGTGGGAAGGGTTGTTGATCTCCACGTCCTCCCCGTCCATGCAGATCGCCCCGCTGTCGCGCTGGTAGGCCCCGCTCAGGATTTTGATCAGCGTGCTCTTGCCCGCACCGTTCTCCCCGACCAGCGCATGGACCTCGCCGGGCCGGAGGTTGAAGGTGATATCCGACAGCGCCTGCACACCCGGAAAGGCCTTCGAGATGTTGACCATCTCCAGACGGTAGTTCTGGTCAGTCACGGTCTTGCCTCGCTTTCCGATCAGGAGCGGCGGCCCCACTGATCCATCAGGATGGCGACGAGGATGATCACGCCCTTGACGACATACTGATAGTAGGGGTTGACTTGCAGCAGGTTGAGGCCATTGCTGATCATGCCCAGGATCAGGACACCGGCGATGGTGCTGATCACGCGGCCTGCGCCGCCGTCCAGACTGGCACCGCCGATGAGCACAGCGCCGACGGCGGAGAGCTCGTCGCCGATACCGGCGTTGGGGTGCGCAGATGAGACGCGCGCGATCAGGACCAGCCCGGCCATTGCCGAGAGCAGGGCCGACAGCACGAACGCGAAAATCACGTTCAGCTTGACCTGAATACCGGACAGCCGCGCGGCCTCGGTGTTCCCGCCGATGGCGTAAAGCTGGCGGCCATAGGTCGTGTGCTGGAGCATGATATGCACGAGGACGGCGGCGATGGCGGCGACGATAACCGGTACCGGGATCGGGCCAATTAACCCGGTGCCCAGCACGCGGATCTGCTCCGGAAAGCCGACGATGGGGCGGCCTGACGTATAAAGCAGGGTGATCCCCTGAAGGATCATCATCATCGCCAGCGTGACGATAACCGCCAGCCCCTTGCCGCGCGTCGCCAGAAACCCGTTCAGAAATCCGATGGCGATGGCAACGCCGAAACCCATCAACAGGCCCGGCACGAGGCCAAACCGGATCGTCCAGCCAGCGATCAATGCGCCGGTCAGGCCGAGCATCGCGCCGACGGTCAGGTCCACGTTGCCGGTGACGATGGTGATGAGGATGCCCAGCGAAATAAGCGTGAGCACCGCAACCTGCTTGGCGACGTTCAGCAGATTACCTGCCGTCAGGAAACGGTCGGTAAGCAGGGAGAGCACGAACCCAAAGGCCAGCAGAATAATGATGATCCCGTAGCTGCGCCATACCTTCCAAAACGTCTGGTCTACCATCCTGTCCGAACCCGGTTCCTTAGCCTTGCTTAGAGTCGACATATTCTTCTCCTGCGGTTTGTCCTGATGCCGCCCTGAATGTGCCTCTATGCGCGTCACGTTCAGGGCGGCACAAAGACGCCAATTGCATCTCGGCGGTGAGCATGTTACGCTTCAAACGGTGGAGAGGAGCAGGGCAGACGATGGTCCGCACCAGCAGCCTGTCCTGCCCTCTCCGGACAGTTCCTTAACTACTGAAGGAACTCGTCGATGTTGTCGGCGGTCACGAAGACCATGTCCGTGCTGATGACCTCGGGGACATCCTCGCCCGCGCGCAGGTCAACGACGGCCTGACCGGCGATGTTGCCCAGCTCCGCCGGGAAGAGTTCCCAGC
>CAZWUX010000442.1:0-3438 GCA_964637665.1 uncultured Anaerolineae bacterium
GCGAAGGGCTGAAATGGTCTGACGGGTCCCCCCTGACCTCCGACGACCTCGTGTTCACGTGGGAAGTGTGCAGCAGC
The DNA here is from genome assembly GCA_964637665.1 of uncultured Anaerolineae bacterium. Classification (GTDB taxonomy): domain Bacteria; phylum Chloroflexota; class Anaerolineae; order Aggregatilineales; family UBA3940; genus CAZWUX01. The sequence goes on from CAZWUX010000442.1 coordinate 78, forward strand.
GAGACGAGCGGCTGCGCCATCAACGCCGGGTTCGACAAGATCGAACGGATCGAAACCCCGGACGATGTTACGGCCATCGTCCACTACAGCGAGCCCTATCCTGCGTGGGAAGCCCAGTTCCGCAACGGCATCCTGCCGCGTGCGGGGACGGGCGAGCCGTCCGACATGCTCCAGTGGGAGTGGAACCGGACCGTCAGCCCCACCAACGGCCCGTTCATCGTCGACGAGTGGGTCGCCTCTGACCACATCACCTTCGTGCGCAACCCGTACTACTGGGAAGAGGGCAAGCCCTACCTCGATCAGATCAACTGGCTGATCGTGCCCGACCTTGAGGTTCAGCGCCAGATGCTGCTGGGCGGCGAAGCGGACTTCAACGCCTGGATCGCAGGCGAGCCGCAGGTGCTGGAGACCGCCAACGCCGGGTTCACGATGGGCGGCGGGGGCACCCCCTTCTTCAACCGCATTCAGTTCAACCTCAAAAACCCGGAGAATCTGGACGAGCCGCATCCCCTGCTGGGCGATGTGCGCGTCCGCAAGGCGATTCTGATGGCGATCAGCCGTGAGGCGGTGACCTACAACTGGCGCGTCCAAGGGCTGTTTGAGCCTGAGCTGATCACCTCACTGTACGATCTCTGGCCGCAGTATGCCTGCAACATGGAGCCTTACCCATACGACAAAGACGCCGCCCGCGCGCTGCTCGACGAAGCTGGCTGGACGGATGAGGATGGCGACGGCGTCCGTGAATGCAACGGCTGCGAAACCGCCGAAGATGGCACACCGCTGCGCCTGAGCGTGGGCACCTACGCCAACTGGGGCCAGGAAGACAACGAGCTGGTGATGGTGGATGAGCTGAAGGACGTTGGCATCGACATGTACCTTCAGAACTACGAAGCCACCGTCATGTACAGCAGCTGGGCCGATGGGTCCTTCATGTACCGGGGCGAGTTCGATGTCCTGTGGTGGGACCACGACCCCGGTATGCCCGATCCGCAGTTCCGCACCGAGAGCTTCTATGCCTCGTGGAACATTCCGAGCGAGCAGAACCCGTCGGGTATGAATATGTCTCGTATCGACGACGAGGAGATCGACGCGTGGGCCAGAGAGGCAGGCCAGACGATTGACGTAGAAAAACGTCACGAGCTGTACTGCCAGATCGCCGACAAAGTCTACCACGACTACGTCTCCGAGGCCGTTCAGGGCGTGCTCTCGAACTTCGCCTTCTCCAACCCTGCTCTAAAGGGCTGGCACGTCAACGAGCTTTACACGCCTGCGGGCTGGGATGCCGAGGACTGGTATCTGGAGCAGTAGTTCGCGTGTGAAAAAACACGGTCAGGGAAGCGTCGCTTCCCTGACCGTTGGTAAAGGCGATAACGATGTCACGATATATCGTGCGACGCTTGCTGGAAGCTATTCCTCTGCTGCTGCTGGTCAGCCTGGTGATGTTCTTCGTGCTGCGGCTGGTGCCGGGCGGGCCGCTGGCCGTGTACGCGCGGGGCCAGACCAGCCCTGAAGCGCTCGCAGAACTGCGTGTGAAGCTCGGCCTCGATCAGCCGCTCATCGTTCAATACGGGCGCTGGTTAGAGCGCGCCGTTCAAGGGGACCTCGGAAACTCCTTTCAGACGGGCCGACCGGTCACGGTGGAAGTGTTCGAGAGGCTGGGGCCAACCGCCTACCTGATCGGCAGCACGTTTCTCGTCGTGTTGATCATCAGCGTTCTGGTCGGCGTGCTGTCAGCCATCAGACAGTATTCGCTGCTGGACATCGGCACAACCACCCTTACCTTTATCGGGCAGGCGCTCCCCGTATTCTGGGTGGGGTTGATGCTCATCCTGATCTTTTTTAGCTGGATCAAGAATCCGGCGACGGGCCTTCCCCTGCTGCCTGCCGGTGGCATGCACACCATCGGAGCCGACTTTAATCTCTGGGACTGGCTGTCTCACCTGATACTGCCAATGGTCACCCTCGGCCTGGGCTGGGTTTCGTGGTATTCCCGTTATCTGCGGGCGAGTATGCTGGACGTTATCCACGAAGATTACATCCGCACGGCCCGCGCCAAGGGGCTGAGCGAGTCGAAAGTCGTATTCAAACACGCCCTGAAAAATGCGGCTATCCCGCTCGTCACGATCGTGGCCCTCGACCTGCCCGCGCTGTTCGGCGGATCGCTGTTCGTGGAGATCATCTTTAGCTGGCCGGGGATGGGACGCCTCTTCTTCCGCGCCGTCGAGCTTCGCGACTATCCGATCCTCATGGGCACGATTCTGATCATCGCGATGATGATGGTCTTCGCGAACCTGCTCGCCGACGTTGTCTACGCCTACCTCGATCCACGAATACGCTACCAATAGCTGAGGCAAATATGATGGCTACCCAGGCGCAAGCTCCCCACAGCCCGGCTCTGTCAGGTCTGGAAGACCAGCTCCCGGAGCAGGAAACCATGCTCCACATCGTGTGGCGCAACTTCCGGCGTCACCCGATGGGGATACTGGGCGTCATCCTGCTGTCGCTGATCGTCCTCATGTCCGTTTTTGCCTTCGTGTCGCCCTACGATCCCGACGCTCTGGATAACACCAACCGCTGGCAAACGCCCTCTCTGGAACACCCATTTGGGACTGACAAAAATGGCCGCGACATCCTCACGCGGGTGGCTTACGGTGGCCGGATTTCCCTGCTGGTCGGCGTGCTGGCGATGACGACGGCCTCCGTCGTCGGGACGATAGTGGGCGGAGTGGCGGGATACTACGGAGGGGCCATCGACAACGGTCTGATGCGGTTCACCGATTTCTTTTTCAGCTTTCCGCAGTTGTTCGTGCTGCTGTTCTTATCTTTCATTTTACGAGAATCGAACATCACCTTCATGCAGGGTGGGCTGGGGAACATCATCCTCGTCATCGGGGCAACCTCGTGGATGACGGTCGCCCGGCTGGTGCGCGGCGCGTTCCTGAAACTGCGCGAGTCCGATTTCGTGCGCGCCTGCCGCTCGTACGGCTCCAGCGATGCGCACATCATCATCCGGCACATCCTGCCGAACGCCATCGGCCCGGTGATCGTGAGCGGCACGATGGGCACCGCGTGGGCCATCCTGACCGAGTCGGGGCTGAGCTTTCTGGGATATGGCATCCAGCCCCCTACGGCGAGCTGGGGCAACATGCTTCAGGATGCCCGCACGACGATGGGCGTCTTTCCCTGGCAGACGGTCTTTCCGGGGGCGATGATTTTCCTCACAGTTATCTCGCTTAACTACATCGGCGACGCGCTGCGTGACGCGCTCGATCCTTACAAGCTGGTGGGGCACATGCGCCAGTAAATGGCAAACCTGCGGTTTGCTTGACACTCCATCCGGGCTTACGCCCGGCGGGCCTGC
>CAZWUX010000443.1:0-3435 GCA_964637665.1 uncultured Anaerolineae bacterium
TCTTCGTGCGAGATCCGGCCGGGAACATGGTGGAGCTCCAGGAGCTGCCGCGGAAATAAGCGCTTTCGAGGCGGGATCGCTCCCCGCGGCACGGGTCCACGCTGATCGGCGTCTATGCCGCCGACGGCAAGCACTTTTCGTCGGCCAGCAACGACGCGCGGGCGCTGACCTATGACGTGAATGATCGTTCCAAGCCACCGGTCGAGACCCAGCACCGAGCGGGCATGGAACAAATTATCGATCTCGGAAACGGTATTACGGTCGCCAGCACCTAAGGCGGCGGAATCGATGCATACGATCTGCTCGGCGGCAGGTTACTTCGACGCATGAACGGGCATCAGACGGCACCGGCGATCGCAGGCTAACCGCCGCCCAGAGTACCGCTGGTCAAATCGCCAGCGGAGTCATCCGACGGTAAGCACTTGGCCAGCGCTGATTTCAATGGCTGGCTCTACCTCTGGCAACTGAAACCCTGGCTCGACCCGCCAGAACGCCTACTACAAAAAGGGTGTTCGGGCATTTTTTCGAGGGGAGGAGATGCGATGGCAACTTGGGATGTGATCGTGATTGGACTCGGCGGGGTCGGCAGTGCAACGGCCTTTCATTTGGCTGCCGCCGGATATCGTGTCTTGGGCATCGATCAGTATCACGCGGCCCACGATCGCGGCAGCTCGCATGGCAAGACCCGCATCATTCGCCAGGCTTACTTTGAACACCCGGCCTATGTGCCGTTGCTGAGGCGTGCCTATGAACTTTGGAACCTCGTCGAACAGCAGTCCCACACAAAGCTGTACTATCGCACTGGTTTGGTCGAAATGGGACCTCCCGATGGCGTCGTGATCCCCGGAGTCTTACGGAGTGCGGTCGAGCACGATCTGTCGATCGAGCAGTTGCCCTCGGCCGAGGTGACGCGAAAGTGGCCGGGAATCGCGGAGAACGACCGATGGCTAGCTGTGATCGAACACGACGCTGGGTTCTTGAGAGTTGAAGATTGCGTCACCGCGCATCTCGGCCTCGCCCGCGAAGCCGGTGCGAGTTGCGTGCATGGGGCTGCCGCAGTGCGATGGCAGATCGAGGGCAGCAGCGTCGCTGTCCTGACGGACCACGGAACGGAGTATGCCGATCGACTTGTCGTCGCAGGTGGTCCCTGGAGCGGCCTGCTGCTTGCCGATCTGAACCTTCCATTGCAGGTGCTGCGAAAGCATCAGTACTGGTTTCAGCCGGACAAGCCTGGGTTCGAGCTCGAGGACGGATTTCCATGCTTTTTTCACGAGACGCCGACTGGCTTGTTCTACGGGTTTCCGTCGATCGACGGCTCGGGCGTGAAGGTTGCTCGTCACAGCGGAGGCGAAAAGATCGACATGCCGGAGGCAACACATCCGGCCGACGACGATGACCGCTCCCTCGTGGAAGATTACGTTGCGACGTGTCTCCCGGGCGTGAGCAACACGTTGCTTGCGCATGCCGGATGCTACTACACCACGACACCCGACGAACACTTCATCGTCGACGCACATCCCGAGCATTCACAAGTGACTCTTGTTGCCGGATTGTCGGGACATGGTTTCAAGTTCGCCAGCGTGCTCGGAGAAATCGCCAGTCAACTTGCTATCACCGGGACGACGTCGCTTGACAGGAGTCTGTTCAAAATCGACCGGTTTAGGGAAATGAGCAACGACCAACGCTCAGAGGAATAACCTGGGAATAGGACGAAGCTGGTGGGATGCATCAGAAATCCGCCAGCTCTCCAAACGCCCCGAGTTCTAGGTCTGGAACGAAGTCAAGGTGCTCTTCAACGAAGGCACGGCTCGGCTGATCACTGAGAACACGGGCAGCCAGACAGCTCCGCGCTATCTCACGCGATACGCTCCCTCCCCGAGCAGCGATACCTAGGCAGTGCAGCCCAGGGTGTGGGAGTCCCCCGTACCGCTCTCTACTCCTAATACCTCTTTAGGGGAGGAACGGGAGAACGAGGCCCGGAATTACAGGGGTTTTCGCGCTCCTCCCCCGCTCCCCCCGCACTGGGCTTTCTGCTGCGTCGTCCGACGCTTCCCGGCAATCGGTGAACCCTGCCTCTCACTAGTACGCACGAATTCGCAAATCGCCGTTGATCGCTCTCGCGGGGCGTGAAATACTAACGATCGTTCGTTAGTAATAGGACCTCTACGAACAGAAAAAGAGGAACCTCACCATGGAATTCGGCGCCACCATCAATCCCCACATCGACAATTGGAAGCTGATCCCATATGCCGAGGAGCTCGGTTTCGACCGTGCCTGGGTGCCCGACTCCCAGATGATCTGGTCGGACTGCTATTCGATCTTGGCGCTTGCCGCCGTCAATACATCGAGGATCCAGATTGGCACGGGCGTCGCGATCGCGGGAACGCGCATCGCCCCCGTCACCGCGCACTCGATCGGTACCATCAATCAACTCGCACCCGGGCGGGTGTTTCTCGGTATGGGCACCGGGCACACGGCCATGCGGGTGATGGGCCAGAACCCGATGCCCGCCAGCGAGTTTCGCGAGTACCTGCGCGTGACGCGCGCTCTCCTCCACGGCGAAGCGGTCGACTACACCTATCGAGGCAAGACGCGGGAGATCGAGTTCCTCCACCGCGATCGCAAGTTCGTGAATCTCGACAATGAGATCCCGATCTACGTCGCCGCGAACGGTCCCAAGGCCTGCCAGGCGGCAGGCGCCTACGCGGACGGCTGGACCACCCTCGGGAAGGCCCCGGGCCCTGTCAAACTCAACCGCGCCCAGATCGACCAGGGGGCCAGCGACATCGGGCGCAAGCTCGACGACAGTTTTCACACTGTCCTCTTCAGCGTCTCATCGTTGCTGAAGGCGGGAGAGGATCTGACCAGTGAACGGGTCATCGATGAGGTGGGAAGCTGGGTCACAACAGAGCTTCACTTCTTCTATGAGATCTGGGAGAAGGCCGGGCGCAACGACGATCTGATCCCTCCACACTTCGTGAATTCCTGGGACCAGTATCTCGATCGCGTGAACAACTACAGCCACCCACCCGGCGAGCGGCACCGACAGATCCACAACGGGCATGCGACCTTTGTCGTCCCTGAAGAAAGGGTGTTCGTCACACCCGAGGCCATCAGGGCCATCGCTTTGGTGGGTTCGGCGCAGGACATCATTGCCGAGATCCGGGAGATCGAAAGAACCGGTTTTCGCGAGGTCAACATCATGCCTGGGGCAGACCACTGTCGGCAGGCCTTTTCGGACTTCGCCAAAGAGATCATTCCGGCATTCAGGTAGGTCTCTCCCAAACTAACAGGAGTTGAGAAATGGAATTCACGACGGTGGAGTACGAGAAGGGCGGCGCAATCGCCTACGTGACGCTCAACCGCCCGGAAAAGCTCAATGCCATGAACGACACGATGCACGAGGAGCTCGGCCAGGTCTGGGCCGACTTTCGC
>CAZWUX010000444.1:0-3434 GCA_964637665.1 uncultured Anaerolineae bacterium
CCTTCTCTCTCAGTAAATCTGTGTTACCTTTGCGAGAACCCCCTCCATCTTCGCTTCGCTCAGATTTCCTCCCCCGTAGAGAATGGCGAAGCCATTCTCACAAGAAGAAACGCTTTACGTTTCTTCACAGCAAGAGGGGAGGTGGCCGAAGGCCGGAGGGGGTTTTTGCAAATCGAAAAATCAACCTTCTCCGAATGAAAGTCAATATCACTCCGTCGGCGGGGAATGGTCCCCCAGCGCGGCCCGCGCTACTTCCTCCATCGCGTCGAGCGGCGGCTGCTCGCCCGTCCACATCTCGAAGCTCAGCGCGCCCTGCCGGACGAGCATCCCCAGCCCGCCGGTGGCCCACGCCCCGGCGGCCCGCGCCTGTTGCATGAGGCGCGTCACGGGTGGATTGTAAACCAGGTCGACGAGCGATGCACCTTGCGGCCAGGGCACGTCGGGCGGCCAGGGTGACGCGTCGATGCCGGGGTGCATCCCGACGGGCGTGCAGTTCACCACGAGGTCTGCGGCCACATCGTCCAGATCATTGTACCCGATGGCCCCGGACCTCTCGGCGGGCGCGCGGCTCACGAAGGTGATCTCCCTGACTCCACTTTTTCGCAGCGCGTAGGCGACTGCCCGCGCCGCCCCGCCCGTGCCCAGCACGAGGCAGCGCATCCCCGCCGGGTCGATCCCCTGCGCGCGCAGGTCGGCCAGAAAGCCCGGCGCATCCGTGTTCGCGGCGGCGAGCATCCCGTCCCGCTGCACGATCAGCGTGTTCGCCGCGCCGATGGCCGCCGCCTCCGGCATGATACGCCGCACGAAGGGCAGGGCCAGCACGGCGCGCTTGTGTGGCACGGTGACGTTAAACCCGGCGTACCCCTCCTCCACCAGTCCCCTGGTGCGCGTCCCAAGCTCTGCGGGAGGCGCGGGCAGGGGGTCGTAGGCCCAGCCGTCCATCCCCAGCGCCCGGAACGCCGCGTTGTGCATCGCCGGGGAGACGCTGTGTCCGACCGGCCAGCCGAGCAGCCCGACGCGCGGCATCAGCCCACCTCCGCGCCGAGCGCGGCCAGCGCCGCCCCGAAGCCGGGGAACGAATCCGCGATGCAGCCCGCCCCCTGCACGACCGTCTCACCCTCCGCGAACAGCCCGGCGACCGCCAGCGCCATGCCCAGCCGGTGATCGCCGTGACTGTCGACTACCGCGCCGCGCAGGCGGGTCGGGCCGTCGATCACCATGCCGTCGGGCCGCTCCTCAACCCGCGCGCCGAGTTTACGAAGCTCGCCCACGAGGGTGCCAATGCGATCCACCTCCTTGACGCGCAGCTCAGCCGCATCGGCGATCACCGTCTCGCCCCTGCTCTGCGTCGCGAGGGCCGCCAGCACCGGCAGCTCGTCGATGGCCCGCACCGTCACCTCACCCGCGATGCGCGCCCCGCCCAATTCGCCGCCCCGCACGTGGACGGTCCCCACCGGCTCCCCGCCTTCCATCACCTCGTCTTCGATCGCGATCTCTGCCCCCATCACCCGCAGCGCATCGATCACGCCCGTGCGCGTCGGGTTGACGCCCACCCCCTCGATCCACACGTCCGAGCCGGGCAGCGCGGCGGACGCGGCGATCAGGAAGGCCGCCGACGACAGGTCGCCGGGCACAGTCAGTTCGAGGGGCCGGAGCGATCCGCCGGAGTGCCCCCGCAGCGTCACGCATAGACCGTCGACCACCACACTTGCTCCCATAGATAAAAGCATCCGTTCCGTGTGGTCACGGCTGGGGCCGGGTTCGATCACGGTCGTCTCGCCCTCCGCGAACAATCCGGCCAGCAGCACGGCGCTCTTAACCTGCGCGCTCGCCACCGGCGGCTCGTACGTGATCCCGGTTAGTTGAGAGGGGGAGATGTGAAGCGGGGCGCGACCGTCAGCGCTTGTGATGTCAGCTCCCATCGCCTCAAGCGGCGTGACGATGCGCCTCATCGGGCGGCGGCGAAGCTGGTCGGAGCCGTCGAGCGTGCTGGCGAAGGGCTGCCCGGCCAGCACCCCGGCGAGCAGCCGCATGGCCGTGCCCGCGTTGCGGCAGTCGATGGGGCCATCCGGCGGTGCGAGTGCCCCACCCCGGAAGGTCAGCGTGTCCCCCTCGCGGCGCACGTCGATCCCCAGTGCGCGTACTGCGTCGAGCGTCGCCAGCGTATCGCCCGCCGCCAGCCAGCCGCGCACACGGCTCTCGCCGGGAGCCAGCATCCCGATAATCAGCGCACGGTGGCTGATCGACTTGTCCCCCGGCACGCGGGAGGTTCCGCGCAGGGCATCGCTATGTCGGATTCGCAGAATAGCACTTTCGTTCACGGTTGCTTGACTTTCCAATAACTTGGTGCGCCCTCCCGCAAGAACCCCACCCATCCTCGCTTCGCTCGGATTTCCCTCCCCTTACAAGGGGAGGGCTTTACAGTGAAGTTTGCGATGATAAACGCAGTGTTGTTACCGAGGTAGCAGACTCATTAAAACACATAATCCCCGTTTGTGGAGCGCCTTGCGCTCCGCAAACCTAAAGGGGTCACGGGGCCTGTGGCCCCGTGCAGGGGTCCGGGGACCGCGTCCCCGAAAAAACCTATCCAACACTTACCCGCCTAAGCAATCGGGCGCTCGCCGTAGCGGTCGGAATACGCCCGGCGGGCCTCGACGATCTCGCCTAATTCGCGGGCGAGCGCGTCGTCATCCTCCAGCAGGGATTCGATGCGGTCGAGGTGTGTTCGCAGCCGGTCCGTGACCTGCCGGATCGCCGCCGCATTCGTGCTGAACATCCCCACGATCATCGTCTCATCAGTCCGCGCGAGCCGCGTCGCGCCGTCGAAGCCGCCCGCCGCGAGTGCGAACAGCCCATCTTCCTCGGCGGACACGTCCATCGCGAGCCGCATCAACGCGAAGCTGAGCAGATGCGGGACGTGACTGGTGAGCGCCGTGAGCGCGTCGTGACGGTCGCGATCCATCCACAGCGGGATCGCCCCGGCGGCGCGGACGAGTTCCTCCGCCAGTGCGCGTGCGCGCGGAGTCGTGCGTGCCGTGTCACACAGCACGAAGCGCGCGCCGTTATACAGGGTTGGGATCGCGTTGTCGAAGCCATTCTCCGCGAGGCCGCACATCGGATGCCCGCCAACGGCCAGCACGCCATCCGGCAGATCACCCAGCGCGTCACAAATTTTCGCCTTCGTGCTGCCGAGGTCGACGACGAGCGTGCCGGGCCGAACGTCGAGGCCGCTCACCATCTTCACGATGCGATCGGCGGGCACGGCCAATACGACGATGTCCGCCTCAGCGGGATCACCCACCGCGTCTATCACGCCCGCGCGGATAGCCGCATCGACCACCGATGGGTTAATGTCCTGCGCGGTGATGCGGGCGGTCTGTCCGCGCAGCGCCATCGCCAGCGAGCCGCCCATCAGGCCAAGCCCGACGACGCAC
>CAZWUX010000445.1:0-3421 GCA_964637665.1 uncultured Anaerolineae bacterium
TCTCATCATCTGTGCGGCGATCAACCCCTAATCATCATCCCCGCCGTGATCGTCCCCGCCCCCACCATCATCGCTTCCCCCGCCATCATCCCCTCTGTGATCGTCATCACTGCTATCATCATCACTGTGATCGTCCCCGCCCCCATCATCCGACGAATCGTCCGACGAGTCATCCGACTGACTCCCACCGTCATCCGACGAGTCGTCCGACCCATCGTCACTACTATCATCTCCCGACTGATCATCCGACGAGTCATCCCCCGACTGGTCATCCGGCGAGTCATCCCCGGACGAGTCACTCTGATGGCTATCGTCGACGGAGTCATCCTCATCACCATGACCGGAGTCGTCTCCCGCCGGGGCTCCCACACTGTCCTCGACCTCTATCTCCAACAGGACGAGGTTTCCACTCGCATCGAGCCGCGCCTCAACCTCTACGAACGCTCCCTCCGTCAGGTTCGCCGGTAACGGGTATCCAACCGGGATCGTGAGCGTCTGCCCATTCACCGTGACCGTATTTCCATCGATCGCATTCACCGTGCCCTTGAACTCGATCTCCGTCCCACCACTGTTCGAGGGCATTCCCTCCACCGGATCGGGTTCCTGCTCCTGCGAGCGCTCCGGATCAGCCGTCGACTCCGGTTCGGGGGATGTCGTCTGTTCCGGCCTGGGCGTCTGACCCGGCTCGTTCGTCGCGTCCTGCGCGTCGATGTTGAGCGCGTTCGTGTCTTGCACACCGCCCTCACCCTTGACCTTGTCTCGCCCCCCCTCCGTTCCCGCGTCGACGCCTGTCACGTCCACCACCCCCGCGTCACACGCCGCCATCCCGACCACCAGCCCCAATATCAAAGCGAGCAGCCCGATCCGCCGCACGGTACCGGTACGCCTGCGTCGCTTCATTTCCGTTGTCTCTACCGTCATCGGTTGCTCCACCTGTGGGGAATAATTTGCAGCGGATCAGACCGCTCACCGTGCCCGCTTACATAGGATACCTTCTTCTGCGCCATCGCAGCTTAACGCCGTTTAAAACATCCTTAAATAGACCTTAAATCATCGATTCGCGCATTGTCCTGAAGTGTCCCCTGTGCGACAATCAAACGTAGTAAAATCGAAATAATCCCTGACCACCTTTATTATCTGGAACGTATCATGGAAAAACCACTGATCCTGCTGGTCGACGACGACGCGATGATCACCGAGCCGGTGGCCCGCGCCCTGCGCGAGGCCGGATTCGCCGTCTCCATCGCCCACGACGGCCAAACCGGTTTGCAGATCGCCCGCACCGGGGACGTGTCCGTCGTCGTGCTCGACGTGCTGATGCCCGGCCTCGACGGCTGGGGCGTCATCCGCGCGCTTCGCGCCGAGAGCGCCGTGCCCATTCTCATGCTGACCGCCCTCGGCGACGAAACGGATCGTGTGCTCGGTCTGGAGCTTGGCGCGGACGACTACCTCACGAAGCCCTTCAGCACCCGCGAGCTTCTCGCCCGCGTCCGGGCTTTGCTGCGCCGCGTCGAGCTGGATCGCTCCGATCTGGGCGGCGAGAGCCACCTTGAGGTGAACGATCTCACCCTCGACCTCGATACGCGCCGCGCCGCCCGCGCCGGGGAGGACCTGTCACTGCGCAACAAGGAGTTCGAGATTCTGGCTCTCCTGATGAGCCGCGCCGGGGAGGTCGTCAGCCGCTCCGATCTGTTCGACGAGGTCTGGGGCACGGACTGGCTGGGCGACACCCGCACGCTCGACGTACACATCCGCTGGCTGCGCGAGAAGATCGAGGACGACCCCGGCGATCCCCGGATCATCCAGACGGTGCGCGGCGTCGGCTACCGGCTCTCCACACCGGGGAACGGCGAGTCATCGTGAAAGGCGCATTGCAGGGCATCAGCCTGCGCACCCGCCTGCTGCTGGCCTACGCCGGGCTGATCATCGTCGGTTTCGCCGGGCTGGCCGTTTTCGCCGGGCGGCAGATGTCCACCGCCGCCGAGGAGGACTACGAGAACCAGCTTGAGCAGCAGGCCCAATTGATGGCCGAGGGCCTGTCCGACATCGTGAGCTACTACGTCGAGGGCCGCATCCTGCCCGCCGATCTGGCCCGCTTCGTGCAGGGGGCCGCCCAGCGCGCCAACGCGCGCCTCACCGTCATGGACCCCGACGGCGTGGTCTGGATCGACAGCGGCGGGCTGTCCTCCCAGCGCGATCAGACCGAATACCCGGAGGTCCTCGCCGCGCTGGACGGTCGTCTCGTCCACGACCTGCGCACCGACGAGTCAGGCAGCCTCATGATCCACACCGCCGCCCCCATCGTCGAGGACGGCGAGGTGCTGGGCGTCGTCCGCGTAACCGCTCCCGCCCGCGCCGTTCACGACGCCGTCACGCGCCGCTGGCTCGTGCTGGGCGGCGGCGTTTCCCTGCTGGCTCTGGTCTCCATCGCCGCCAGCGCCGCCCTCTCCCGCTCCCTGACCCGCCCTCTGGAGCGCCTGCGCGTCTCCGCCGAGCGTCTCGCCGAGGGCGATCTGTCCTCCCGCATACCCGTCGACCGCTCCGACGAGATCGGCGAGCTGGCCGCCGCCTTCAACTACCTCGCTGAGCAGGTCGAGGAGATGCTCGCCGAGCAGCGCGCCTTCGCCGCCAACGCCTCCCACGAGCTTCGCACTCCCCTGACCGCCATCCGCCTCCGCGCCGAGGCCCTGCGCAGCGGGAAGCTGGACGACGAGGCCGCCCACCAGTACGCCGCCGAGATCGACGACGAGGTGAACCGGATGGGCGGGCTGGTCGAGGACCTGATCCTCCTGTCCCGTCTGGACGCGGGCCGCGCCGAGCCGGGCGACACGCCCATCGATGTCGACCGTCTTGCCCGCACCCTCCTGCGCGACCTTTCCCCCCGCGCCGCGTCGGCGGGTGTGGATCTCATCCTCGATGCGCCCTCTGGCCTCCCCCCCGTCGAGGCCAGTCCCAACCACCTGCGCATCGTTTTTCGCAACCTGCTCGACAACGCCCTGAAGTACACGCCCGCCGGGGGTAAAGTCGACTGGCAGTTATGCGTCGACGGCGACTACCTCATCTCGACTGTCACCGACACCGGGCAGGGCATCCACCGCTCGGACCTTGACCGCCTGTTCGAGCGCTTTTTCCGCGCCGATAAGTCCCGCTCCCGCCGCGTCGAGGGCAGCGGGCTGGGCCTGTCCCTCACCTGCTCCATCGTGGGGTTCTACGGCGGCCAGCTTGAGGTCGAGAGCGAGGGGCCGGGTCACGGCACGACCGCCCGCGTCCGCTGGCCCCTGCGCCGCGCCGGCGCCCCCACCGAAAACACCACGCCCTGCCACGCCGATGCCCCCAATGCCTCACAAGAAGCGAAAAATCTCCCCCATTGCTAAGGGGGAGAAAGCCGAGCATCAGCGAGGCAGAGGGGGTTCTACTTCAC
>CAZWUX010000446.1:0-3410 GCA_964637665.1 uncultured Anaerolineae bacterium
GCATGAGAACCGCGCGCCCACCCCACACCACGTAGTCGTCCTCCAACCGGTAGCCGCCCCGCTCGTCGTAGAAACCCGGTTCGAACGTGAACACCATCCCGTCCGCAAGCGGCCGCTCGAGCCACGGCATGGCGCGCGCCGCTATGTACGGGTGGGGGTCGTGCGTCTCGGCGCCGAGCCCAAGGCCGTACCCGTGGCGCTCGAGGGCGACGGCGCTCTGCCCGATCGCGATCACCAGCACGAAGATCGCCGTCGCCCGGCTGAACACCCCCGCGATGAAGCTGCGGTACAGCGGCAGGAAGGCCGTCTCGCCGTACATCAGGTAGGATTCGGGCGCGGTGATCGCCGTATAGGCATTGAACACGCCCGCCGCAAGGAAAATCACGGCGAACGCCCAGCGTGCCACTCTGGGCCACAGGATGGCGACCCCCAGCAGGATCAGCGCAAACACGTTCGATACGATGAACGGGCCAAGATACTCAGGTGGAATCATGGTAAGCTCCTTGTCGAGTTTCCGCCAAGCAAACCCGCAGAGCGGTTTGCCATTCACCTGATTCTACGCGCCCCCGGCGACGGCGGTTCCAGCCCCGGTTCCGGGCCCCCACCATAGCACCATACCCCGTTTCGGCACTTTCGCGTAAAATAGACGTGTGCCGTCTGTACTGTGGGTTGATACCGTACGCTGTGTCGTAATCTGTGAAGGGAACGTTGCATGACAGCCAAAGCCCTCGAAACGACGCCGCCCTCCGCCGGGCAGATCGATGAGCGGATCGCCGCTGCGCGCCGCTCGCTGGCGGACCTGCGGGAGGCGCTGGCGGAGGCCGGGCAGATCGATGCGCTGGGCGCGCTGCTCGACGACCTCGCCGCCGAGAACGCCCGCCTGCGCGAGGAACTGCGCCGGGCGAACGAACTGCGCGCCGAGTTCGTCTCCGTGATGACGCACGAGCTGCGCGTCCCGATGACCTCCATCAAGGGCTACGCCGATATGCTCAACATGCTCGGCGAGCTAAACGCCCAGCAGACGGAGTTCCTCGGCATTATCCGCGCCAACGTCGAGCGGATGAGCCGCCTCGTCAGCGACCTGAGCGACATCTCCCGGCTGGAGAGCGGGCGGCTCGTTCTGGAGGTCGAGGAGGATGCCAGCGTGGCGGACGCCGTCGCGGGGGCCGTCGCGGCGCTGGAAGCGCCCCTCGGCGAGCGCAAGCACACGCTCGACCTGAGCCTGCCGGACGATCTGCCCGCGGTCCGCGCCGATCCGGGGCGGCTCCAGCAGATGATCGTCTGCGTGCTGAAAAACGCGGTGATGTACACGCCGGAGGGCGGCTCGATCCGGGTGGCGGCCCAGCCGTCGGACGAAGTCGTGCGGCTCACCGTCGTGGATGACGGCATCGGCATGACGGATGACGAGCGGGCCAAGCTGTTCACGAAGTTCTGGCGCGGAGACGACGAGCGCGTGCGCGATCAACCTGGCACGGGGCTGGGGCTGGCCCTCGCGAAGGGCCTCGCCGAGATACACGGCGGCGCGCTTGAGGTCGAGAGCGAGAAGGATACGGGCACGACCGTTACGTTCACCGTGCCCGCAGGTGACGCATCCGATGGCTAAGCAGCGCCCCAACCGCCACCCTCTGCTGATCTACTACCGCATCGCCCAGCGGATGCGGACGCCGCCGCTGCTCACTGCGGCGTTCGTTGGGCTGCTGTATGGGCTGGCATGGGCGTGGTCGTTTGGCGTGCTGGCGGAGGCCAACACCGCGCTGCTCGCGCGGCTGTGGGCGGGGCGGAGGCTGCTGCTCGCGCTGATCGGGCTGAACCTGCTGCTGTATCTGCTCATCGCCGTGATCGGCGGTCGGAGCTACGTCGAGGTCGACTCTGACGTGCTGCGCGTACGGGCGGGCCTGATCCGGGTCGTGCTGTCCTACAGCCGCGTCAAGCAGATCCGGCCCGTGCAGGTGGGCCGCCAGTACCCGCCCGGCTCGCTGCGGCCCGGCCAGC
The DNA here is from genome assembly GCA_964637665.1 of uncultured Anaerolineae bacterium. Taxonomy (GTDB): domain Bacteria; phylum Chloroflexota; class Anaerolineae; order Aggregatilineales; family UBA3940; genus CAZWUX01. The sequence continues at coordinate 1,993 of CAZWUX010000446.1, forward strand.
GCGCACTGCTGGCCCCATACCTCGACCAGGTGGCAACCGCCGTCATTCTGCGCTCGTGGCCCGACCTGCCGCTGCGCACCCTGTGGCACAAGTTCCTGTTCACCGGCACGCAGGACGGGCTGCTGTTCATCGTCGAAAAGCCGATGGTCCTCAACCAGCAGCTCGACACGGCGGTGACGGCCAAACAGTCCGCCAAGCAGGGCAGCCGCTACAAAGACCCCATCGAGCGGGCGGTTGAGATGCAGCGCAAGAGCCGCCGCTAACCGCCCACCCGCCGACAAACCCTACCAGACTCCCGGAATCAGCCTGCGATGCGTGCGGCGCGCGTAGTCCGCGTAGCCGGGCAGCTCGCGTTGGAGCGCGGCGTCCTCCAGCCCGGTCCGGGCGACGAACAGCGCGGCGACGGCGGCGGCGGGAATCAGCGCCCACGCCGACCCCAGCATGAGTGGAATCCCCAGCGCGGACAGGATCGCCCCGGCGTAGGCGGGGTGGCGTACGACGGCGTACGGCCCGCCCGTCGCGACGGCGTGATCGCGCCCGTGCTGGACGCGGGCCGTCGGGGCGAAGAATGGGTTGGCGGCGATGGCCCAGGCGAACAGGCCGTAGCCCAGCGCAGTGAGGGCTGCGCCGCCCACGTGGACCCACAGGGCCATTTCCAGGGGCCAGCCGAAACGCCGATCCAGCCCGGCGACGACCAGCGTGACGAGGGGCAGCAGCCCGGCAGCCAGCGGCATGATCAGCCGATCCCACGATTTCGTCCGCTCGCCCTCCGGCTGCTGCTCGGTGAGGGGATCGAGGTGGCGCGGCAGCACTGAGGCCGCCGTAGCCGCATCGAACGCGAGAATGAGCGACGCATAAACCCACGCCCACAACCAGTTGGCGCGGCCCGCTGCCAATATCAACAGGACAACGGTGAAGAGACGAAAGGCCGTGCTCTGTACCAGCCAACCCGTGATGTCTTTCAACCTGACAGTGTATTGGCGCTGCACGTTGTCTTCCATGTCCGCAAATCCCCCAAATCCGGCTGAGGCGGCTTGAAGGTGGCCCGCCCGGCTGCCACAATCCAGTCAGATAAGTATACGGCGCAGCACCCGGCCTCGTCGCAGCGGGCCAGCGCCACAGGCATATTCTACCGGGGGTTGTATGAAAATCGGATTGCAGATTCCTAACTTCACGTGGCCGGACGGGCCGGCGAAACTGGGCAGTACGCTGCGCGACATCGCCTGCACGGCGGACGACGTGGGATTTGAGAGCATCTGGGTGATGGATCACTTCTTCCAGATCGGCTACGTGGGGGAGGCGGACGAGCCGATGCTGGAGAGTTACTCGACGCTGGCGTTCATCGCCGCCGTGACGAGCAAAGCGCGGTTGGGCACGATGGTGACGGGGGTCAACTACCGTGACCCCGGCCTGCTGGT
>CAZWUX010000447.1:0-3399 GCA_964637665.1 uncultured Anaerolineae bacterium
GTGCGGGCCGCGCGGCCCCCACCTTTTTTACGCCGGAAGAGCGGTTCATCACCCTGTCCCGGTTTTCCGCCGCCCCCCGCCCCTGTATAATGAGATCAGGTTTTCTTCGGGAAGGAGGGGAGCGTGGCCGCCTGGCACGATCAGGATCAATGGTGGGAGGGCGCGGGCATCGCGCTGTTTCAGGCGTGGACCTGGGACCGGGCACCCGGCCAGGTCGAGCAGGTCCTCGCGCTGGCGGGGGTCGAGCCGCCGGTCCGGGTGCTGGACATGCCGTGCGGCGTCGGGCGGCACGCGCTCGAATTCGCGCGTCTTGGCTGCCAGGTGACGGGCGTCGACCGGACGGAGGCGTACCTGCGCGAGGCACGCGGGCACGCGGAGGAGATGGGCTTAAAGATCGAGTTCGTCGAGGGTGACATGCGCCGGTTCCGCCGTGAAAAGACGTTCGATCTCGGCGTGAACCTGTTCACGTCGTTCGGCTATTTCGAGGATCAGGCCGAGGACGTGGCCGTGCTGCGCAATTTCCACGAGTCGCTCAGGCCGGGCGGGACGCTGGTCATGGAGATGGCGGGCAAAGAGATCGTCGCCCGCAACTTCCAGCCCCGCGACTGGCAGGAGCTTGACAACGGCGCGCTGTGGTTGGAGGAGCGCCGCGTCACCCATGACTGGACCTGGATCGAAAACCGGTGGATTTTGATTAAGGGCGGTGAGCGGGTCGAGTTCCCGCTCGCGACCCGGCTCTACGGCGCGGCGGAACTCCGCCGCGTGCTGGAGGAGGCCGGATTCGAGACGATCCGCATCTATGGGGACCTCGGCGGCGCGGCCTACGATCACGAGGCCGAACGGCTGATCGCCGTCGCCCGCCGCGCCGGGGAATAGGCCGGGTCTCAGCTTTCTGAACCATCCACACAACCGGGCGTCCAACAGGGAAACCGCGCGGCAGCCTGAAAATCCGCCGGTTTTCCCGTTTTTGCGCGCTCTGGCGGCGCGTGTTGTGATGTTTTTCACTACCCGCAGGCGGGTGTCCGCGCGACAATGGGGCGTCAATCTACGACGTTGTGGAGGTCATTCGTGCTAAAAAAGCGAATCTGGCTGGCCGCCGCCGCTGCGGTGGCGCTGCTGTTAATGGGGACGCTCGCCCCGGCGCGCGCGCTGGCGCAGGGTGATGAGGAACCCGTCGTCTACGGGGTGCTGCTCTACTCACCCCAGTGCCCGCACTGCCACGATCTGATCCAGAACGACTGGCCGGGCATACAGGAGGAGTTCGGGGATCAGCTCCGGGTGCTGTTCGTCAACGTGCTCAGCGAGGGGGGGCACGCGCTGGCAGGCAGCATCTACGACGCGTACGGCATCCCGCCCGAAGAGCGCTACGTGCCGATGATGATCATCGGGGAGCACGTTTTCGTGGGCGGGGATCAGATTCCCACCGAAGGCGTGCAGATGATCCGCGAGGGGCTGGCGTCGGGGGGCATCCCGCTGCCCGACGTGCCGGGGCTGGCCGAGGTCTACGAGCAGGCGCTCGCACAGGCGCAGGCCGAGGGGGCTGCGGCGGAAGCCACCGCCCAACCCGCAGAGGAGGCTGAGGCCGCCGAGCCGCCAACCGGAGAAGAGTCTGCCCCTGAACCTGCCGAACCGGAACCCGCCGAAACCCCGCCCGCCGAAGCCCCCGCGCTCGACCCGGCGGATATCAACAATACACCTGAATCGCTCGGCGCGCGTCTGGCGCGCGATCCGCTGGCGAACGGGCTGGCCGTCGTCGTGCTGCTGGGGTTGGTGGGCGGAGCCGGGGCCGTCGTCGCCGGGAGGATGTCCGCCCAACAGGGTGACGGGGCTGGCGGGCTGGCCGGGCGCGGAGGGTGGATCGCCGCGCTCGTCACCGCGCTGGCGGGATTCGTCATCGCGCTGACACTCGTGCTGCACGGTGGGGCGGAGCCGCTGCCCGCGCTGCTGGGCACGCTGGCGGCGGGGCTGCTGGCGATGACGACGATTTCCATTCTGCTCCACGGGCGGGTGGACCCGCGTGTCGACGCGCTGCCGGGCTGGCTGATCGCGGTCGTCACGCTGGCGGGGCTGGCCGCCGCCGTGTATCTGGCCTTCGTCGAGACCAGCGACGCGCAGGCGTTCTGCGGCGCGGTCGGTGACTGCAACACCGTGCAGGCGAGCCGCTACGCGCGGCTGTTCGGCGTGCTGCCCATCGGCGTGATGGGCGTGGTGGGCTATGGGCTGATACTCGCCGCGTGGCTCGTCTCGACGCTGGCGGACGGGACGCTCGCGGACTTAGCGGACGCGGCGCTGCTCGTGATGGCGCTCGGCGGGGCGGTTTTCTCGGCCTACCTGACGTTCCTGGAGCCGTTCGTCATCGGCGCGACGTGCGTGTGGTGCCTCACATCGGCGCTGGTGATGCTGCTGCTGCTCTGGCTCGCCGCCCCGCGCGGGTGGGGGGCCGTGCGGCGGCTAATAGGGTAGCCGATCCGCCCGCATATCCACATAAAAAAGAGCAAAACGCCCCCGATCCCTCACGATTGGGGGCGTTTCGCCTGGATGAGAGACGCTGCCTCAGTCACCTGGGAGGCTGTTTCCCATCAAACGACCACTACGCTACCTGCGTCTGACTGTCTGATTGCTGCTACCTGTAAAACCTCATCACGACCAGTTCACTACCATCACCTGAACGGTGCTTCTGCTTCTACCGACGCCGTTTCGATCCCTCATCTTACCAACACTTACGCAGAAGCCCACCGGTAAGTTGCGCTAAGTGCAGCCTCATTAACCCTGAAAAAACTGCGCTCAGGGCGCGAGAAAATCGCGCAGCAGCGTCGCGAACTGCGGCTGGCGCAGCCGCCGGATGGCCTGCCGCTCGATCTGGCGGATGCGCTCGCGCGAGAGGCCCATCACCTTGCCGACCTGCTCAAGCGTCTGCGGGACGCCGTCGTCCAGCCCGAAACGCAGCTTGAGAATCTGCGCCTCGCGCGGCATGAGGTCGTTCAGGATGTGCTCAAGCGACTCGGTCAGCGCGACGGTGTGCATCGCCTCGTCCGGGCTGAGCGTCACCTCGTCCTCTAAGAAGTCGCCGAACTCGCTGTCGTCGCCCACCTGAAGCTCCAGCGGGATGGTCTGCGGATTCGACTCGATCGCGTTGCGCACGTCCTCGACCGGGATGTCGAGGTGGATGGCGATCTCCTTGTACGTCGGCTCGCGGCCCAACTCCTGCTCCAGCACCTCGCTCGACGTGTTGATGCGGCGAAGCTGGTCGGAGAGGTGCAGCGGCAGCCGGATGGTGCGTGACTTCTGCGACAGCGCGCGGGTGATGGTCTGGCGGATCCACCAGCTCGCGTAGGTCGAGAAGCGGTTGCCCATCGTGTAATCGAACTTGTCGACCGCCTTCATCAGCCCGACGTTGCC
>CAZWUX010000448.1:0-731 GCA_964637665.1 uncultured Anaerolineae bacterium
CGGCGCTGAATGGATCGGGGCGGGCGCCGGCGGGGCTGACGCTGGATAGACTGGCTGAGAGGGGCATCGGCGCGGGGGAGGGGTTGAGGCCGCTGCCGCCCTTCGATGCCAACACGATCACCGTGCCGGGGGCGGCGGCGGGGTGGTGTGATGCCGTCGAGGCGTGGGGCGCGCTCGACATGCCGAAGGTGCTGGCCCCGGCGATCCGGCTGGCCGAAGAGGGGTTCCCGATCGCGCCGCTGACGGCGACTTTCTGGCAGGCAGGGGTGGAGCGGCTTGACAGTTCGCCGGGTGGGGTGGCGTTGACCATAGACGGGCGTGCGCCGCGCGAGGGGGAAATTTTCCGAAATCCGGCGCTAGCGGACAGCATGAGGACTCTCGCGGAGGGTGGGAAAGAGGCTTTTTATAGGGGGAGGATTGGAGAGAAGATCGCGGACACCGTACAGCGATCCGGGGGTGTGATGACGGTTGAGGACCTCGCGGGGCATCGCTCCACGTGGGGGACTCCGGTAAGCACGGTGTATGGGGGTGTGAGAGTTCATGAGCATCCGCCCAATGGGCAGGGCGTCACGGCGTTGATCGCGTTGAACATCCTCAGGCAGTTTGACCTGCCGCAGGATGGCCTGAGCGCGGAGAGGCTGCATCTGGTCATCGAGGCGCTGAGGGTGGCCTTCGCGGATACGCGCTGGTATGTCGCCGATCCGGCGGTGGTGGACGTTCCGCTGGCAGAG
>CAZWUX010000448.1:741-3391 GCA_964637665.1 uncultured Anaerolineae bacterium
CGACCCGGAGAGGGCCACGATGGATATCAGGCGGGGCACACCGGGGGCAGGGAGTGACACGGTGTATTTGAGCGTGGTGGATGGGGATGGTAATGCGTGTTCGTTCATTAACAGCAATTACATGGGATTTGGCACGGGCATCGTGCCGGAGGGGACGGGGTTCAGCCTGCAAAATCGTGGACACAACTTCAGCCTCGACCCGGACCACCCCAATGCGTTGGAGCCGGGAAAACGACCATACCACACGATTATCCCCGGGATGGCGACGCGGGAGGGGGATGACTCGTTATATGCGTGCTTCGGCGTGATGGGGGGCTTCATGCAGCCGCAGGGGCACGTACAGGTGATGCTCGGCTTGATCGAGGATGGGCTCGATCCGCAGGAGGCGCTGGACCGACCGCGCGTTTACATTGAGGGGGGCATAGCAGGCGGGCGCGTGGCGGTGGAGGAGGGCATCGGTGCAGACGTAGTGGTGAGGTTAGAGGAGATGGGGCATCGGGTGCGCAGGGTGAGTGGGCATGAGAGGGCGATCTTTGGAAGGGGGCAGATCGTCGTGCGCGATCCGGAGAGTGGTGTGCTGTGCGGGGGCAGCGATCCGCGCGCTGATGGGCTGGCGATCGGGTTTTAGCGCCCGGTAGACGCATCGCAACCCCGGCGGAGCGACGCAGGGTCCGTCAGGCGGACCCGCAAACAGAGCACGCGCGCGCTGTTCATCCACAGATAACATCACCCCGACATCCACAAGCGCCCGGCCCGCAGCGATCCCTATGGATACACCTGCGTCTCGCCGACGGGCGGCATCGCGATCCGGTGGTAGGCCCCTGAGTCGTCGACCACCAGCCAGACATACCGCTCGCTCTCCAGAGGTGCGTCGAACGTGAACACCGCCGAGGCGATCCGCCCGTCGCCGGTCAGCGAGGCGACTCGGACCGTGAACTCGCTCAGCGTCACGGTTTGGCCTACTGCGTCGAGGTGATGGGGATCGTAGTAGAATGAGCGGTCGACCGCGTAGTAGACGTTCTGCTCGTTGATGGGGGTCGCTACGCCGGACGCCGGATCGACGGCCACGCCCGGTGCGGGCGTATAGCCGCTCTCAGGTGTGACCTGGATGGTGCGGTCGTCCAGCCGTTGGATTTCCACAGGGGTAAAGCCGGGAGCCAGATAGTTGATCGAGGCCGGGATCGGCTCGCCGGTGAACACCTTCCAGAACAGGCCGACGGTGTAGGTCGCCACGCCGGGAGGGTTGACGATGAACACATGCTGGTTGGACAGCGCCGGGTCGTCCCCGAAGTCCATCGAACTCCGCTGCGTCTCGGTCGTGACCCGCCACGTGGCGGGCTGGGCCAGCACGAGGGCCGGGGAAACGACCATGTAGAGCACCACCAGCACGGGGATGTGGGCCTTCAGCAGCGCCCGCGTGAACCCCGGCAGATCGGATTTCGCCAGCCTCGCCACGTCGACGAAAAGCTGGCTCACGAGGCCCATCAGGCCGAGACTGACAAACACCAGATTGCGATTGCCCGGTATCCCGGCGGAAATCGGGACCAGCGCGCACAGCAGGCCGATCAGCCAGAAGGCGGTGAGGCGGTGCCGCTGCAGCACGGGGAGGGCAAGCGCAGCATAGAGGGCCACGCCGATCGCGCAGATGATGGCGATGACGACCGTCGCAGAGGGGGATGCGGCGATCGTCAGGCCGGCGATGGGCAGCCCGACCGCCGTGAACAGGTTGACGGGCAGGCGGACCGCCAGGCTGCCGATGAAGCGCGCAGGGCTGATGAGGGGATCGACGTAGAGGGCGCTGCCGTGAACGCCGTAGCCGAGCGTCGAATAGACGACCCGCCACACGACGATGATGGCGACGAACGGGGCGATCCGCAGGAGGCGGCGAGGCAGAGGATCGTCGTCCAGCACGAGCGCGTGGGCGAACAGGTAGGCGAAGGTCGACAGGCCCATCTCGGAGGTCAGCAGCGCCACTGCCATGAGCGCGTAGGAGCCGCCGATCAGGCCCCGGCTTCGACGCTCGACGCCGCGATGGTACAGGGTGATGCACAGCACGCCGAAGACCAGCGCGATCAGGGCGTGGCGGTTGCTGATCCACCCCGCCGGGCTGGCGAACACGTCGTCCAGCGCGATCAGCAGGATGCCCAGTCCGGCCACCGTGATGCTGCCGCTCAGGTCTTTGTACAGCCGGAAGATGAGGATGAGCAGCACAAGGAACCACAGCAGGTTGTGGACGTGCATCAGGAAGGGCGCGTTGCGCCACAGGGTGAAGTCGAGGGCCAGAGACGCCGATGCCAGCGGGCGGAAGAAGCTCACCTTGATCGTGTCGGATGCCCACCAGGGATAGAAACCCTGGTCGAGCAGCATCTCGAAGTAGCCCGCTGAGTGGGTGGAAAACCCGTAGAGGTTCCACCATGCGGGGGCCATCTCGGCGGGCCAGCCCAGCCGCGCGGCGGCGTCGGGGCTGAAGACGAGGCGGTGGCCGAGATCGTCGGCGTAGAAGCCGGAGAACAATTGTGGAAGATAAAGCAGAATCGTGAGGCCGAGCACGATCCACAGCCAGTAAGATGAGTCGATCGGCGTTCGGAGTGCGCTACCGATCCGGTGGTAGAGGGGAAATGCGACCTCGCTTTCGTCCGACATGTGACGA
>CAZWUX010000449.1:0-676 GCA_964637665.1 uncultured Anaerolineae bacterium
GCATCCCCGGCAGCTCCACCAGTGCGGCAAGCGTGAACACCAGCCCGATCAGCGCCTCGCCCGCGCCAAGCTGATCGAGGAAGATCGGCTCGAACTGCTCGACGGACATGATGGACATCTCCCAGATCAACATGGTCGCCATAAGGCCGAGCATCCGGCGGTCGGCGAACAGGGACTTCACCATCACGTCGACGGGGGGCAGGGCGCGATCGGCGTGAAGCGGGGTGGGTATGCTCCGCGAGACCAGCGACAGGGCCAGCACGGCGAGCAGCGTCAGGGCGGCGTAGCCGGTGAAGATCACGGCGATGCCCCGGCTCTGGATGAGCCAACCTGCAACGAGCACCATCACCGCCCAGCCGAGCGACCCCCACAGCCGCACACCGCCGAACCCGGCGTTGCGGCCAAGCTCGACGGCGAACGAATCCGCGAGGGGCGTCACGGCGGCGCTGCTGAACGCCTCCAGCGCGATAAAGACGGCGATCCACCCGAAGGACGCCTGACGACTCATGACGAGGTAGGCCGCCGTGCTGCCCAGCATGGCGATCTGCACCAGCCGCAGCGGCCTGCCCAGCCGGTCGGAGAGACGGCCCCACAGCGGGGCGGCGATCAGCGCCGCGATCGACGCGATGGCGACCAGCGCGCCGATCTGCCTGCCCGACAGATCGCGCCGCCGGAG
>CAZWUX010000449.1:686-3380 GCA_964637665.1 uncultured Anaerolineae bacterium
AAGATGCCGGTGAAGAGCTCATCGGCGGTGCGGCTGCCGAGGGCGAGCCAGCGGGAGGCTCCGAAGAGGGCCGCGGCGAACAAGGCAGCCGGCACCGAGACCAGCTCTCGCATGAGGAGGTAGAAGGGGATGACGCTGGCGATGGCCGCAAAACGCAGCAAATAGTAAATGCGCAGATAGCGCTGGGCGTGTTTGGTGGTGGATGGTGTGTCGGTCATCGGTGGGCGGGGCCGCTAAGCCGGATCTTCGAGGTAGGTATGCGCCAGCACGATGAACGTGCTCGCGATCCACGAGCGGGTGATGTCCTGCGTGCTGCTCCCGTCGTCGCCGTCGGACAGCCAATGGCGCGCCGCCCAGTCACAGAACGCGCGCGCGATCTCCTTCGCCAGATCGGCCTCGCCGCACGCGGCCAGCGCGTCGACGATCAGCAGGGTTTCCGGGGCGGGCGCGGGCCGGGAGGGGGGCGCGTCCAGCCCGCAGGCAGCGCGCCACCGGCCCGCCAGATCGGCGAGCAGCATAGCGCGGTGCTCCCCCGGCAGCCGCCCGGCGAGGATCAGCGGGACGAACGGGATCAGACCCTCGCCGGGGTCCACCTTCGCGTGGGTCCCCGATTCCAGCGTGGCGAAGCCGCTGCCGCGCCACGAGTGGGCGAACAGGCGGTGCAGCAGCGCCGTCGCCCGCGACGACCATTTGCGCGCCTCGCGGGGGCGGTTCAGGCGGTCCGCCGCCTTCGACAGCGCGTCCATCTGCACGATCAGGCAGGCGGTCAGATCGGGGCTTTCGATCAGCGCGCTGTTCTGCGGCACGCTGTCGCGGTCGTCGTCGGCGTAGTCGAACCACCACTGCGTCCACGCGCAGAGCGGCTCGTAAATCTCCGCCAGCCGGGCCGCGTCGACGACATCCGTGTGGCGCATCAGCCAGCCCAGCGCCCAGCCGTGAACGGGTGGGGGATATGTCAGGCGATCCCGCACCCGATCGTTGATCCGGCCCGGCAGGACACCGGTTTGATGCCGGTGGTCGAAGGCGACCATCAACTGATCCCAGGCCAGCCGGGGATGTTCGAGGGCAAGCGCCAGCGCGCCGATGCACAAATCCCACCCATCCGCTCCACCGGGGTCGATCAGCGAGCCGGAGAGCGCCGGGCGGGTGAGATATCCGGCGGGCTCGAGGATGGAGGCCCACGTGATGTAACCGGCGGCTTCAACCGCCGCCTCGTAGGCGGGAGGGACGGCGGGCAGGCTGCGCATCCGGGCGGCCCACAGGGATTCGGCGGTTGTCAGGCAGGCGTCAAACGACCCGGCGTCGGGCTGCACCGACCACGAGGCCTCGAACTGCTCGACGGCGCACTCAAACAGGCCGGTGTGCGCATCGACGCCGATGTCCAATACGCCCGGTGGCGACTGACGGGGATCGCCGGGTTCGCCGCCACCGACGCTGCCGCCGATAAGAAGGATCACAACCTGCACCTGAAGCGCGAGATAGGCGATCTGCCAGACATCCGCGCGGCGGCGGGTGAGGCTGGCGGGCGGTGCGCCCACGACGGACAGACGCATCCCGACACCCTGCCCCCGAACACGCACGACGCTGGCGGCGGACAGGCAGATTTCGACAACCCCGGCGGCGGACTCCAGCCGCAGACGGGCCGGAGTCGCATCAATGTGGAAGGGAACAGGCCCGGAATCGTCGAGCAGATCGATACGCAGGAGGTCGTCTGGAAGGTCGACGTACGGCGAGCGCCCGTGCAGGCTGCGCAGATACAGCCCCCCCTCGCGGAGGGAGAAGGCGAGGGGGGAGCCGTAGCGGCTGAACGGCGTTTGTGCGAGATCGAGCTGCATACCTCACCGGCATCCGAGATTGTCACTGGCTGACCGGGCGCGCGGGCCGGGTGGCGCACCGGCGGCCCTACTCCTTCACGCCCGTGAAAACGATGCCCTGGATAAAGGCACGCTGGGCGACCAGAAAGAGAATCAGCGGCGGGGCGACGAGCAGCGCCGCATAGGCCATCAGGACGCCGTACCGGATCGTGCGCGGGTCCATAAACTGTACCACCGCAAGCTGGACGGTGCGCAAATTTCTACTCTGACCCAGGTAGATCAGCGGGTCGAGAAAGTCGTTCCAGTGATAGACGAACGTGATGATCAACTGGGCAATGATAGCGGGCTTGCTCAGCGGCAGCAGAATCGACCACCAGAAACGCAGCGGGGAGCAGCCGTCCACGTAGGCGGCGTCCTCTAAATCCTGCGGGATCGCGAGATAGAACTGCCGCAGAAAGAAAATCTGGTTGGCGTAGCCGAAAAAGCCGGGGATGATGAGCGGCCAGAACGTGCCCAGCACGCCGAGCTGGGCGAACAGCACGAAGCGCGGGATGATCAGCACGACGGGCGGCAGGAACATCGCGCCGATGACGCTGTAGAAGATCAGGTTGCGACCGGGAAAGCGCATGCGGGCGAGGCCGTAGGCGACGAGGGAGGAGATCGTCACGCCGAAAACCATGTTCCCGGCGATGATGATCAGCGTGTTGCGGACGTAGAGCGGGAAGCTGAAGTTCGAGCCGGAGGCGATGTCGGCGGAGGACGTGAGCACGTCGCCGGTTATGGCCTGCCGGAAATTTTGCAGCGTGACCTCGGCGGGAATCCACCTTGGCGGGAACACGAAAATCTGGCTGTCAGGTTTCAGGGCGCTCGTGACGAGCCA
>CAZWUX010000450.1:0-3375 GCA_964637665.1 uncultured Anaerolineae bacterium
CGCTGGGACACCCTGCGTGCTGGGCGGGCACGATCACCTCGTCGCGGCGGTGGCGGCGGGCGGCACGGAGCCGGGCGTCGTGATCGATTCGAGCGGCACGGCGCAGGCCGTGCTCGTGCTGCTCTCTGCCTTCCACACCGACGCCCGCATCGCCGGGAGCGGCTACGCCTGCTACAGCCACGTCCTGCCGGGGCGCTACGCGCTCAAGGCCGGGCTGAAGCTGGCGGGCGGCGCGGTCGAGTGGCTGGCGCGGCAGCTTGCCGGGAGCGGCATCGAGGGCGATCTGCCCTACGAGGCGCTTGAGGCCACCGCCGAATCGACGGTAGGCCGCAGCGGGCCGGTGTGGCTCCCCCACCTGATCGGCTCCGGCACGCCGGAGGCCGACCGCCACAGCCGGGCGGCGCTCGTCGGCCTGACGCCCGACCACGACGCGGGCGATCTGTTCCGCGCGCTGCTCGAATCGCTCGCCTTCTGGCTGCGCCATAATCTGGAGACCGTCGCCAGCCTGACCGATCAGCCCGCCGGGGAGATCGTCATGCTGGGCGGCGCGAACCGCCTCGATCTGCTGACCCGCCTCAAGGCGACCGTATTACACCGCCCCGTGACGAGGCTCGATCTACCAGAGGCAGCGGCGACCGGCGCGGCGCTGCTCGCCGGGATCGGATCGGGAGTATTCGACTCCCCCGCCGACGCGGCGGCCTCGCCGCGCTACGACCGTGTGGTTGTCGAGCCGCTGATGCGTTACATCGACCACTATGATCACATCTACGAAGCGGCCTACCTGCCGCTCTACGAAGCCCTGCGCGGGGTCCACCACATGCTGGCGGGCCGCTGAGCGCAGATCGACCCATTTTCCCTTACCCGAACAGACAGGAGAACGCCATGACGACCCCCACCATCGGTAAAGTACGCGGACTGGCCGAGATCGCAACCCGCGATGACCTGTTCACCATCCTCGCGCTCGACCAGCGCGGATCGCTGGCCCGCTCGCTCGGCATCGAATCCGGCGACCCCACGACCTACCAGCAGATGCGCGACTTCAAGCTGTCCGTGCTGGATGCCCTGCTCGGCGAGGTGAGCGCCACGCTGATCGACCCGGAGTACGTCGCCGCCGAGGCCGTCGCCGCCGGCGTCGTGCCGGGCGATACGGGCTTCATCGTCTCGCTCGAAAAGTCCGGCTATCAGGGCGAGCCGACCGCCCGCGAGCAAACGCTGCTCGACGGCTGGTCGGTGCGTAAGGTCAAGCTGATGGGCGCGTCGGCGGCCAAGCTGTACTTCGACTACCACCCGGAGGGCGGCCCGACGGCCAGTCAGGAGGCGCTCGTCAGTTCGCTCGTCGAGGCGGGCCATGAGTACGACATCCCGCTGCTCGTCGAGCCAGTGAGCTATTCGCCCATCGAGGGCGTCGTGAAGAAGTCGGCGGCGTTCGCCGCGCTGCGCCCGCAGATCGTCGTCGAGACCGTCCGCCGCATCGGCGCGCTCGGCCCCGACGTGCTCAAGCTCGAATTCCCCCACGACGCGGCCTTCAATCAGGACGAGGACGCATGGCTCGCCGCCTGCGAGGAAATGACCGAAGCCTCGCCCGTGCCCTGGGCGCTGCTCTCGGCGGGCGTGGACTACGACGTGTTCCGGCGGCAGGTCGAGGTCGCCTGCCGGGCCGGGGCGAGCGGCTTCGTCGCGGGCCGCGCCATCTGGAAAGAGGCGACCACGATGCAGAGCGAGGAGCGGTCGGTCTTCCTCAATACGACGGGTCGCGACCGCATGAAGGAGCTGGTCGAGGTCGTGCACGAGTATGGCCGCCCCTGGCGCGATCACTACCCTGAGCTGGCCGCGTCGGTCGGCGAGGGCTGGCTGTCAGGCTATGCGGAATAGGCAGTCGAGGCAGGCGTGAGCAAACACCGCGTCACGATACAGGACGTTGCCGAGCGGGCCGGGACCTCCCCCAGCACCGTGTCCCGCGTGCTGACGGGCGTCACGCCCGTCAGCGACGACCTGCGTGACGCCGTCGAGCGGGCGATCGACGAGCTGGGCTACCGGCCCAGCCTCGTCGCCCGCAGCCTCAAGACGCAGACGACACACAGCCTCGGCCTGCTCGTCAACGATATCACCAACCCCTTCTTCGGCGCGGTGGCGCGCGGCGCGGAGGAGGCCGCCCATCGACGCGGCTACAGCCTGATCCTGTGCAACACCAACGAGGACCCGGCGCGCGAGCACCGCTACCTGCTGACCCTGCGCGACAAGCAGGTGGACGGCATCATCTTCGGGCCGTCCGGCGGCAACGCCGATCTCATCGCCCGGCTGGGCGAGCAGATTCCGCTCGTGCAGATCGACCGCACCCTGCCGGGGCTGGATCACCCGGCGGTGCTGGTCGACAACGAGGGGGCCGCCTACGAGGCGACCCGCCACCTCATCCAGCGCGGCCACACACGGATCGCGCTGCTCGGCTGGGGCCTGTCGGGCACGACCGGCGCGGACCGCCGGATCGGCTACGAGCGCGCCCTGAGCGAGGCGGGCATCCCACTCGACCCCCGGCTGGTCAACCTGCCCGCCGACTACTCAGCGCAGGCCCGACAGAGCGCCGTCGCCCGGACGCTGGCCCTTTCCCCGCGCCCGACGGCCATCTTCGCCGCCAACAACCAGTTCGGCATCGCCAGCCTGGAGACGATCCGCGCGCAGGGCTTACGCATCCCGGAGGACGTGGCGCTCGTCGTCTTCGACGACATCGACACGTTCAGCCTGACCGCGCCCCCCGTCACCGCCGTCGCGCAGCCCGCCGCCGCGATGGGCGAGCGCGCGCTGGAGCTGATCCTCACCCGGCTAAGCGATCCCGACGCCCCCGTGCCGCGCATCACCCTGCTGCCCACCCGGCTGATCGTGCGCAGTTCGACGTGAGAGCACGCGATCCGGGCCGTTCATCCCCCTGTCAGATGCGTGAAAATCAACCAGTCTAGCTCCTCATAATCACGCGCCTCGCGCAGCGCCTCCACCTCGCCCCAATCGAGCGAGCGGACGAGTTCGACGAGCCGCAGGAAGGCCTGACGGCTGTTCCGCAGGTGCTTGATCGCGGCCCCGGCGGGCTGAGTGCGGAGCGCCTTCACGTCCATCGCGACGACGGCCCCATTCCCCTCATAGAATTTGTTGGCGTCCAGCACCCACACCTGATCGAAGGCCCGGCGCAGATTCACCGCGCCGAACGAGCGGTCCTGATCGTACTTCAGCCCGTTCTGGTCGTTGAGGTGGACGCCCCACAGCTTGCCGAGAGCCAGCGCGAAGGCCATCTCGTCCGCCGGGTCGAGACCGGCGAGCACGGCGTGCGCCGATTCGAGCAGGCACCCGCAGCGGGCGGGGTCTGCGGTTTGCTGGCCGAGCGCGAGC
>CAZWUX010000451.1:0-3373 GCA_964637665.1 uncultured Anaerolineae bacterium
GCTGGCTGCGGTGATGCAGGCTGGCCTGCGCCCTGCGCGCCCATCTTCCGCGCGCGCGTGGCCTCGACCTGCTTGTAGGCGATGTACACGCCCAGCGCCAGCGCGACCATCGCGAGGCTGGCCCCCGACGGGAACCACACGGCCAGCGCGGCGGCCAGCACGAAGCCCGTCGCCAGCCAGATGGCCCACTCGAAGCGGCGGGCCGTCAACCAGACCGCGAACAGCACGCCCGCCAGCGCGAGGTTGAGCACGACGTAAAACCCGCCGCTGCCCGGCCTCAGCGCGGCCAGCGCACCGAGCGCGATCACGCCCGCGCCGCTGAGCGCCCCCGCCGGGATGAGCGCCCACCATGTCCCTTTGTTGACCATGTAGGCCACCCAGAACGGCACTCCGGCGGCCAGCAGCGCGAACGCGCCGAGCGCCTCAAGCGGTATGGTGAGTATCGTCAGGGCGAGCAGCCCGGCCAGCACGACGAGCGCGTAAAGCGGCAGCAGCGCCCACCAGCGGCGGCGGTCGGCCAGATAGATCGCCCCGAAAGGCAGTGCCATCTCGATCAGGGCGGTGGCGATCACAAGCTGGGCGGGCCGCCCGATGAACGTGACGGCCAGCACGAACACGGCCAGCGCGGCCATGACGTAGGCGGTCAGCGCCGCCCACCAGTCCGCGCGGCGGGCGAGCCAGCGCGCGGCGAAGGGCACCGCCAGCAGGCCCAGCCCCCCGGCCAGCGCGAGCGCCGCCGGGCCGCCGAAGCCGATCAGCCCGGTCGCCTGCGCGAGATACGCGCCCCCGCCGAAGATCAGGACGCCCGCCCAGACCCACGCGAGGAACGCCCGCGCGCCGTTCCCGGTTGGCGTCGTCTGCGTCATACCATGTCCTCCAACCCTCTACCATCCACAGGAGAATCTCGTTTGCACTCACTCAGACGTGATCGGCCTCCGGGCCATTCCCCGGATGTTCCCCCACCGGCTCAGGTGCGTGGTCGGCCTCCGGCCCGGAAGCCGGGATGCTGCCGGTTGGCTCCGCCGCTCCGTTTCCCATGCCCAGCCCGTACCGCACGAGCAGGTAAATCCCCGCGACGATCAGCGCGGCAGGCAGCAGGTACGTGAACTCACTGACCAGCAGCCCGGTCCCGATGATCGCCATGATACCGGCAGGGATGAGCGCCCACCAGTTTTTCGGGTTGCGCAGGAACACGACGAAGAAGGGCAGGGCGATGGCGAACATCACGTAAGGCCCGGCGAGGTCGATCCGCCCGAAGGAGAGAACGTCCTCCAGAAAGATCAGCCCCGCGACGGCGGTCATCACGTAAGCGGGGATGAGCGCCCACCAATTCTCACGGTTATGCAGGTAAACGTAGTAAAACGGCAGGGCGATGGCCGCCATCACGTAGATCGCGATCCAGTTGTCGAGGAAGGGCACGGTGGTGAGCACGATCAGCGCCGAAACCGCGCCGAACACGTACGCGGGGATGAGTGCCCACCAGCGTTCTTTGCCCGTCGCGAACACGGCGAGGAACGTCACGCCGATTCCCGCCATGGCGACGGCCCAGATCATCTCGCCCATCGGGATGATCAACTCGTTCCACAGAAACAGCCCGCCGAGCAGGATCAGGACGAGGCCCAGTATCCAGCTCCAGCTCCGGTCATTCGTCGGTTGCCCGGAAGATTCCATCATCAGCCTTCTCTCCTTGTTTCGCGCTGGCTCACTTCTTATTTCACCAGGTTCCATTTGATTCTACGCACGGAGTGGCCTGTGGGTTTTAAAGCTTGGCATCCGGGCAGGTTCCCTGAACGCGTTCTCGTGCTCCCTTTGAACGCCAGAAGGGACGACGGCGTTCTTCGTCCCTTCTGGTCTGACTTTGTAGGAGCCTGCTGGGCGAGCGCTACCTGGTGTGCTCGATCTCCGCTTCTGGCGTGCTCGTGCGCAGCGGCTCGAAGCTCTCGATGGGCCGATCGGCCTCCGGGCCGTACTTCGGTGTCTCGGCAGGGGGCGCGGGCGCTTTCCGCGCGCCGGGGAGCTGATCGGAGTGGCGGATCAGCAGGTAGACGCCTGCGGCGATTAGCAGCACCGGGATGATGAAGGCGATACCCGCCACGAAGAACGCCAGCCCGAGTGCGCCCATGACGCCGCCGGGGATCAGCGCCCACCAGTGCTGCCGGTTCTTGAAGTAAACGTAGATGAACGGCAGCGCGATGGCGAACATCACGTACGCGGCGATCAGGTTGCCGTTCAGCACCATCGTCAGCAGGATGAGCGTTCCGATTGCGCCCATCGTGTAGGCCGGGATGAGCGCCCACCAGTGCCGCCTGTCGCGCATGTAAATGTACAGGAAGGGCAGCCCGATGGCGTACATGATGAACCCGCCGATGAACTCACCGGGGATGAAGCGCACCGAGTCGAGCAGGATGATCCCGGCGATGACCTCCATCACGTAGGCCGGGATGAGCGCCCACTGCCTCCGGGAATCGGAGCGGGTGTAGGTATAGATCACGAGGCCGCCGGTCGCGAAAGCGCCCGCCCACAGCAGCCCGCCGACGAAACCGGGGAAAAACCGGTCGAACATAAAGATGATGCCTAACCCGATCAGGATCAGGCCCCACAGGGCATTACGGTTAGTGCCACTTTTCTGGCGGATTTCTGGCTCCACGTTAACTCTCCTTATACAGTCCGTCTGATTTGCCTGCCGTTTATATGATGTCAGGGCGTGTGGCACGCCGCGCCGCGTGCCTTTCTGTTAATCTGTACGCAGTTATCGTGGAAAAGTTGTGACCGGGGTGAAAATACGGCAGGCGCTCAGGCGGGACCCTGCGGGGTAGGGCGGATCGCAGCGCGCACCACCCGGACGAGTTCCCCGGCTGCCGGGCTGTGCAGCATGTCGAGCGTGCGCGGGCGGGGCAGATCGACCGGGAAGGTCGCCTCGACGTGGCCGGGCCGGGGACTCATCACGAGCACGCGGTCGCCGAGCAGCACCGCCTCGTTGATGTTGTGGGTGATCATCAGGACGGTGGCCTGCTGCGCTCGCCAGATGCGAAGAAGTTCCTCGCCCAGCGTCTCGCGCGTCAGCGCGTCGAGCGCGCCGAACGGCTCATCGAGCAGCAGGACCTCCGGCTGCTGCACGAGCGCCCTCGCGAGGGCGACGCGCTGCGCCATCCCCCCTGACAGCTCGGCGGGGTAGGCATCCTCGAATCCGACCAGCCCGACGAGCGCAGTGAAGCGCCGCGCGGCCTGCTCGCGCAGACCGGATTCCACGCCGTCGAGTTCGAGCGGCAGCGCGACGTTGTCTAACACGGTGCGCCAGGGCATCAGGTTGGCCTGCTGAAAAACGTGCCCGATCTTCGGGTGCGGCTTCGTGACCGGCTCACCGTCGATCATG
>CAZWUX010000452.1:0-3350 GCA_964637665.1 uncultured Anaerolineae bacterium
TGTGAGAAACGCGGAGCGTTTCTCTACGGGGGGCGGACGATGCGTAGCATCGCGGGGGGTTTCGTTCCGCTTAACCGAACCGTATTGGGCTTTGAGGACGAAAAAAGGGCCTGCCGGGTGCAGGCCCTTGTCGTCACGTCGTTGTGCGCGGGCGCTTAGCCGGGGACGCACCACGCCAGCAGGCGCGGATCGCCTATCCCCGACCCCACCATGCAGGTGAGAAAGACCATCACAAGCAGCGGGGCGCTGAACAGGACCATCAACACCCCCAGCGCCCGCGTGCCCTCCACCGGGGCCATCCCGGCGATGACGATGGGGATGCCGACCATGTACACCCGCATCAGGAAGATGAAGATGCGGTTGATCTCGAAAAGCTGGGAGTAGAGGTCCCCGCCGATGACGAGCGCGAGGCTGGCGAGCACCAGCGTGAAGAACACCGTCGCCTGATCGCCTGACACGGTCAGCACGACGAGCGTGGAGAGCAGCAGCAGGTAATGCAAAATCGATGTCCAGTGCAGCGGAAAAGCGGGAATCAGAGCCGATAGTGGTAGGTTAGGCATCGATCACATCTCCTGCGTGTCACCACAGTAAAAAACTGCCAGACGTTTCCGAGGGTCTGTCAGGACTCTACACCAATTCCCGGCGGCTAACAATTATTGGGGGCGGGGCAAAAAGAAAAGCACCCGCCGGGTGTGAGGGGGAAACCCGGCGGGCGCCTTCGCCAAAGGAGGAGACAGCGATGAGCATGTATCTTGTCTCTCAATTCGATATAAGTCTACCGGAAGCAGGTCCGTTTCTGTAGTTACAAAGGACATGCTAGCGAGATGACATTGTTCACATGCTGGATGAACTCCCCGCATAGACCGGCGAGAGCCGCGATCCGGGCGCGCCGGAGGGCGATGGAGGGCGGGGCCGGTGGATGATCTTCGCCGCCGTTTGCGCCGTCTGGGGGTGACCACCGGGCGGGATTTCACGCCCCGCCCGGCGGAGCGTGGGCCGGATATCGACGCCCTGGTGGAGGGCGAGGATGTTGAGGCCGGGGGGGCGATGTGCTTTCGCGTGGTGCGCCGCCACCCCGCCGACACGCAGCACGGCGCGCACCCGCTCGGCAGGTGGCTCGACCTCGATCCGGGGCTGCTGGCCCGCCTCGGCGACGACGGCGGGCTGGCCCGGCGCGATCCGCGCCGCTTCGTCTTCCTCGACACGGAGACGACAGGGCTGGGCGGCGGGGCGTTCGCCTTCCTCGTCGGGGCGGGGTGGTTCACCGATGACGGAGATTTCGAGATTCAGCAGTACTTCCTGCGCGATCCGGTCCACGAGCCAGCGCTGCTGGCCCTGCTCGACGAACGCCTGCCCGCCGACGCCGCGCTGGTGACGTTCAACGGGCGCTCGTTCGACGTGCCGCTGCTGGCCTCGCGCTACGTGCTGGCCCGCACGCGCTCGCACGTCGACGCGCTGCCCAACCTCGACCTGCTGCACCCCGCCCGGCGGTTGTGGAGGCGGCGGCTCGCCTCGTGCGCGCTCGGCGCGCTGGAGGTCGACGTGCTGGGCGTCGAGCGCACCCACGCCGACGTGCCCGGCTCGCTGATCCCGCACCTCTACGGCCAGTATCTCCGCACCCACAACGCCCGCGACATGGTGCGCGTGCTCTATCACAACGAGGTCGACCTGCTGTCGATGGTCTCGCTGGCGGTGACGCTGGGCCACGCCTTCGAGCAGCCGCGCGCGCCGGGCCTGCCCGTCGCCGATAGGCTGAGTCTGGCGCGGTGGTACGCCAGCCGGGGTCTGTGGATGGAAGCCGAGGCCGCTTACCGGGCCGCCGCCGAGGAGGCGTCGGTCGCCGGGGTGAGGGCCGATGCGCTCACCGGGCTGGCTCTGTTACTCAAGCGGCAGGACCGCCGCGCCGAGGCGCTGCCGTACTGGGAGTATCTGGCCGATCTGAAGCTGGACGTGCGCGGGCATGAGGAGATCGCGAAGTATTACGAGTGGCACGCCGTCGACCTCGCCCGCGCGCTGGAATGGACTGAAGCGGGCATCGCGCTGGCCGAATCGTGGCGGCCCGGCTGGCGGCGCACCGAGGCGCTGCGCGAATTTAACCACCGCCGCGACCGCCTGCTGCGCAAGCTGGCCGGGGATTCGTAAATTTCGCCGCCGCACTGGCTCGTCGACCCCCCTTGTGAGCCGTCAGGCTCACGTCCGGTGCGGAGGGCGGCACAGCGGCCCTCCGCACCGGACATCGCGCTGCGCGCGATAAGGGGGGTTCATGCGCTCGGACCGAGAAAGGTAAATCATGGCGAATCGTTTTCTCAACCCTGACACGCTGCCTCAGCCGTCCGGCTACACGCACGTCGTCGAATCGACCGGGGGCCGCACGGCCTACATATCCGGGCAGATCGCGCTCGATGCGGGTGGGAGCCTCGTCGGCGCGGGCGATATGGCAGCGCAGGCCGAGCAGGTCTTCGCGAATCTAGGGGCGGCGCTATCTGCCGTAAATGCCAGCTTCGAGGACGTGGTGAAATTAACCTACTACCTCGTCGACATATCGCAGATACAGGCCGTGCGCGACGTACGCGACCGCTACATCGACTCCGCCCGGTATCCGGCCAGCACGGCGGTCGAGGTCCGGCGGCTGGTCCTGCCCGATCTGCTGCTGGAGATCGACGCGGTGGCCGTGCTCGACGCCTGACGCCTCACACATCGAGGCCCAGCGCTTCGAGCAGTTCCGCAAGCTGCTCGCCGAAGCGCGGCTCCGCGATCATCCCCCGGCGGCGCGGGCGGGGCAGGTCCACGTCCAGCCGCTTGACGACGCGGCCAGGCCGCTCGCTGAGCACGACGACGCGATCCGCGAGGTAGAGGGCCTCCTCCACGTCATGCGTGATGAACAGCACCGTGCGCGCGAACTCGCGCCAGATGCCGAGCAGCCAGTCCTCCAGCTCGCGGCGGGTCAGGGCGTCGAGCGCGCCAAACGGCTCGTCGAGCAGCAGGACTTCGCGGTCGGTCAGCACCGTGCGGAGCAGGGCCGCGCGCTGGCGCATCCCGCCGGAGAGGGCGGCGGGGTAGACCTTCTCGAAGTCCTCCAGGCCGAACAGGGGAAGCATCGCCCGCGCGCGGGCGCGGGCCTCGTCGCGGGGGACGCCGCGTAGTTCGAGCGGGATGATGGCGTTGTCGACGACGGTGCGCCAGGGCAGCAGCAGGTCGCGCTGGGGCATGTAGGCGACCCGCCCGGCGCGCTCGCGGCACACGTCGCCGTCGATGCAGACCTCGCCCTCGTCCGGCTCCAGCAGGCCCACGATGACGTTGAACAGCGTGCTCTTGCCGCAGCCGGAAGGGCCGATCAGGGTGACGAACTC
>CAZWUX010000453.1:0-3350 GCA_964637665.1 uncultured Anaerolineae bacterium
ACCTCATCGAGGCGGTCGTGGACAAGAGCGTGGGCAACCTGCTCGGCGCGGACGAACGCGGGCTGCTGTCCGGCGTGACGTTCCGCGTGGTGGGCGGTGACGCCCGCCGCCAGAGCTACCTCGATGCGGTGTGGGCGGCCAATCGCAAGGACATCCTGCTGCTGGGCGTGCTGCTCGACGCCGCGCTGACCGGCCACGCCTTCATTAAAGTCGTGCCGGGTGGCCGGGGCGAGTACATCCGGCTGGTGGGCCTGAATCCGTCGAACGTGGCGGTGTTCTGGGCAGCGGACGACGTGGAGCGCCCGCTGTGGTACCGGGTCGAGGCGGGGCCGACGCGGCAGGACATTGTGTCGACCGAGGCGGCTCAGGATGAACCGGGCGGCTGGCTGATCACCAACTACACGCGGCCCTCGGAGCACGGACGCTGGGCGGCCAGCGGATCGCCGGAGCCGTGGCCCTACGCATGGCCGCCGCTCGTCGACTGGCCCAACCTGCCCAGCGCCCGCCACAGCTACTACGGCAAGGACGACGTGGGGTCGCTGGGGCAGCTCAACGACGGCCTGAACTTCACGCTGTCCAACACGCAGCGCATCCTCAAGCACCACGCACACCCCAAGACGGTGGCGACCGGGGTGGCGGCGGGCGAGATCGAAGAGACCTCGGTGGGCGGCCTGTGGGCGGTCCCCGGCGAGTCGGCGCGGGTGTTCAACCTCGAAATGCAGTCGGACCTGGGGTCGTCGCTGACCTTCGCCAACCTGCTGCGGCGGCTCGTGTTCGACCTCGCCCGCGAGCTTGATCCGGGCAGCGTGCAGGATCGGCTGGGGGATGTCACGAATTTCGGGCTAAGGGTGTTGTTCCGCGACAGCCTCGCCAAAGGGGGCGTGAAGCGCCTGCTGGCGGGCGATGGGCTGGCGCGGCTCAACCGGCGGCTGCTGGCGCTGGGCGGGTTCGGCGAGGGTGCGGATGTGGCGGTCGAGTGGCCCGACCCGCTGCCCACCGATCCGCTGCAAACCGCGCAGGCGCTCAGCCTCTTGCAGGGGGTCGGGCTGAGCGCGGATACGACGCTGGAGCGGGCGGGGTTTGATCCGGCGCATGAGAAGGCGCGGCGCGGGGAGTAGTTGCCAGTTACGAGTCGCGAGTTACCAGTTACGAGTTTTGTGAATGACAAGCTCTCGGCGGCAGAGCGATGGTCTGAGCGACTGTCAGGGTCGGGCAGCGGGGGGGCGATGCGTGAAATCAGGCCGGAACGAGTATCCGGGGGGGAACCCCACCCTTAATCCCTCCCTCATGCTGTGGAGAAAGCGGAGCTTTCTCCTTGTGAGAATGGCTCCGCCATTCTCTACGGGGAGGGAAATGTACCGAGCACACGCCGTCTAAAAGCCCTCCCCTTGCAAGGGGAGGGAAATCTGAGCGAAGCGAAGATGGGTGGGGTTCTACAACGGAGTAGACACCACCAGCGCAATAAGAAGCAGCAATTCACTAACAGGAGGCCAGACGCCTTGACCGACGAAACCGCCCTTGAGGGGCAAGACGAGAACACGAGCGAGGGGCAGCCGGACGCCAGCCCCTTCTCGCGGGAGTACGTGGAGGGCCTGCGGCAGGAGGCGGCGGGCCGCCGCGTGGAGGCGCGTGAGCTGCGGGCCGCGCTCGACGAGGAGCGCGTGCGCGGCGCGGTGATCGCATCGGCGGCCCGGCTGGGGTTCGCGGACCCGGAGGACGCGGCCCGGCTGGCCGACCTGAACGACGTATCCATCGGGGAGGACGGCGCGGTGCGCGGCGTCGGGGCGGCGCTGGAGGCGCTGGCCGGAGCGAAGCCCTACCTGCTGCGCGGACCGTCGGGGGGCGCATCGACGCTCGGCCCGACCAACCCCGCCGGAGGCGACAGCGGGCCGGACCTCGGCTGGCTGCACGCGCGGCGGACCGGGCAGGCGGGCTTCGGGCGCGGCAGCGTCATCCCCCCGCATCAAGAGGAGGCATAAACCATCATGACGACCGGACCCACGACCTACGCCGACGTATCGGCGCTGGTGAACGATGTCTACGAAGGCGCGCTGTTCACGCTGCGCGCGGACGCCGTGCTGATCCGCACGGTGACGGTGCTGTCGGACGCGAGCGGGCTGAACCCGCGCAAGCTGACGCGCTATGGCGCGGCCAACCCGCGCGAGGTGACGGAAGGGGAGGACGTGACCGCCACCGTGCTGGACCGCGCGCTGCTGAACACGCTCAGCCCGGCGGAGCACGCCGACCAGTTCTTCCTGACCGACTCGCGCATCACGTCCGACGCGGTGAACGTGCGCGCCGACGCCGCGATGGAGCTGGGCGCGGCCTTCGCGGACTACGTGGACGGCAAGCTCGGCGCGCTCATGGCGAGCCTGACCGGCGGCTCCATCGGAGAGGCGGGCGTTGCGCTGGAATGGTCGAACATCCTCAGCGCCCGCGCCCTGCTGCACAACGCGAAGGTCCCCGGCCCGTACTGGTGCGCGCTGCATCCCTTCCAGTGGGATGCGCTCGTCAAGGAGGCGGCCTCGACGACGGCCAGCACGTTCGCCAACGCGCCCGCCTTTCAGGACGAGCTGGTGAGCCAGTACTTCGTGAGCAGCCTGCTGGGCGACGTGATCTTCGCGGTGTCGCCGAATATCCCGCTCGACGGGACGGACGCGACCGGCGGGATGTACTCGGCGACGGCGCTGGCCTACGACGAGCGCAAGCCGTTCACCATCGAGCCGCAGCGCGACGCCTCGCGGCGCGGCTGGGAGCTGAACGCCTCGATGGCCTTCGCCTACGGCGTCTACGACGCCGCGCGCGGGGTGAAGCTCATCGGGGATGCGAGCGAGCCGAGCTAGACGGGGCTGGCTGGAGTTTGCGTCGATGCTTGCATCGCGCAAACTCCCGGTTGAGCAAGGCAGAGCCTTGCTCATACGCTGGCGGCTGGCGGAGAGTCGGCGGGGGTGCGCGGATCGGGAGTTAAGCGCATCCCCCCCACCGGCTGCGGCGGGGGATGGGTTGCTAGGGCGGAACCCCACCCATCCTCGCTTCGCTCGGATTTCCACTACCCGTAGAGAATGGCTCCGCCATTCTCACAAGGAGAAAGCTCCGCTTTCTCCACAGCATGAGGGAGGGATTAAGGGTGGGGTTCTTGTGGATGAAGAGGTGAGCGAAATTCAGCTTCGGGCGAATGGGCTGTCAGACTGGAAGCTCGCGCAGCGAGCGTACTGACCGACTGAAAGACTGACCGACTAATGAGCACATCGCAAGCCCGGCCTGAGCGACCGTGACAGCCGCTCGGACCATCGATCTGCGGCCCGGAGCTTTTCATCAGCAAAAACGAAAAGCCCGCGAAGCGGGCCACT
>CAZWUX010000454.1:0-3349 GCA_964637665.1 uncultured Anaerolineae bacterium
TAGCCGTGCTGCACCATCAGGTCGAGCACCTGCCGCTGGCGGGCCTTCGCCGCGCCGAAGTCGGTATACGGATCGTACAGCAGCACCGGCGACTGGGGCAGCCCGGCCAGAAAAGCGGCCTCGGCGACAGTCAGGTCGCTGGCAGGCTTGCCAAAATAGACGTTCGAGGCCTCCTCGATGCCGTAGGCGAGATTCCCGTAATAAATCTCGTTCAGATAGAGTTCGAGAATCTCGTCCTTGCTGTACTGCTGGGTCATGACCCACGCGAGGGCGGCCTCTTTCAGCTTGCGGCGCAGAGTCTGCTCGACGCGCTCATCGTAATCGAACACGATCTGCCGGACGAGCTGCTGGGTGATCGTGCTGCCCCCGGAGACGATCTCGCCCTCCCGGTACCACCACCATGCCGAGCGCGCGATGGAGGGTGGGTCGAAGCCGGGGTTCTCGTAGAACGTGTCGTCCTCGGTCGCGATCGTCGCCCAGCGCAGCGCGAACGGGACGCGATCCAGCGAGACTTCCGTGCGCCGCCCCTCGCTGAATATCTCGTAAAGCAGCACTTCACCCGTGCGGTCGTAGATGCGCGTCGTCTCGAAGTCCTCGACGCCCTCCATGCTTTCGAGCCTGGCTAAATCCTCGGCCAGCTCGCCCGCCAGCGAGTTATACAGCACCAGCCCGGCGACGAACCCCGCGCCGAGCAGGGCGGCGAACAGCATCGCGGCGACGGCCAGCACGGTCCGCACGCACCCCCAGAAGCGGAATCGACGCTTCTGGCGGGGCCTGCGGCGGCGGGGAGGCGGCTCGCCGGGGGCAGGCCTACCCCGGCGGGCGGTTCGCCGGGCAGTGGGCTGCTGCCAGTCAGGTTGCTGCGGGCGGGTGGGTTCGTCTTCCATGCTCATTCCATCCGGTTCTGGGCAATGTCGTTGATTCTATCACGCCCGGCACGGAAGGCACACCTGAGCCGGGCATCGCCCAAACGGAATGCGAAGCATTCCGCCCACCGCCTGGCCGTTTTTCAATCGCCGTTCTTACACCGCTCCCCCGACAGAGGGTGATGCTCCCCCCCTTTTATGGTAAACTCCATGTACTTATCGGAAGCACACATGCGGAACAATACGGACGCAAACCGCACGATTGGTGGTGAAGCGGTGGATAACCAGCCTAACAAAACAGTGAACTGGGCGCGCGGGTTGATCATTGCCGGGCTCGTCATCGCCCTGATAATTGGCCTTCAGGTCATGGGGTCCCAGTATTTCGTCAACCAGGAACAGATCACGATGCCGGAGCTGGCCCAGATGGTCACCGACGGCGAGGTCGCGAGCATCTCGGTGCGCGGCGACGATCTGACGATCGAGACGAGCGACGGCGACATCATGCGCACCCGCAAGGAGGCTAACACCGGCCTGTACGAGACGCTCGACCTGCTGGGCGTGCCCAATTCGGCGCTGACGGGTGTCGAGGTGGACATCGTCGGGCCGGGCGTCGGGACACTGCTCGGTAATGCGCTGTTCACGGTCGTGCCGCTGTTGATCATCGGCTGGTTCGCTTTCTCGATGCTGCGCTCGATGCGCGGCAGCCAGGATCAGGCCCTCAATTTCGGGCGCAGCCGCGCCAAAGTCGTCAACGTCGACAAGCCGGTGGTGACCTTCGACGACGTGGCGGGCATGGAGGAATCCAAACACGAGGTCGCGGAGATCGTCGAGTTCCTGCGGGAGCCGGACAAATTCATCCGGCTGGGGGCGCGCGTGCCGAAAGGCGTGCTGATGATCGGGCCGCCGGGCACCGGCAAGACGCTGCTCGCACGCGCCATCGCGGGTGAGGCGGGCGTGCCGTTCCTGAGTATCTCCGGCTCGGAGTTCGTGGAGATGTTCGTCGGCGTCGGCGCCAGCCGCGTGCGCGACCTGTTCGACAAGGCAAAAGAGGTCGCGCCGTGCATCATCTTCGTGGACGAGATCGACGCGGTGGGCCGGATGCGCGGCACCGGTCTGGGCGGCGGCCACGACGAGCGCGAGCAAACCCTGAACCAGATACTGGTCGAGATGGACGGCTTCGATAACGACACCAACATCATCGTCATCGCGGCGACCAACCGCGCGGACGTGCTCGACCCGGCGCTGATGCGTCCGGGCCGTTTCGACCGCAAGGTGTACATCAGCCGGCCCGACGTGCGGGGCCGCGAGGCGATCCTGGGTGTCCACACCAAAGGCAAGCCGCTCCTGCCCGACGTGGAACTGAACATCATCGCCAGGCTGACGCCCGGCTTTTCGGGCGCGGACATCGAGAATCTCGTCAACGAGGCCGCGATCCTCGCCGCCCAGCGCGGCAAGGGCGGGATCGGCATGGCCGAGATGCAGGACGCGATGGAGAAAATCGTCGCCGGGCCGGAGCGCCGCTCGCGCGTCGTCAGCCCGGAGGAAAAAGAGGTCGTCGCCTATCACGAGGCGGGCCACGCCGTCGTGATGCACCATCTCGAGTACAGCGACCCGGTCCACAAGATCACGATCATCCCGCGCGGGCAGGCGGGCGGCCTGACGATGTCGCTGCCGGAGAGCATGGACAGCGGCCTGATGAGCCAGGAACAACTGGAAGATATGATCACCGGCCTGCTCGGCGGGCGGGCTGCTGAGGAATTGACCTTCGAGCGCGTCACCACCGGCGCGTCGAACGACCTGGAGCGTGCCACGCGCATTGCGCGGGCGATGGTGACCCGCTACGGGATGAGCCCCAAGATCGGGCTGCGCGTATTCGGCGAGGATCACGACATGGTGTTCCTCGGTCGATCCATCTCCGAGCAGCGCGATTACAGCGAGCAGACCGCGCACGACATCGATTTAGAGGTCAACCGCATCATCAGCGACGCGTACGCGCGGGCATCCGAGCTGCTCTCCACGCACCGGGAGAAGATGATTCGCCTCGCGAAGACGCTGTTGGACATTGAGACGGTCGACCGCGAGCAGTTCGAGGAGTTGATGTCCGGCACGGGGACACAGACAGCCGCCGCCTGACGCTCGAACCTCAGGCGGAAGCAGCGCTCACCCCCACAGGGGGGTGGGCGCTTTTTACTTTTCCGGGCCAGCCATGCGCGCCGGGTACGTCCGAAATAACCCGAAAGTATCAGGCGGCGAGGTCGCATCGACCTATTCGGTTGCGATATACTTTAACAGTCAGAAATATCCTGATCATCGAATTTAAGGCAGCCAGAGAACCACCTCACGGACATATGAAATCAGCCAGATCGAAGCTAACCGAAGCCGGCTCCTCGCCTTCCGGCGGCGATGAGCGTTCAATAGACTTCCCGATTGTCGGCATCGGCGCATCCGCTGGAGGTCTGGAGACATTCGAGCGATTCTTCCAG
>CAZWUX010000455.1:0-3342 GCA_964637665.1 uncultured Anaerolineae bacterium
CGTCTCACTGACCGTTGAAGAGGACGTTGCCTTTGGGCCTGCCAACCTGAATCTACCCCGTGAAGAGGTCTGGGAGCGTGTATATGAGGCACTGGCATCCACCCGCCTGAAGGGATACGAGAAACGCAACCCACATACCATGTCTGGCGGGGAGCAGCAGCTTCTGGCAATCGCCGGGGTGTTGGCGATGCGCCCCAAAATTCTGACGCTCGACGAGCCGGTCGCCATGCTCGATCCGCTGGGTAAGGCGATGGTTCTGGCAATTGTGCGCGAGTTGAACGAGAAATTCGGCACGACGGTCGTGATCGCCGAGTCGGGAACCGATATCGAAGCCGTCAGCGAATTTGCCGATCAGATGGTCTTGATCGACCAGGGGCGTATTCTGGCTAAGGCCCCGCCGGAAGAACTCTTTGCGAACCGTGAGCTGGTCGAGCAGGCCGGGCTGAAAGTGCCGCAAGTGACACGGCTCTTCTGGCAGCTCGATAACGGCTTCAGCACCAAGATTCCAGCCACGCTGGATGAAGCCTATGATGAACTCAGCACGCGGCTGTCCACCGATCACTTGACCGTCGTGCCGTCCGTTGAACCCGCCGCCCCACCGGTCGACTCCGGCGAGTCACAACCAGCGATTATCGTCAAGAATCTGCATAAGATATTCCCCGGCGAGCCGCCCGTTCACGCTCTGAACGGGATCAACCTGACGGTCAACAAGGGTGAGATGATCGCCCTGCTGGGCCAGAACGGTTCCGGCAAGACGACACTGTCCTATCACCTGGTCGGGCTGGAAAAACCAACCAACCAGGACGCCGAAATTATCGTGGACGGGGTTGATGTCATCCACGCGCCCCTGGCTGAAACCGTCAAGCGCATCAACTACCTCTTCCAGAATCCGGCCAACCAGTTGTTCTGCGAGACGTTTGGGGAGGAAGTCAGCTTCGGGCCTAAGCAGCTGGGGTATTCAGAAGAGGAAGTCGAGCAGATCGCCCACGATGCGCTGCGCGAGATGGGCCTGGAACAGTGGTGGGATTATAACACGCTGGCTATCCCGCGCTCGGACGAGACGCTGCTCAGTCTGGCTTCGGTGCTGGCGATGAAACCCGACATCCTGATCGCCGACGAGCCTACCGGTGGCCTCGACTACGCAGCGGGCACCAAAGTGATGGAGACGCTGCTGGATATGAACCGGAAGGGCCAGACCGTCATCGTCATCACCCATGACATGGAGCTGGCGGCGACCTATGCAAATCGCATCATCGTGCTGCGTCACGGTGAAATCTTGCTGGATGACACACCCGAAGAGGTCTTTCGCCAGTCGGACGTGCTCGCCTCTACGCAGCTTTATCCCCCGCAGATTACCCGTCTGGCGCAGCGCCTGGCGCCAAATGGCATACCAAACACCATTCTGCATATCGACCAGATGGCCGCGCTGTTGAAGCCGGCCCCGGCTCCGCAGGAGTTAAGCTAATGGCCGCATTTGAGTATTCCTACCGTGAGACGCCCATCCATAAACTGAATCCAGTTAGCAAGCTGCTGCTGTTTGGGTTATTCCTGGTCCTGGGCGGTATCTGGCTCGATCCCATGATCAAGCTGCCGATGCTCCTCATTCTGATCGCCATCCTCGCGGTAGCCCGTCTGCCGTTCAAGTCCTACAAGGTGATTATTCTGCTGGCTGTGATCGGCATCATGATCGGTGAATCGTACACGGCCATCCTGATGGTCAACCCGGAGTACTTCAAGGTCTACTCACCTGAATTCACCTCGGTGGAGCTGTTCCAGATACTACCGCCGGGCTTCCCGATCTTCGGGCGGGCGGCAGTGACATTCGGCGCGCTCCTGTGGTGGACCTCCTCGCCGCTGACGATCGTTACCGTGATTCTCAGCGTTGCCGGGCTGCTGCACACGACCACCTTGAGCGACATCGTATCCGTTATGTCCAAGCTGAAGATGCCTTTCCCGGCCATATTCATGATGACGGTCGCGCTGCGTTTCGTGCCGGAACTGGTCAGCCGGATTCGCATCGTGCAGCGCGCGCAGTCGCTGCGCGGCTGGACGAGCGATACCAGGAACCCGATCAAACGCATCCGGCTGCTGGCACCACTGCTCATACCCGTTACGCGCTACGTGACACGTTCGGTGGACGTGATGACGATGTCGAGCGCCAACCGGGCGTTTGGGTTGGGCAAAGTCACGGCGGTGCAGAGCTTCGAATTCGACACGCTGGACCTTGCGATCAGCATCGTGTCTGGCGTTCTAATCATTGTAGGGCTGGTGCTCACTTTCGCCATCGACTTCGGAACACTCTAGCCATCACGCGAGGACGTGACCATGTCTTCCCGCTATCTCATGGCGCTTGATGCCGGTACAGGCGCCGCCCGGTGTTTTATCGTGGATACCACCGGCCACCAGCACTGGTCAACTTATCAGGAATGGCACTACGACAAGCCACCGGATGCGCCAGAACTCGGCTTGGAGTTCGAGGCCGAGATGTTCTGGCAGATCGTGGCAGGCATCACGCGGGAGGCCATCCGGCAGGCCGGGATCGACCCCGCCGATATCGTCGCCGTGAGCACGTGCAGCCTGCGCGAAGGGCAGGTTCTGCTCGACAAAGCCGGGCGCGAAATCTTTGCCACACCCCAGCGCGATCGACGCGGCGGGCAGGAAGCGGAGCTTCTCTCCGATCACTATGGCCAATTGATGAACGACCTCTCCGGGCACTGGCCCTCAGAGATCTTCGCACCTGCCCGCCTCCTCTGGTTGAAACAACACCGCCCCCATATCTACGAGCAGGCGGATACACTGCTGATGATCAACGACTGGCTCGTCTACCGGCTGTGCGGGGTCCGAGCCTGCGAGCCGACTAACGCCGCCGAAACCTGTCTGTTTGACATCAAGCAAATGGCGTGGGCTGATGATCTCATCGAGGCCATCGGCTTACCTCACTCCCTGTTCCCGCCCGTTTATCCTGCGGGGACCGTCGTGGGCGAGGTCACCCCGGCGGCTGCTGCCGCAACTGGCCTGAAGGCAGGCACAGCCGTCGTGGTGGGCGGGGCCGATACACAGTGCGGCACGCTGGGCAGCGGGGCCGTCCGCCCCGGCGACATCACGGCAGTGGCAGGCACGTCGACCCCTGTCCAGTTGATCCTAGACACCCCTGTCGTCGATAAGCAGGCGCGCACCTGGAGCGGCCCGTTCGTGATCCCCGACCACTGGGTGCTGGAGAGCAACGCGGGGGTCACCGGAAGCTGGCTCCAGTGGTTCCGCGATAACTTCTGCCATCAAGAAGTCGCTCAGGCAGAGGAAAACGGCGGCAGCAGCTATGACTGCATGACGCGTCTGGCGGAA
>CAZWUX010000456.1:0-3334 GCA_964637665.1 uncultured Anaerolineae bacterium
CGCCCGTGTCGTCTCGGTGGACGAGCTGCTCGCCCGCGTGTGGGGCGCGGAGTACCTGGGCGAGCCGCAGGTCGTCTACGTCCACATCCGCTGGCTGCGCGAGAAGCTGGAAGAGGACCCGCATAACCCCCGGCGCATCATCACGGTGCGCGGAGTCGGTTATAAGCTGGAGGCGGTGGATTAAAGATGCTGAACTCGCTGCGCAACCGGTTGATCATCAGCCACGTGCTGCCCTTGCTGGTTGTCGTGCCGCTCACCGGGCTTATCCTCGGCACCTTGCAGACGCGAGTCCTGCTGGCCGATCTCTCGAATGAGCTTGTCCACGATGCGCAGATGGCGGCGATTATCGCCGAGCGCGATCCGGCCATCTGGCAAAGCGACGAGGAGGCTGGCCGGTTTGCCACGCAGGTCAACGGGTCGATCGACGCCGATATCATGATCTTCGATGCGGCGGGCCGCGTCGTGGCGACGCACGGCATCGCGCGGCCCATCCCCGATCTCGCCCCCCTCCTCAGCGGCGAAACCGACTTTCTGATGTACAGCGAGGGGCGTCTTGGCAGCGAACTGGCCGACGTGCTCGTGCCTGTGCGGGCGGGCGGCAGGCTGGTGGGTGTGATCCGGCTGACGCAGCAGTTCACCTACATCGTCGACGAGTTTCGCAGCCTGTATATCGTGATGAGCGGGGTGCTGGGCGGTGGGCTGATCATGGGCGTCATCATCGGGTGGCGGCTGGCTATCAACCTCCAGCGCCCCCTCGCAGGGTTGACCACCGCCATTTACGAGGTCGCAGAGGAAAAACGCTCCGACCGGGTGCCCGTGCGCGGGCCGCAGGAACTCCGGCTGCTGGCGCAGGCGTTTAACCGGCTGGTGGAGCGTCTCCAATCGCTGGAGGAAGCGCGGCGCAGGCTGCTGTCCAACCTGGTGCACGAGCTTGGCCGCCCGCTGGGCGCGCTGCTGTCGGCCATCGAGGCCCTGCAAAGGGGTGCGGCGGACGACGCATCGCTGCGCGACGAACTGCTGCGGGGGATGCGGAACGAGATCGGGCAGCTTCGCCGCCTGCTGGCCGATCTGGCCCAGTTATCTGATCGCGCGCTCGGCCCGCTGGAGCTTAACCGTCAGCCGCTCGACCTCAACACCTGGCTGCCCGCCATCTTAGCTCCTTGGCGCGAGGCCGCGCGGGCCAACGGCATCGCGTGGCAGCCCGACATCAGCCCCGACCTGCCCTCCCTTCCGGCGGACGCGGATCGTCTGGCGCAGGTGCTCGGCAATCTGCTGAGCAACGCCATCAAGTTTACGCCGGTTGGCGGGGCCGTACGCATCCAGGCCGAGGGCACGCCGGACGGCGTGACGATCCGGATTCGGGACACCGGGCCGGGCGTCCCCCAGAAAGAGCAGGGCCGCATCTTTGACCCGTTTCACCGCGCGCAGGCGGGCCACCGGTTCCCACAGGGAATGGGTCTGGGCCTCGCCATCGCGCGTGAGATCGCGATGGCGCACGACGGCAGCCTCTTGCTGGAAAGCTCCTCCGAGGAGGGAAGCACCTTTACCCTGTGGCTCCCCCCGCCTTAAGCTCCTCATAAGGTTGACGACATCTCTCCTTAAGGTCATCCGGCAGGGTCCGTCCTATGCTAATAAATAGATGCAGGCACAGGCGTACCGGAGCGGAGCCGGACGTATCAGGAGAGACGCAATGGATGAGAGCAGCGCCCCGCACACCGAGCTGGAGCTGGGCTATCGCTTTCACCTGAACACTCGGTCGGACACCATCGGGTATCCGAGTCTGGGGATCGTGCTTCACGAAGCGCCGACCCGCCACTATTTCGACCCGGTGGCCGTTCATCTGTCCGTCGTAGCGTCATCACAGGGAAGGAACCAGGTCGAACACCTCGCCGTGCATCACGACTGGCATGGGCGGGAACGCTATCGCGTGTGTGCCTGCCGCATCAGGCTGTTCGACCGGGAAGAGAATTCCGTTCAGGCCTTCACCTACGGGGGCAGCCTCTCGATCTACCGGGCAGGCGATTACACAACCCTGACGATCGCCTCATCCGCCCCCATTCTGGAGTTGGTTTACGGGGGGCAGGCCGAGTCCCTCTCGATGCTGCTTGCGGCAGAGACCGAACACCTGCTGGCGGAGCGGCGCACGTACTGGACGCAGCACCAACCGGGCGCCTTCGAGGACCGGATCGCAGAGGTTGAGCCCCGGATGCTTTACCGGGCGTGCATCACCGAGTTAAGCAGGCGGTTCACGACCCACACACACGGCGACGACGCCCTGATGCGCCAGTTTATGCACCTGCTGCGGAAAGAAGAGGAAAACCTCAGCCAGGAAGCAGAGAGTCCCCTGTCCCTGGCCGAGATAGTCTGACCTGCCGGGGCGAAACCCACCTGCCGAGTCCCGTCCCCGGTTCGCGCGTTACCGGAGGCTCGCCCTCATGCCATCCGAAAGCTGCTGCTTCTCGGCATCCGTCAGGCGGGCATTGGGGTGCCGCTGGATGTAGCTGGCGGGCGGCATCCAGCCGCTGAGGATGACCTCGGCCATCTCGCCCGGCTCTCTTGCCTCCCCGCGGGCCTTATCCCACTCTGAGAAGTTCACGACCTGCCGCCCCTCCTGAACGTCGTGTACGACCAGCCACGAAACGGGCGCGACGTACGAATACCAGGGCCAGACGGTTTCGTTGCTGTGACAGTCGAAGCAGGCCCGCTCGGCGAGCGCGCGTGTTTCCGGCGAATCCCAGTTCGGCTCGCTCGTGACGGGCGGATTCGTGCGCTGCACCGGTACGAACTGAATCGCGATGAAACCCAGCAGAAGCAGCCCAACGACCGCCAGCCCGATCCGCACCAGAGTCTTTCTCGTTTGCCCCATTAGTTGCTCCCCAAACTGCTAGTTAAGGATTAAAAAACGCACTCTATCACCACCGGCCTGCCCGCAGGTATTGGGCCGGGCCGTTCCGGCTACCGTGAAAGGTTGATACTGTCCCATCACGGCGATCCCTGTTTCGCTTGATGCGGTACGGCGGCTTGCGCCGCGACACGCTATTTCTCCGACATGTCGCGCACAAAGGTCCTGACTCTGGACCTCGTTACGGAGGCTGGCAGATAGAGCGCCGGTTCAGCTGACCCGGATAACAAACTCAGTGGCGGGCTCAGGTGGCGTACTGTTCCCGAATCGATATCGATCAGGTAAATGCCGTGCTGCATTGTGGCTGGCTGCGGCTCATCGCTGACCTGTCTCATCCTGTTCCCTTCCTCCTAGAGTATTCCATTCCACCAGATCAAAATCAACAGTACCAGACCTTGATCGGGCGGACTTTACGGGGCGCTCAAGACAACC
>CAZWUX010000457.1:0-3334 GCA_964637665.1 uncultured Anaerolineae bacterium
AAGGCGGCGTCCAGCCGCGCGCGGTATCCGTGCCCGATCTACAGAGCAGGCTGCGCGATCTGGGCGCGCTGCTCGATTGAGGGGAACGCGATACACATGAACATGATCCGCACTGTGACGGGCGACATCGCCCCCGGCGAGGCCGGGCGCACTTATATGCACGAACACCTGCTCTGGTCGCCGCCGGAGCCGTTCGCCGGGCAGGACCCGGACCTGGGGTTGGACAGCGTCGACGCGGCGCTGAAAGAAGTCGGGGCCTTCGGGCAGGCGGGCGGCTCGACGCTGGTCGAGATGACGACCCCGGAGCTAAAGCGAAACCCGGCGGCGCTGCGGGCCATCTCCACCCAGACGGGCGTCCACATCGTCGCGGCCACCGGCTATAACAAGGGCAAGTTCAGCGACCCGGCGGTGGCCGATCTGAGCGTGGACGACATCGCCGCGATGATGATCCGCGACGTGGGGGAGGGCATGGACGGGACGGGCATCCGCGCGGGGGTGATCAAAGCGTCGACCAGCCGCGACCACGCGACGGACGGCGAGCGCAAGGTGATCGCGGCGGCGGGAATCGCGCACCGCGCGACGGGCGCGCCCGTCTCCACCCACACCGAGGCGGGGACGTTCGCCCGCGAGCAGGTCGCGATGCTGCGCGCGGCGGGCGTGCCTCCGGAGCGGATGCTGATCGGCCACCTCGACCGCAACCTCGATCCCGATCTGCACCTTGCGCTGGCCGGGATGGGCGTCTATCTGGGGTTCGACCAGATCGGCAAGGAGAAGTACGCGCCCGACCGCGAGCGGATCGCGATGATCGAGCGGCTGGTGGAGGCCGGGCACGGGCGTCAGATCATGCTGTCGGGCGACATGGCCCGCAAGTCGAACTGGCCCAGCAGCGGGTTCGGGTATGGGCCGGGCCTCACTTATATTTTGTGGCGTTTCGTGCCCTGGATGCTGAAGTCGGGCATCCCGCGCGAAGCGGTCGAGTGGATGCTGGTCGACAATCCGGCGGTATTCCTGTCTTTCGGCCAGTCTACGTAAAATCGGCTGGTTTTCGCCGCGCATCACGCCGGTGACGTTCGCCTGAGCGCTGCTGGCGGTAAACTCCCCCGCTTTACCTTCGGCAGCTTGCCATCCAGACGCTTGTTGACCCTCGAAGCGGACCGCACCACATAAGTTCCCCACGTTCTCTTCACG
This sequence comes from uncultured Anaerolineae bacterium, assembly GCA_964637665.1. GTDB lineage: Bacteria > Chloroflexota > Anaerolineae > Aggregatilineales > UBA3940 > CAZWUX01. The sequence goes on from CAZWUX010000457.1 coordinate 1,189, forward strand.
GTTTCCTCACAATCCCAGACCATCATATGGGCGCTTGAGACGAAAAATATACCGTGTGGAGGATAACGATGTTGAAGAAGGTTTTAGTTGGAATACTGAGTGCAAGCGTTCTGGCGGCGGGCGGCGGCGCCCTGATCCACCAGTCGACGAGCGGCGCGGCGGCGGCCTCTGCGCCCGACGGGGATGTCGTCGCAGACCCGACTGTGACCCCCGTCCCGAACGGCAGCGCGAACGGGAATCGCAACGGACAGTCCGGGGCCAGCGGGGTTTCGGCGGCGCAGTCCGATCCGGTTGAGCAAATGAACTCGCTGCAAATGGTCGGCGACCCCTGGACGGCCAGCGGAACGATCGGCGAGGTTGACGATTTTGGGCTGACGCTGGTGCTCGACGATGGCTCTGAGGTGTACGTTGAGCTGGGGCCGCCAAGCTACTGGCAGGCGCAGGGCGTAGAACTGGCGATCGGTGATGTGGTCACCGTCGACGGGTTTGCCGGGGACATGGGCTACCATGCTGCGGTGGTCACGACCGCTGATGGTGAGGAGATTTACCTGCGCACAGAGGATGGACAGCCTCTCTGGAGCGGCGGCGCAGCCAGCGGCAACGGGCAGAATCGCGGCGGCGGCAATGGGGGCAATGCGAACGGTCTGCAAGACGGCCAGAACGTCCCCCAGCCGCAGGCTCAGGTCGACGAATGGGTCACCGTTGAGGGGGCTATCACCGCCATCAACCGCAGCCAGGTGACGATGGAACTGGCCGATGGTGAGTCCCTGACCTTCCAGATGGGGCAGCCGCGGTTTGCCGAGAGCCAGCAGATCACACTCCAGATCGGCGACGAAATCTCCGTGCTGGGCTTCTATGAGGGCGATCAGTTTAGCGCAGGTGAGGTCACCGTGCTGGCGACAGGCGAAACCATCATGCTCCGCGACCCGAACGGGCGTCCGCTGTGGGCGGGTCCGGGCGGCTCCAGCAGTGGTGGTCAGGGCGGCAGCAGCCAGAACGGCGGCGGCAACGGTCAGAATGGCGGTGGCAACGGCAACGGTCGAGGAAATGGCAACGGTGGCGGCGGTAACGGCAACCGGTAAGACGCCTGCTGAAATTCGCCGGGGCGATGCTCACCGCATCGCCCCGGCTTGATGAGGGGAGTATGAATCGTGACTGAGCGCGAACCCGCGACGAACCAACCGCTCGTCGAAAAGGTGTGGGGTTCCATCCAGCGCGATCCGGTTCCGCCGGAGGATGACCGGGGCCGTATGCGGCTGGTGATGAACAACCTGATCCTGCACATCCACCCGACGAAGGTTGCCAAACCGGCGCTGAAGTTTAACTATACTTTTGGGCTGGGCGGCCTGCTCATCCTGCTGATGATGGTGATGGGCCTCACAGGCGTCCTGCTGATGTTCGCCTACACACCCTCGCCGGGTGAGGCTTATAACAGCATGTTGGTGCTTCAAACGGAGGTCTGGTACGGCCAGTTGATCCGTAATCTCCATCACTGGAGCGCGAACTTGATGGTGATCGTGGCCGTGCTGCATCTGCTCCGCGTGCTGTTCACCGGCGGGTTTACCGCCCCCCGCCAGTTTAACTGGGCGCTGGGCGTGAGCCTGCTGCTGCTGATCGTGGCGGCCAACTTCACCGGCTATCTGCTGCCCTGGGATCAACTCGCCTACTGGGCGGTGACCGTTGGCACCAGCCTGCTGAGCTACGTCCCGGTGCTCGGCGATCCCATCGCCCGGCTGCTGCTCGGCGGCCCGGAGGTCGGCGCGGCGACGCTCACCAACTTCTACGGACTGCACGTGGCCGTGATCCCGCTCTCGATCTTCGGCATTATGTCCTTTCACATCTGGCGGGTGCGTAAAGACGGGTTGACCATCCCCCGCCAGCCCAACACGCCGGAGGATCAGCGCGTGGAGCGCGTGACGACCATCCCCCATCTGGTGAGCCGGGAATTCGTCTTCTCGCTGGTGATGCTGGCCCTGCTGATCACGTTTTCGGCGCTGGTGAATGCCCCGCTCGAAGCAGCCGCCAACCCGGATCACAGCCCTAACCCGGCCAAAGCGGCCTGGTACTTCATGGGCTTGCAGGAACTCCTGCTGCATTTCCACCCGGTCTTTGGCGCGATCGCCATCCCCGGTCTGGGGCTGGCCGC
>CAZWUX010000458.1:0-3331 GCA_964637665.1 uncultured Anaerolineae bacterium
TGGAGCTGATCACCCCGGTGGCGCTGGAGAAGGGGTCGAACTTCGCCATTCGCGAAGGCGGCCTGACCGTCGGCGCGGGCGTCATCACCGAGATCTTGGAATGATTAGCAAGGACGGGCATCCGTTTCTGACAGGTGTCTGCACCCTGAGGTTAGTCTAATGGCAAAGCAGAAACTTCGTATTCGACTGAAGGCTTACGACCACCGCGTGCTTGATGAGTCAGCTCGACGCATCGTTGAAGCGGCTGAGCGCACAGGGGCGCGTGTCGTCGGGCCGGTCCCACTGCCGACTAAGATCGAGCGGTGGACTGTGCGCCGGTCTCCGTTCATCGACAAAGATTCTCAGGAACACTTTGAGATGCGGACGCACAAGCGTCTGATCGATGTCATGGAGCCGGATGCCAAGACGATTGACACGTTGACCCGGCTCAATCTGCCGGCAGGCGTTGACATCGAGATCAAGCTCTAAGCACGTAGTAGTGAAGAAGCTGGCGTGGCGCGTCCCTTACCGGGAACCCCGGCAGCCCGTAAAGAGAACAGGCGAGGAGCAGATGAAAGGGGATATACATCCTCTGAATTGTGAGGCTGTTCCTCTGGAGGCGATGCCATTATGGTAAAAGGCATTATCGGCAAGAAAGTCGGCATGACCCAGGTATTCACGGATGACGGGACGGCTGTACCCGTGACGGTCATCCAGGCTGGGCCTTGCTGGGTAACACAGGTCAAGTCCCAGGACAATGACGGCTACGTAGCCATTCAGATGGGCTACGAAGAGGTTGCCGCCGATGTCCAGGATGAGGCCGCCCGACAGTATAAGGTCGAGCTGCGTCTCAGCAAGCCCGAACGCGGGCACCTGGGCCTGCTCGATCCGAGTGAGAAGCACCCGGAACGTAAGTCCTTGCCCGATCCGGTGCCGCCGCTCCGTTATCTGCGCGAGTTCCGCGTGGACGACGTGGATGGCGTTGAGACCGGGCAGCAGGTCACCGTCGAAGTATTCGAGGCGGGCGACCGGGTGGACGTGGTCGGCGTGAGCAAGGGTAAGGGTTTCGCCGGAACCATCAAGCGGCATAATTTCCGCCGCCAACCGAAGACTCATGGTCAGTCCGATCGTGAGCGCGCGCCCGGCTCCATCGGGTCGACGAGTACGCCCGGTCGCGTTCTCAAGGGGACGCGCATGGCAGGGCGCATGGGTGGTCGCCGCGTCACGTCGCAGAATCTGGAAGTCGTCGTGGTGGACTCCGAGCGCAACCTGCTGGCTGTCAAAGGCAGCGTGCCGGGGGCTAACGGCGGCCTGGTGACGGTCCGTCCGTCCGTCAAAGTAAAGCAGTAGAGGTATTCCAATGGCGATTAAGCTACCTGTTCGGGATATGAACGGGCAGGATGTTGATGAGCGCGAACTCCCTGCGGAGATATTTGAGCGGCCTGTCAACGTCGGGTTGATGCATCAGGCATATGTTCGCCAGATGGCAAACGCCCGGCTTGGGACGCACAAAACGCAGTCTCGTGGTGAGGTGAACCGCACGAAGGCGAAGTGGTACCGGCAGAAGGGCACGGGCCGCGCCCGTCACGGCAGCCGCAACGCGCCGATCTTCGTCGGCGGAGGCGTCGCTCACGGCCCACAGCCGCGCAGTTACGCGAAGGACATGCCGAAGAAGATGCGGCGTGAGGCGGTGCGGGCAGCGCTCTCGGCGAAGGCCGCCGAGGATCAGATTGTGCTGGTGGACCGGCTGGAGCTTGACGCGCCGAAAACGCGCGACATGGCCGACATCCTGTATAACCTGGTCGGCGACGATCCGGTGCTCGTTCTGATGTCAGCGGCGGATGAGAACATCCAGCTTTCGATCCGCAACCTGCCGGACGCGCGGTACCTGCGGGCGAACTACCTGAACATCCGCGATTTGCTCAAGTACGACAAGGTGATTATCCCGCTCGACGCGCTGGATATTATCACCGAATGGCTCGGTTAGTGATCCGGGAGGACGATCATGCCTGACCTCCACATCTATGACGTGATTCGCCGACCGGTGATCACCGAAAAGAGTACGCAGTTGTCTGACGAGCACAACACATACGTGTTTGAAGTCGATCTGCGTGCTAACAAGAACCAGATCAAGGATGCCGTCGAGGCTGTGTTCGGCGTCGACGTGACGAACGTCAACACCGCCATCATGCCAGCTAAGATGGGCCAGCGGCTTCGCAGGCGCTTCATCCGCAAGAAAATGTGGAAGAAGGCCTATGTAACATTGAGGCCCGGTGAGAGCATCGACCTGTTTGGCATTTAGGCCGGTTCTTCAGACAGTGAATTAAGGGACGTTAGGGAATCGCATGGCTGTCAAGAAATACAAGCCTACATCCCCCGGACGCCGGGGAATGACTGGGCACGGATTTGAAGAGATCACCCGCAGTAAGCCCGAAAAGTCGCTGACAGAGTCGCTGCGGCGGGGGTCAGGGCGGAACAACCAGGGGCGCATCACGGTGCGCCATCGTGGGGGCGGGCATCACCGCCGCTACCGGATTATCGACTTCAAGCGCGACAAGGTCGGCATTCCGGGGCGTGTGGCGTCGATCGAGTATGACCCTAACCGGTCGGCTCGAATCGCGCTGGTCGTTTATGCGGATGGTGAGAAGCGCTACGTTATCGCGCCGCTCGGCCTTCAGGTCGGTGATACGCTGATGAGCGGGCCAGAGGCGGAGATTCGCCCCGGCAATGCGCTTCCCCTGCGGAACATCCCGGTTGGCACGGTGGTTCACAACATCGAGCTGTACGAGGGCCGGGGCGGCCAGCTTGTCCGTGCGGCAGGCACGTCGGCCCAGCTTCTGGCAAAAGAGGGTAAGTACGCGACGATTCGCCTGCCGAGCGGTGAGATGCGCTACATCAGCCAGAACTGCACGGCGACCATCGGGCAGGTCGGGAACACCGATCATGGTAATATCAAGCTCGGCAAGGCAGGCCGGAAGCGCTGGATGGGCTGGCGTCCATCCGTGCGCGGTGTGGCGATGGACCCCGCTGCTCACCCACATGGTGGTGGTGAGGGGCGCTCGCCGATCGGTATGCCCAGCCCGAAGTCTCCCTGGGGCAAGAAAACCCTGGGCAAGAAGACGCGCCATAACAAGCGAACAGACAAGTATATCGTTCGGCGGCGTGGTAAGAAGCGGTAGCTAGCCGGGCATCGGAGGTAGCAGATGTCACGTAGTTTGAAAAAGGGACCATACATCAGTCCCAAGTTAATGAAGAAGATCGAGCGCATGAATGCCACAGGCGAGCGGAAGGTGATCCGCACCTGGAGCCGGGATTCAACCATCTTCCCGGACTTCGTCGGGCACACAATCGC
>CAZWUX010000459.1:0-3318 GCA_964637665.1 uncultured Anaerolineae bacterium
TGGCGTCCACCCCTTCATTCACGAGGTTCTCGAAAGCCTGAATCTGCTTGTTGACATCGCCCTCACCGCTCGTGACGCGCAGCTCGAAGCCGTGACGGCGCGCCGCCTCCTTCGCACCCTCGACCTCGCCGAGGTGGAAGGGGTGGCTCAGGTCGATCTGGACGAGGCCGACGACGATCTGGTCCCCGGATTCGGCGGCTGCTTCCTCGGTCACTTCCTCGGAGGCAGCTTCCTCTGTGGGTTCTTCTACGGGTTCGGCGGCAGGTTGTCCGCCGCAGGCCACCATGAACAGGGCCGCAAGCAGCAGCGCGGCCAATAAAAGGGTCTTGCGATTCATTACCTCTGTCCTCCTCTGTGGACGGTTGTCGTTATCCTGCTAGACCACAACGCAGTGTTGGACTTCAACGATGGTGTTCCCCTCCTTTCACTCAAAGATGAAGGTTAAACGGCCTCAACCTGTAGAGCTGTACTACAAGTTGGCCGTACAATGGAACGCGCTGATGAAAACCCTGGCTCTGCTGCTATCTGGTCAGATCGTAGCCGAGTTTGGTTAAGCGCTGCTCTGAATCGGTCAGGTGATCCAGCATGGCATGGTACGCTTCATCCGTGCTTCGTTTCTGGAGTGCGTTGAAAATGCGCCAGTGAGCGTCGAGTCCGGCCTGGACTCCCAGCGGATCGGTGTGCCCTGCTGCGATGACGCGCCGCAGGGGATCGGTTAACGGTTCGAGAACGGTGGTGAGCAGAGGGTTATGGGAGGCCGCGGCAACCGCGAGGTGGAACTTGAGGTCGGCATGGCTCCATGCCTCACTGTCCTTGCGGCTCTTTTCCATTGCCTCCAGCGCCGACCGGATGGCCTGCCAATCATCCTCATCCCCTCGCTCGGCGGCGAGACGGGCGCTGGCAGGCTCAAGCATACGGCGCATCTCGTAGAAATGATCGATGGTGACGCCGTTGGCGGAATGCTGTAACAGCCGGTGCAGGGCATTTGACGCCGGTTCGGTTGTTGGCTCGCTGACGTAGGTTCCGCTGCCGGTAAGGATCACCACCAGCCCGCGCTCTTTCAACCGCTTAAGCGCCTCGCGGATGACGTTGCGGCTCACCTCGTATTGATCGGCCAGTTCGTGCTCGCCGGGCAGGCGGGTTCCGGGGGGCAGATTGCCGTTGAGAATCTGGTGTTCCAGATCATCGGCGATCTGCTGGTACAGCCGCCTCCGGTCGATACGCGTTGTCCTCGGCATCAGAATAACCTTGTATAAATTGATGGGGTTACAGTAAAAGCGGAGAATCTGTAGAACTATAGGGTTGTAGTACAGGTTGTTAAAAGCATAAACGGAATTATCCTCGCTGTCAAGCGAATCACGGGAGCCGGGTCTATTTTGGGACGGCGGATTTTGGTTGATGAACCGCTCTGGGCCGGACGTTCAGGTGGGGTGCGTCTGCCACGGTCGGGTATTCAGGTTGCGATGGGAGAATATGCGCCATGTTGGAACGCGCCTTTGCCCAGGCGGCCTGATTGCACTACACTTGCGTCCATCAATGGAAAGCACGCAGCCAGGTCAGGGACCTGGACGCAGGGAGGGGAACATGTCTGACCGGTTTGTCTCACGCGGCTTCCTTGGAAAGCGGCGGCAGCCTGACGCGGCGGGCCGTACCCCGCCGGGCCAGCACGTCGTCGGCGACTTCCCGGTGCTCTCAGCCGGGCCGACTCCGCAAATCCGGCTCGACGATTGGCAGTTGACCATTCACGGGCTGGTGCGTGAGCCGGCTACCTGGAACTGGGCGCAGTTCAACCAGCTTCCCACCCAAACTTTCACAGTGGACCTCCACTGCGTAACCAAGTGGAGCAAGCTCGACACGCACTGGCAGGGCGTGAGCGTGGACACCCTTCTGGAACACGTCGAACTCGATCCCGCCGCCCACTTTGTAACCGCCCACTCGTATGGCGGCTACACGACCAACGTGCCGCTCACCGAACTGCTCAACGGTCGCGCCTTCATCGGCTTCCAGTTTGACGGAAAACCCCTCTCTCCCGAACACGGCGGCCCGGCCCGGCTGGTCGTGCCGCACCTGTACCTGTGGAAAAGCGCCAAGTGGGTGCGCGCTCTGGAGATCATGGCTGAGGACCGGCGGGGCTTCTGGGAGTCGCTGGGTTACAGCAATAAGGCCGACCCCTGGAAGGAACAGCGCTACAGCAGCGACGATTAGGGACGGCGGAGGGTGTGAGAGTGAAGCGATCCCTTCAGTGGCAAATCGCGACGGTGACGGCCATCCGGCGGGAGACTCCCCGCGTCAAGACCTTCACCTTCGCCCTGCCGGACTGGGAACCGCACCGGCCCGGACAGCACTACGATCTGCGGTTTACGGCAGCGGACGGCTATCAGGCACAGCGGAGCTATTCGGTTGCCTCGCCGCCGGAGCAGCGGGGCGAGATCGAGTTGACCGTCGACAGGATCGAGGACGGCGAGGTATCGACCTACATGCACGAGGTGCTCGCACCCGGTGACCTGGTCGAGATGCGGGGGCCTATCGGCGGCTATTTCGTGTGGGACGTGAGCCGGGGCGGGCCGCTTCTGCTTATCGCAGGCGGGTCGGGGGTGGTGCCGCTCATGGCGATGCTGCGCCACCGAGCCGCCGCCCATTCCGCCATCCCCACCCGGCTGCTGTACAGCGTCCGCACGCCGGAGGATGTCATCTACGCCGACGAACTCAAGCGGCTTGCCAATGCCGGCGATGGGCTGGAGGTGATCTATACCTTTACCCGCAGCCAACCGCCGGGCTGGACAGGCTACGCACGGCGGATCGACCGGGCGATGTTGAGGGAAGTTGCCGCCCCGCCGGGCAACGGCGTGCTGGTCTACGTCTGCGGGCCGACCCTTCTGGTCGAGGCGGTCGCCCAGGCGCTGGTCGAGCTCGGCGTCCCGCCCACGCGAGTGCTCACCGAGCGCTTTGGCCCGACGGGTTGAGGGGAGGGAAGAAGTGGCATGGGATGCAGAACTCGATGATGTAGCGCACGCGCTGCGGCTGGATGGCAACGCGGTCGCCGGGCTGCTGGAAGAGATCTTCGGCGCAGATATGACCATCACGCCCACCGAGTGCGCCCACTGCGGACGCGAAGGGGCGGTAGGCACACTGGTCGTCTACGCGCGGGGGCCGGGAGCTGTGCTGCGCTGCCCGGCCTGTGAGGCGGTCATGATCCGGATCGTCCAGATCGGCGACGCTCTATACCTCGACATGCGGGGGACAGCCTGTCTGCGCCTGGCGCGCCGCTCCGGCTGACGGATGCCACAGAACTTCGGGATAAGATGTAAATACCGCTGC
>CAZWUX010000460.1:0-3318 GCA_964637665.1 uncultured Anaerolineae bacterium
AGGGTGCCCACCCGCCGTGAGAAGGGCTGGCGGAGGGGTGCGCGAACCCAGCTAACGGCTTGCTACTTCCCCACGAACCGCGCCACCGCCTCGACCGCGTCATCCGGCGACGCGACCTCGATCAACTGACCGCTTTTCCGCGCCCGCTCGAATAACATCCCCGTGTCGAAATTCAGCGCGATGACGGTCTTGCCGCTTTTCAGCGCCAGCGCGATCTCCGAGATGGTACCCTCCCCTCCCGCGCAGGCGATCACCACGTCGCTCGACAGCACGTTGACGTTGTTCCGCGCCGACCCCATGCCGGTGACGATCCGCACGTCGAGGTGCGGCGACGCCCGCCGCGTGTCCGCATCCGGCAGCACACCGACGACCAGCCCGCCCGCCGACTGCGCACCCCGCGCCGACGCCTCCATCACGCCCGCATTGCGCCCCCCATTGAGCAGCACCCAGCCCTGCTCCGCGATCAGCTCGCCCAGCCGGTAGGCGTCGATCAGGGCGTGCTCCGGCGCGTGCTCGCCCCCGCCCATCACCCCGATCACGGTCTTAGCCATCGGTCGCCTCCTGTTCATCCTCATTACCACTGCCCTGCGAAGTCACGTCACCCTGCTCCTCGAAGTAGGTCGCGACGATGGGCGTCAAGTCGGCATCGGTGTGGGCATAGAGCGCCGTGAAGAAGTCCTCCGGGGTGACGGTTTGCCACTGGTTCGCAGCGTAATAATCCCGCAGAAAGGCGAAGAACGCCTCATCGCCCATCGCCTCGCGCACGTCGCGCATGAAGCGCGCGGCCTGCCCATACATCAACAGGATGTAGCTCGCACTGTTCGGGAAGTCATACACGCTCGCATCGACCGGGCCATGCGGCGAATACTGGTCGACGCGGACCTGCCACCACCAATCGACGGAGCCGGGCAGATAGCGCTCGAAGTACAGCAGTTCGCTGTAGAACGCGATGGTTTCATCCAGCCACCCCTGCTCCGCCTGATTGTTGCCGACCGATCCGTACCACCACTGGTGCGCGGTTTCGTGCGAGACGAGCGCGTGCAGCAGCGACGGCGGCTCGCCGGTGTAAGTCGTATAAGCGTAATCCGTGATCGAGATCAGCGCCGAGTATTCCATCCCGCCGAAAAACCCGTTCTCGACGATGGCGAGGCTGTGATACGGGTATGGCCCATATAATTCCTCGAACAGGGCGATGGACTGCTTCGCGATGTCGAGCGCCGCGCGGGCCGCGTCGATGTGCTCCGGCAGGTAGGTCGACGTGAGCGACACGCCATCTGTTTCGTCGATGAGCACCGCGTAGCGCGGGCTGGCGAACAGCGCCACGCCGCGCGCCCGCTCCACGCGGAAATGCCACAGGCCGTCCTCGCCCAGCCCCGGATAGCCGCCCAGCCCGTAGATCGGCCCGGAGCTCGCCACGACGACGCCTTGCTCGGCCCGCACGGTCAGCGTGTAATTCACCAGCCGGTAGAAGGTCGGGTCGCCGACCGGGTGATAGGGCCACGTCGCCCAGCCCTCCCCCTCGACGTAAGGGGTCGGGACGGGTGTCCACTCCCCCGCCTGGATGAGGTCCGGCGTCCAGCCCGTCGTGCCGTTGGGCGGCCACGCCGTTTTCTCGATGGGCGGGATCAGGACGCGGTAAGCGAGGTCGATGTGCACCGCTTCGCCGGGGGCCGCCGGGGCGGGCAGCGATACGCGGAAGAACGTCGGCGTGAGAAACGGCGGCACCTCGTCGGAGGCATCCTCGCTCACGACGGTATGCACCGCGTCGAGCAGAAACGACCCGGTCTGGTACTGCGCCGGGACGTGAAACACGACCTCGTCCCACACGTCGGCGGTGTCGTTCGTGATGGCGACGGACTGTGAGACACGCATCCAGCGCTCGCCGTAGAACAGCTCCACGTCGAGCCTGATCTCCGGCAGCGACTCGACGGGGGGCGGAGCGGGCGTCGGGGGGAGAGTGGGGGTGGGCGCGGGTGCGGTCGCTGCCGGGGTCGCCGTCTGTGGCGGGGTGGTGGTCGGGGCGGGGGGCACAGCGCCCGCCGTGGGCGTGGGGGATGGGGCCGCCGCAGACGCGCAGCCGCCGAGCGCCAGCGCGATCAGCGCGGCGGATAGGATGGACGCAGGGCGGGGGATCAACCGGGTCATGGTGGGGCAAGTATAGCTTGGGGTACGGCGGATCGAAAAAAGGTGGATAGTCGTTCAGTCTGTCAGTGATCGCGTTTGCGAATTATTGGTGGTGGCCGGAAAAAACGGCGATTCAGGGGATTATGCGCGTTCGGCCATTTGCAGTCAGCCGGTCGGATTATCGCTTGGTGGTCGGATGGAGTGAGCGTGGGTGGCCGGATTGACCGGTCGGGTGGTCGGACGTGCTGAGCGTAAATGGCCGGATGTGGCCGGATGGCCGGTCGGATTTGGCCGGATGTGACGGATGGGGGATGAACGGCGCGGGGCGGGATAGTCAGGCCGGGCGGCGGTCTGCGACGGGGCGGACATCGGGCGGGCGATGCGGGTACGGCGTTGGGTGGACATCAGGCGGAGACCTCGTGGCGCGGCATCGCCGTGTGGCGCTCTGCCGCCGCGCCGCGCACGAACAGCACGAAGGGCACGAAGCAGAATACGGCCATGACGAGGACGACGATGACATCGGCCACGCCGAGAGGCGATCCGCTGATACGCGTACCGTAGACGAGCACGGCGGCAAGCTCGACGGACAGCACGCCGTACTGGAGGAACAGGCCCGCGCCAGCGACGTAGCCGAGGGGCTTGCGCTGCCACAGGCTCACGCCGACGACGAGCAGGGCGGGGGCGGCGACGAGCGAATCGGCCAGCCACAGGCCGCGCTCCAGCGGCGTGATCTGCGCCTCGTGGAACACCGTGGTGGCGATGAGGCTGAGTTGGCGGATGGCGACGATGGCGGCGAGCGCGAGGAGGATACCGGCGCTGATCCGCGAGGGAACGGCCCCGGAGAGACGACCGCGCACCGCAGGGGAGTCGACTGCGGCGAGGATGGCGATCAGGGTGCAGGCGCTCAGGGTGACGAGAAGCAGGTAGGGCAGGAACAGAACGGTGATCGGCACGCCGACGAGGTAGTAGAGATAGGTGTACAGCACGTAGAACAGGCCGCCGGGCCACATCAGCAGGCCGGTGAGCCTGCCGCGCTGAGCCAGCCAGAGCGCGATCAGCAGGACGGGCACGCCGAGGGCGAGGTTCAGCGCGTCGTTGGGGATGAGCGCGAGGCGCAGTTCCGCGGACGGGTACATGAGGTCGGGGGTGAGGAGTCCGATGATCGAGGCGGCGGCCATGAGCAGGATCACAGCG
>CAZWUX010000461.1:0-3289 GCA_964637665.1 uncultured Anaerolineae bacterium
CCCCCCAGGAACTCGATAGGCCCCGGCACGGCCCGGATAATCGCCACGGGGTCGATGTAGCTGAAATGATTGCCGACGATGAGCACCGGGCCGGACTCCGGCAAATTCTCCAGCCCCTCGATGTGCAGATCGGTCAGCAGGGCGAGAATCACGTGGACGAACGCGCGCAGGATGCCCCGGATGAACTGGCGGCGCGGGTAGCGGATGGGTGTGTCATGGCTTGGCATGGCGGAAAGTGTATATCCCCATGCCGCCCGCGTCAAAAAGGGGGGTGGTCGGTCAGCCATCAGTCGTTGTGGAGAAAGCTGCGCTTTTTCTCCCGGTCAAAGTGTTGCGCAGCTCACGTCGCGCAACGCCGCTCCGCCGTTTTGTACCGCATCACCCACCCCGGCCACCCGACCGCCGCTCGACGCCGCCGACCTCGCTCTGGCGGGCGAGCGGTTCATTCCCCAATTCTGGAGTACAATTGTCATGTTCGCCTATAAGGAAATCACCACTCGACACGGTTGATGGGAGGGAGGATACCGCCATGAACATGCTCGACGTGCTGAAATACGGACACCGCACGATGATGAACACGCTCGACGGGCTGCCGGAGGCCGACTGGGAAACCGGCGGCGTGTGCGGCGTGTGGTCGGTGAAGAACATTCTGGCGCACCTCGCGTCGTACGAGGAGGTGCTGATCGACGTGCTGACGACCCTCACCGACGAGACGGGCGAGGCGTCGACCCACACGTTCGACCGCTACAAATCGGCGGGGCGGGCCTTCAACGACGAGGAGGTGGCGCTGCGGCAGGGCATGACGCCCGACGCGACGCTGGCCGCGTACTGCGACGCCGCCGACCGCGCGATGGAACTCGCCCGCGAGATTCCGGTCGAGCGCCGCCGGGAGGCCGGGCTGCTGCCCTGGTACGGGGCGGAGTACGACCTGGAGGATTACATCGCCTACCAGTTTTACGGACACAAGCGCGAGCACAGCGCGCAGATCGCCGTGTTTCGCGACCAGACGGGAAAGTGAGGGGGACGATGACACAGGCAGAATTCTCACGGCGGGTGGGGGACGCGATGCGGCTGACCGCGCCCTTCCTGCGCTTCGAGCGGGTGTGGTCGGAGCGGGCCGACCGCCCCGGCATTTGTGACTTCGCGTTCGGCAATCCGCACGACATGCCGCTGGCGGCCTTCTCGGAGGCGCTTCAGCGCCACGCCGAACCGGAGAACAGGGCGTGGTACGCCTACAAGATGAGCGAGCGGAAGGCGACGGAGGTCGTCGCGGCGACGCTGCGCGAGCGGACCGGGCTGGCGTTCGAGCCAGAGGACATCGCCATGACGAACGGCGCGTTCGGCGCGCTGGCCGTCACGCTGGGGGCGCTGGCCGATCCCGGCGACGAGGTGATTTACGTCAGCCCGCCCTGGTTTTTCTATGAGGCGATGATCGCCGCGGTCGGCGCGTCGCCCGTGCGGGTGGACTGCGATCCGGTTACCTATGACCTCGACCTCGGCGCGATCGAGGCGGCCATCACCGAACGGACGCGGGCCATCATCGTGAACTCGCCCAACAACCCGACCGGGAAAATCTACCCGCCGGAGACGCTGCGGGGATTGGCCGACATCCTCACGCGGGCATCCGAGCGGAACGGGCGGCGCGTCGTCCAGCTTTCCGACGAGGCCTACAACCGCATCGTGTTCGACGAGCGGGATTTTCCCAGCCCGGTGACGTTCTACCCGGCCTCGCTGCTGATCTACACCTACGGCAAGACGCTGCTGACGCCCGGCCAGCGCATCGGCTACATCGCCATCCCGCCCGCCATGCCGGGCCGCGAGGATTTGCGCGCGGCGCTGTTCATGGCGCAGGTCATCACCGGCTGGGCGTTCCCCAACGCGCTGCTCCAGCACGCGCTGCCCGACCTCGAAACGCTGTCCATCGACATCGGCCAGCTTCAGGCGCGGCGCGACCGGATGGTGGGGGCGCTGCGGGAGATCGGCTACGAGCTTCACGTGCCGGAAGGGACCTTCTACCTGCTGGTGAAGTCGCCCTGGGCCGACGACGTGGCCTTCTGTGACCTGCTGGCCGAGTACGACATCCTGTGCCTGCCGGGGGATGCGGTCGAGATGCCCGGCACGTTCCGCATCTCGCTCACCGCCAACGACGAGATGATCGAGCGGGGCATTCCCGGCTTCGCGGCGGCGTATCAGGAGGCGGTCGCCGCCCCGGAGCGCATGGCCCGCGCGGAGGCTAAATAACCCACGATTGTCGGTTACTTTTGGCCGGAACCCCACCCATCCTCGCTACGCTCGGATTTCCACTCCCCGTTGAGAACGGCAAAGCCGTTCTCACAAGGAGAAAGCTCCGCTTTCTCCACAGCATGAGGGAGGGATTAAGGGTGGGGTTCTCGCATAAAAACCACATGCGTACTTTCTTAGGAAAACTGTCGTGTCGCCAGCCTTTGGAAGGAGCAGAGGGGGTTTCAGGGAATCGACTACAACAACCTTACACCCAGAGGGAGAAATGAGACTATGAAGTTTTCTTCGAAAACTTCCCAGAAAAGCCGGAGGCTTTTCACATGACGCGGCGGTTGATGTGCGTGCTGGCGCACCCGGATGACGAGTCGCTGGGAACGGGCGGTACGCTGGCCCGCTACGCAAATGAGGGCGTCGAGACATATCTGGTCACCGCCACGCGCGGGCAGCGCGGCTGGTTCGGCGCGCCGGACGAGAACCCCGGCCTGAAGGAACTGGGCGCGATCCGCGAGCACGAGCTGCGGCAGGCCGCGCACGTGCTGGGCGTGCGCGAGGTGAGCGTGCTGGACTACGTGGACGGCGACCTCGATCAGGCCGATCCCGATGAGGCGGTCGGGCAGATCGCCGCGCACATCCGGCGGGTCCGCCCGCAGGTCGTCGTGACGTTCGGCCCGGACGGCGTGTACGGCCACCCCGATCACATCGCCATCTGCCAGTTCGCGACGGCGGCGGTGGTCGAGGCGGCGGCCCCGGCGGACGGCGAGCCGGGCCACCGGGTCGGCAAGCTGTACTACATGGCCGAGACGCGCGAGCGCGTGCGGGACTACGAGTCCATCTTCGGGGAGCTTGTGATGACGGTCGACGGGGTGGAGCGCCGCACGCCCGGCTGGCCGGACTGGATGATCACGACCCGGCTCGACACGTCGGCCACCTGGCGGCAGGTGTGGCGGGCGATCCAGTGCCACCGGACGCAGCTTCCGGGCTACGAGGCGCTGAAAAACCTGCCCGCCGAGCGGCACGCCGCGTTATGGGGCGCGCAGACCTATTACCG
>CAZWUX010000462.1:0-2038 GCA_964637665.1 uncultured Anaerolineae bacterium
CGCTTTCGTCCTTGTTGCTGTCTTAGGTGCAACCCTCAATTAGCACTCAGGGTTATCTACGCAGCAGACTGATATCGTCATACCAGACCAGGCCCGAATCATCACCGTAGAGCAGGTAGACGCGCACCCGATCGTAGTCTATCGCTGCGGTGAATATCCCCGTCATGTAATGTGTCCAGCTCTGCGAACCCTGGGCGGGCACAATCCGTACGTCCTGGGTCGAGCCGTCGGCGGTGTTATACAGCACAAGCTTGGCAAAGAAGGGGGCGCTTGCATTCTGAGAACGGCTCCACAGGCTGAATTCGAGCGTGTCGCCCGCGCTGCCGCTGACGGCGCTGACGTAACGATACTGCTTGAGCGAACCATCGCCTACGATCACTGCCGAGCAGTTTTGGGAGTGGGCGGTGTCGCAGTCAGGGCCGTCGACGGCGGCAGTGAGGTTGAGGGCGGTCCACCCCGTCGGCGTGAATATCTCGAACTCACCATCCCGAATCCGCTCAGTGGAGTCGATCCGCAGGCTGATGTCATCATACCAGACCTTACTGTTGGAGTCACCGCCATAGAGCAGGTAGACACGCACCCGGTCATACGCTGAGGTGGCGGTGAACGGACCGGTCGTGAAGTATGTCCAGGGACGTGAGCCACGTCCAGGTATGATGCGTACACTCTGCGTCGCGCCGTCGGCAGTATTGTATAGTACCAGCTTGGCGAAGAAGGGCGGCGTCGCGTTAACGGAGCGGGCCCACAAGCTGAATTCGAGCGTGTCGCCCGCATTCCCGTTAACGGCGCCAACGTAGCGTAGTTGCCTGAGCGCCCCATCCCCCAGGAACGCTGCCGAACACTCCCCGGAGTGAGCGATATCACAGTCAGGGCCGTCGATGCCTCCCCTCAAATCAAGGCCACGCCAGTAGTTCGGCGCGAAGGCCTCAAAATCGCTGCCGGTTAGCATCTCAGAAAATGGATCGGCGCAGCTCACCGGTACGGTAAACGTGTCAGACCACGGCCCGCCGCTGGTGGATGTCACATAGAGGTTAAACGTGATCGTGTGCCCGTCGGGCGTGCCCGCAGCGACGGCGAAATCGAAATCATCGCTGTTCGTGGCCGTTCCCCCGCCCGAAATTGTCGGATAAGCGCTGCTGCTGTTGACAAGCGGAAAGGTTATGTAGGGATCGTTTTCGCTCAGCGTCATGTTTGCGTTCAGGACCGGCCCGGAGCCTTGATTGCGCAAATCGACGTGCATTTCGATAGTCTCACCGCACTCGACAATTCCATCGCCATCGCCCGCGCTGTCGTAGATGTTGTCGTCGTTTATGTCGTGATCGTCGTACACCACCGGCCCCGGCGTCGCAGATGCCGTAAACCATGACCCCGGCTCCAGGCTTTCCTCGCCCCGCCCCCACTGCTCTGAGGACATATTCAGTACCCAGCTCTCGACCGTCAGGTAGCCTGTGTTGGGGAAACCCCAGTGAACGTGGAACCATTCCGAGCCTTGGCTCGCGTAACCACAGATATCGTTGAACGATCCGGTTTTTAGCTGGCCGATTTCGCTCCCCTGGCTGAAGGTGTAGCCGTACTGGACGCGGCTGTTCCACAGAATGTGAGTGTACATGAAGTCCCCGGCGCGGATCGCGACCGACGTTCCATCATTACAGATGTAGCTGATCGATCCCGCGCTGGCGGCCAGCAGGCGATTGGGAGCATGTCCGGCGCCTGTATTCCCATCTGACAGGAAATCAACGGCGAGCCAGCTCCCATAACCGGCGGATGAAAATCCATTTGAGTGTACGCCAAGAGAGCCGTAGTACATCGCGCCTCCTGGCTCCCAGGGGAAGACGTAACCCGCCGCTGCCACGGCGCTCTGACGGAGCGGATCGATGTTCTGTTTAGCCTCGGCGCTCATTAACCGCTCCGGCACGGCTTCGAGCAGATCAGAAAAGGTCTGCGTGCCTTCTACGGCGCCCGTCAAGTCCCCTGCAGCATCCTCATACACGACAGCAAGACCGACCCAGCTCGCGTCGTCTATCAGCCGCCACTCAAG
>CAZWUX010000462.1:2048-3276 GCA_964637665.1 uncultured Anaerolineae bacterium
CCTCACCGACGCCACGCTCGACCAGGCCAAGTACGGCTGGAAGGACTACTACGGCGACGAGA
This sequence comes from uncultured Anaerolineae bacterium, assembly GCA_964637665.1. GTDB lineage: Bacteria > Chloroflexota > Anaerolineae > Aggregatilineales > UBA3940 > CAZWUX01. The sequence goes on from CAZWUX010000462.1 coordinate 2,111, forward strand.
GCGCCAACTTCCACCGCTCTGCCTACTACTACACCGTCGATGCCGCCCAGCAGCGGCTCCAGCAGACGTTCTTCAACGCGCGCAGCGAACGGAAGATCGTCGCCGACTCGGGCCAACCCCACGAGTGAGACAAAATACCAGCTTTCCCGTTGGTCGATCCATGAAACCGAGTAATAGGCGGCCTCTGGCAGAATATCGAGCGCCCCGGCAAGCGCCTCTCTCAGAGCTGCCTCAAGCTCTGGGCTGACATCCACCGTCCCAGGCACGAACACAATCTCATCAGCCTGCGATGCGTAGGAGGGGGACTCGGTTAGCTCAAGCTCAAGAGTTGGGGAGGGCGTCAGGGAAGGGGTGGACGATGCGGTGAGCACGCCGGGCGTCGGCGTGGGCGATGGCTCCTCAATCGACATCGTGGACGTTGCCGTGGGTGAGGCCGTCTCAACGGTTGTGGATGTGCTCTCTACCGTTGGGGTTGCAGTCGGCTCCGGAGTGGCGCTTTCCTCGGATGCTGCATTAGTGGGTGGCGGCTCAGTTGTGCCTCGATCCTCCGTCGGGGTGTCCGGGGGCGGCTCCGTCGTGATCGTAGGCGTCTCATCCGTTGGCGTGGGGGTTGGCGTGACATCCTGCGCCTCGGCAGTCGACAGGCCGGAGAGCAGCGCGACGCATAGAAGGATTAGCAGCATGACTGCCGATGAGATTGGTTGTCTATGGAGGGGATGTATGTCTTTCATCAGGAAGCCGCTGGGCTAGCAGTGCATAACGTCAGGCCGAAGGTTACGTCTAACGGTAGGAACAGTATAGCACAATGATGCGCAGTGTTTCAGCGCAGATACGACATCGTAACGAATTCGGCTGGCGTTTTCATGCCAGGAGCGAGATGAGGTCGCCGGGTGCGATAATAATCGAGACAGGCATCGACCCACTGCTGAGTCAGGGCCAGGTTGCACATCTTGAACGGCATTGTCGCCCAATGCCTGCCCTCTCGTTGAATCGAACGGGAAGGGGGAGTCCCGTCCCCCTTCCCTGTCGAGTGTTTCTTCTACGGGACTATCGACTCTGTCACGCGCCAAGAGCGTCAGCGCATCAAGCTGACATCGTCGTACCACACTTTGCCGGAAGTGTTGCCGTAGAGCAGATACACCCGGATGCGGTCATAGTCGCCGGTC
>CAZWUX010000463.1:0-3274 GCA_964637665.1 uncultured Anaerolineae bacterium
GCCGAGGCCGACGAACCCGGCCACAAGCCGATGTTGATCATGGTCGGCGGCGACAGGGAACTCGACCTGAAGAGGGTCGCAGAGACCATTGGCACGAAAAAGTGCCACATGGCCCGGCGCGCCGATGCGGAGAAGATGACCGGCCTCAAGGCCGGGGGCATCTCGCCGCTGGCGCTGCTCAACCGGGGTTTCGACATTTACATCGACCGGCCCGCCCTCGACCTGCCGTACATCGTCATCAGCGCCGGAAAGCGCGGGCTGAACGTCAAGCTAGCCGTCGACGACCTGATCCGCGTGACAGAGGCTCAGGCTGTCGACGTGGGCGTGTAAACGCCCGCTCACGGACCACCGAAGGAGGCGCATCATGGTCATCACCCGTCATATCGAACTCCACGCCGACGGCCACGCCGACATGCACAACATCACCCGCGATGTCGCCATGCACGTACGCGAGAGCGGGCTGGGGGCAGGGATCGTCACCGTGTTCACGCCGTCGGCCACGAGCGCGCTGACCACCATCGAGTACGAGAGCGGTGCGCTGGCCGATTTCGAGCGGCTGTTCGACGAGGTCGCCAGCCCCGACCGCCCCTACGAGCACAACCAGCGCTGGCACGACGGCAACGGGCACAGCCACGCCCGCGCCGCGCTGCTCGGCCCCAGCATCACCGTGCCGTTCGTCGAGGGGGAGCTGACGCTCGGCACGTGGCAGCAGATTTTGTTCGTGGATTTCGACGTGCGCGCGCGCAGGCGGCGGCTCGTCGTGCAGATCATGGGCGAGTGACCTCCGTTGACGTTAAGCCGTTTTCGCTGGATCGCTTGGCCCCTTGCCGCGCTGTGCGTGCTCGGATCGGTGGCGCTGGCCTACAGCGCCTACCGCCGCGTCGAGACGGCTATCCGGCTGGGTGGCGGTGCGTGGGCCGCGCCCGGCGTCGTGACCGAGAAGCTGGTGGAAACTCGCTCCGACCGGCTGCTGCCGTTCGACGTGCGGGCCTACGTCGTACGTTATGCCTACCCCAACCCCGCCGGGCAGATGCGCACCGGGGAGCAGGTCGTCACCCGGCGGTTCTTCGACCGCCTGCCCGAACAGGGCGGCGAGACGACCGTTTACCTCGCGGCAGCCGGGGAAGGCATCAGCGCGGTGCAGCGCGGCCCGGCCCTGCCCGCCCCGGCAGGCTGGCGCGCGGCCCTCGCATTGGGCGCGTTGATCGCCGCCGGGATGGCAGCGGGACTCGCCTCGACCGGGGCCGCATCATCCCCCTGATCTTAGATTCTGATTACCACTCACCCCTGAAATCTCTCGCCCCCCACGCGGCATAGAGCGCGATGCTGCCCGCCGTCGCGGCGTTCAGACTTTCAACCCGGCCCCGCATGGGCAAATAGATGATGAAATCGCACGTCTCGCGGACGAGGCGGCGCAGCCCCTTGCCCTCGCTCCCCACGACGAGGCCCAGCCCGCCGGAGAGGTCCATCGCGTCGTAGCGCACCGCGTCCGGGCCGGTGTCCAGCCCGGCGAGCCACACGTCCGCCGCCTTGAGGTCCTCCATCGCCCGCACGAGGTTGACGACCTGCGCCACGCGCAGATGCTCCACCGCGCCGGATGACGCGCTGACGACCGCCGGGGTGATCGCCGCCGCGCGCCGCTCCTGGATCACGACGCCGTGCGCGCCCACCGCCTCGGCGGCCCGCAGCAGCGTCCCGACGTTCTGCACGTCCTGAAGCAGGTCGAGCACCAGCACGAGCGGCGGCTCGCCGCGCTCGGCGGCCACGTCGAGCACGTCGGCCAGATCGGCGTAGGGGTACGGCCCGGCCTCCAGCAGCACGCCCTGATGGTTCGCGCCGCGCGCCTGCCCGTCGAGCCATTCACGGGGGAAGGACGCGACCTTCACGCCGCGCGTCTCCGCCTCGCGGAGCACGTCCGCCAGCGCGCCGGTTTCGTCTTTACTATCCTCCGCGACGATCAGCCGGGTGATGTCGCGCCGCCCGGCGCGCAGCGCCTCAAGCACGGGCCGCCGCCCATAGAGATATGTCATGTCCCCAGATTTCCACCCATTCCGTATCGATTAAAGCACGGGATCGAACGCCCGCCGCTAGTCTGCGAAAAGCGTGTCCAGCGCGCCGCCGACCTCACCCGCCCGCGTGATCGCCAGCTTGACGCCCACCGGCCCGACAAGCTGCACGACGAGCGTCGTCGCCGTGATCACGCTCAGCACGAGATTGCCCAGCGCCGCGCCCTCACTGCCCAGCGCGGCGAAACGGTGCTGGCTTTCGAGCGCTAACCCCAGCGCCACGCCCGCCTGCGAGAGCAGCGCCAGCCCCAGGTTTTTTCGCACGGCGGGGTCGGCATTGCCCAGCGTGCCGCCCGTCCACGCGCCGAGGTACTTTCCCGTCGTGCGAAGCAGAATGTATGCCGCGCCCAGCCAGCCCATTGCGGGTAGGTCCGCCACCTGGAAACGCGCCCCGGCCATTACGAAAAACAGAACGTAGATCACCGGCCCGGCCTGCTCGATGGTTGAGCGGACGTAGCGCCCATGCTCTGGCTCGCGGTTGACGACGACGAAGCCCAGCATCATCGTCGTCAGGATCAGTGAGAAGCCGAGGACCTGCGACAGCCCCGCGCAGATGAACACGACGCCGATGGGCAGCACAATGGCGTCCGCCTCGCGGGCGAGCAGGTGAAAGCGCCGCATCGCCAGGTTCAGCAGCAGCCCGAACACGGTCCCCACGACGAGCGAACCGCCGATCTCCAAGAGCGGCAGTTCCAGCACGCCGATGACGGACAGTCTCTCACCCGCCACAAGCGTCGACTCCGCGACCGCTGCCACAACGCTGTACAGCAGCAGCGAGAGCGCGTCGTCCAGCCCGACGACGGCCAGCAGCGACGTTGTCAGCGGGCCGGAAGCGTGATACTCGGCCAGCACGTCGACCGTCGCGGCAGGCGCCGTCGCCGACGAAAGCGCGGCGAAGATCAACGCCGTGTGCAGCGACCGGGTCAGCAGAAATACGCCCGCCCCGACGAGCACAAACGCGCCGAACGCCTCGAACAGCACGATCAGCAGGATGCTCCCGCCGAGCTTTCGCAGCTCGCCGAAGCGCAGGTGCCCGCCCATGTCGAACCCGATCAGGCCGAGCGCGATGCTGCTGATAAACGTCATGCTTTGATTAAGCTCGGCGGGGATCAGATGCAGAAACGACGGCCCCAGCAGGACGCCTGTCACGATGTACCCGACGACCTGCGGAATCCCGATCCGGCGGAAGACCTGGCCCACGAGGAAAG
>CAZWUX010000464.1:0-3269 GCA_964637665.1 uncultured Anaerolineae bacterium
CCCGTCACGATCACGTCGAGCGAGGCGGGCCACTGGATCAACCGCATCGCCATCGAGTCGACGAGCTGGTTCTCATATTCGACATCCGGGAACTCTGCGGCGACCTCCTGCGCGATCTGCCGCCACAACCGCGACGATTCGAGCACGTTGGCCTTGTCGACCGAGGTCACCTTTTTGCGCCGATCCCGCGCGAGCCGGAAGGCCAGCCGCACGACGCGCCGCACCTCCCCCTCGCCATACACCATCGTGTCGATCGCCCTGACCTCACCCCCGGCTTCCTCTCGCATTCGCGGTTTCCCGAAGTAAATGCCACCCGTTAACTCGCGGACGACGAGGATGTCTACCCCCTCCAACCGCTCCGGGCGCAGCGGCGACGAGGCGGCCAGGTCCGGGTGGACGGTTACCGGGCGCAGGTTGGCGAACAGCGCCAGCTCCCGGCGCAGCCGCAGCAGCCCCTGTTCCGGGCGGACCGGCGCAAGCGGATCGTCCCACTGCGGGCCGCCCACCGCACCGAGCAGGATCGCATCGGCCTCTCGGCAGGCATCGAGCGTCTCCTCCGACAGCGGCGTGCCCTGCTCATCGATGGCGCAGCCGCCCATCAGGTGCTCGTCATAAGTGAAACTGTGGCCGTAAGCCGTCGCGATGGCGTCGAGCACGCGGCGCGCCTCTCCGACGACCTCCGGGCCGATCCCATCGCCGGGCAGCAAAATGATCGTTGCGTTCATGGGGCTGGCTTAATCCTCCAGAATGTAGATAGGTTCCTCATAATAGCGGAGCGGCTGGCGCGTCAGCCGGGCGTGGATGTACTCCTGCAAGCGCAGATTTTTCTGTTCGAGCGTCAGCACCTCACTCATCAGCAGACTGAGGTCGAGATTCACGCGCAGAATACGGCCCGGCACGATGCAGCGGGTGATGCCGGGCGGCACGTACAATCTCTGCGAGCCGAAGATGAGGATGTCGTGTACGGTGTACTGCGGGAAGGACACGACGGCGGTCAGGTCGGGATGTTCTTCCTTCAACTCGCTCAGGTCCGGGTTGAAGCTGCGCCGGATTTCGCGCTCGCCGGTGTACAGCGACACGAGCCGGTTCAGCATGTGGACCTCCTCCTTCGGCGTGCTCGATTTCGGCACCTCGATGGAATACGCGCGCCCATCCGCCAGTTGGAGCGCGCCCGCCCAGCGGTCGCTGGGCATGTGCGTCGACATCCCGGCCAGCGGGTGGAAGCTCAGCAGGGGCAGGTCTTGCAGCGCTGTCCAGAAGGCGTCGATGTCGCGGCCCTGCACGATGTGACTCCACGTCGCGACGCGCGCCTTGTTGGGGTCGACGGCCTGCACGAGGATGTGCGGGTAGTGCAGCGACCGCAGCGCCCCCGTGCGCGTCGTGCCGTCGAGGATGACGTACATATCCCCCTGCTGCACGACGAGCGGCGGGTTCTTCAGCCAGCCCTCCTTGCGAAGGAGGCCGCTGAGCCGTTCGACGCGCAGCGGGTCTTCGATTTCGTGCGGGACGACGCAGGTGATGTCGACGATTTTCAAACCGAGTTCGAGAGCGTCCATGAAAAAAACCTCTGGGCCTCAGAACACGCTGGCGTGTTTGAGGATTATGCTAACCTTCACGTCATGTGGATGTCCACAGCGGATACCCCGGCAGGCGCGGCGTTCGATGCGCTGCCTGATACTGCTAGGGAACCGGCTTCCGGCGGCGAGCTTCAGACGTTTAAGTGCAGCTACTTTAATCCTGATGGAAAAATCTGCACTTAACCACCCGCCGCCGCGCGCACGGACGCCGGGGCGACCTCCTCGGCGTGCAGCAGCAGGCCGTACTCGACGCTGTCGGCCAACGCACGCCACGACGCTTCGATGATATTCGTCGATGCGCCGACCGTGCTCCACCGCTCGTGCGCGTTCTGCGTGTCGATCAGCACGCGCGTCGTCGCGGCGGTCCCATTCTGTCCGTCGAGGATGCGGACTTTATAGTCGGCAAGCTGGAAATTCGCAAGATCCGGGTAAGTCGGCACGAGCGCCTTGCGCAGCGCGCCGTCCAGAGCGTTGACCGGGCCGTTTCCCTCGGCGGCGGTGTGGACGATCTCGCCGTTGACCCGCACCTTGACGGTGGCCTCCGTCACCATGCCGCGCCCATCGCGGTGCTCGACGTAAGCCGTGTAATCCACGAGCTGGAACGGCGCGACGTAGGCCGGGTCCTGCCGCTTGAGCATCAACGCGACGGACGCCTCCGCCGCCTCGAACGAGAAGCCGCGCGCCTCCAGCTCCTTGATCTCCCGCAGCACGTCGACGACCTCCGCGCCGCCGTTCACGTCGAGGCCGAACTCCTCAGCCTTGCTGAGCAGGTTGCCCCGCCCGGATAGCTCGCTCACGACGACGCGCATCCGGTTGCCGACCAGCATCGGGTCGATGTGCTGGTAAGAATCCGCATTGCGGCGCATCGCGGCCACGTGGATGCCACCCTTGTGCGCGAAGGCGCTCCGCCCGACGTAAGCCATGTGCTCATCCGGCGCGAGGTTGGCGACCTCCGCCACGAAATGCGACGTTTCCGTCATCTGCGCGAGCTGTCCCTCCGGCAGGCAGCGGCGCTCCATCTTGAGTTCGAGGTCGGGCACGATGGCACATAGATTCGCGTTGCCGCACCGCTCCCCGTAGCCGTTGAATGTCCCCTGCACGTGCACCGCCCCGGCGCGTACGGCGGCCAGCGTGTTCGCCACGCCCAGCTCGCCGTCGTTGTGGGCGTGGATGCCGAACGGGTGCTGGATGTCCTCGCTCACCTCGCGGCAGATCCCCTCGATCTCCCAGGGCAGCGATCCGCCGTTCGTGTCGCACAGCACGACGATCTCCGCCCCGCCCCGGATGGCGGCGTGCAGCGTCTTGAGCGCATACTCCGGGCTGTCCTTGTAGCCGTCGAAGAAATGCTCAGCATCGTAGATCACGCGCCGTCCATTTTCGACGAGATAGCGGACGCTCGCCTCGATGATGCGTAGATTCTCGTCGTAGTCGGTGCGCAGCACGTCGGTGACGTGCAGCGTCCACGTCTTGCCGACCACCGTGCAGACCGGCGTCTCAGCATCGAGCAGCGCCCGGATATTCGCATCGTCCGCCGGGTCACTGCCGACGCGGCACGTCGATCCGAAGGCCGCGATGAGCGTATGCTGCCAGTCGATGTCCTTCGCCCGCTCGAAAAACTCGATGTCCTTCGGGTTCGAGCCGGGCCATCCCCCTTCGATGAAAGTCACACCCAGATTGTCGAGCCGCCGGGCG
>CAZWUX010000465.1:0-3262 GCA_964637665.1 uncultured Anaerolineae bacterium
GATGGCCGCGCTGGCGGCGATCTGGGCCGATATCCCCGTCGCGCGCAGGCAGCTCCTTCTCACCCGCCTGCTTGAGCTGAGCGAGGTCAGCATCGAGGTCGATTTTGGCGATGTGGCGATCTTCGCCCTCGAAGACCCCGACCCCGGCGTGCGGTCCCGCGCCATCGAGGTCATGTGGGAGGACGAGCGCATCCCGACCATGCGGCGCCTCATCCGCATCCTCCAGACCGACGAATCGGCAGATGTCCGCGCGACGGCAGCCCAGGCCCTCGGACGCTTCGTGCTGGCTGGTGAGCTTGGCGAGATGAGTTCTCAGGCCGCACAGGAGGCCGAGGACGCCTTGCAAGAAGTCTGGTTCGAGTTGGAGGAGCCGCCCAAAGTACGGCGCAGGGCGTTAGAGAGCCTCTCCTACTCCGGGCGCGACGAGGTGTCGAGCATGATCGAGGAGGCGCTTCAGCACCCCGAACAGAGTATGCTCGCCAGCGCCATCTTTGCGATGGGCCGCAGCGCCGACGAGGCGTGGGAGCCATACGTGCTCGAAGCGCTCCACCATCCCGACGCCGAACTCCGTTTTGAGGCCGCCCGCGCCGCCGGGGAGCTTTTCCTCGTCACGGCGGTCAGCCGCCTCGTCGAGTTGCTTGACGAGGCAGATCGGGAGGTCAAAGAGGCCGCTGTCTGGGCGCTGGGCGAGATCGGCGGCGACGCCGCTCAGCAGGCCCTCATGCGCCTGGCCGATGACGACTCGCTGGATGACGCGATGCTCGACGCCGTCGAGGACGCACTCAACATGGCGGCTCTGAGCACGGGCGAATTCGCGACGTATATCTTCACTCGTGGGGACCCCACGAGTGAAGCTTTCACCCACGAGGCCAACGACCTTGACGACCTGTCCGATCTCATGGATCTGGATGAGGACGAACTTTCTGACGAGGATCAACTGCTAATCTGAGGTCAGGCTGCCATGACACGCGTCCCATCCGCAGTCGCGTCGTTTAATCCAGGGAGCACGTCATGACGCCTCGGCGTCTGTTCGCATCGCTGATAGCCGCTGTCCTGCTGCTGGTGGCGGGTTCGCCCGCCCATGCGCAGGACGGCGGCCTTTTATCAGCCGACGCTCAGGCCGATTATGTATATGGCGAAACGCTCCGCTTTACGGCGCATGTCGATGCGCCCGAACCTCTCATGGCGGCCAGCCTTCACCTGCGAGTTGGAACGGGTGTGGATGACGTGCTCTTGGCCGTTCCCATCCAGCAGCCCGCCCCTTATGATCTGTCGTGGACAATCGGCGTCGATGAGCTTTCTCTGCCACCCTTCGTTACCGTCCTTTACTACTGGGAGTTCACCGGAAACAGCGGCGCGTTGTACCAGACCGGATCGAGCGTCCTGCGCTACGAGGACGACACCGTTCCCTGGCGCTGGGAGGCATCGTCCACCGAGCGCGTGACGGTCTACACCGGCAGCCCCAACCACGAGGCCGCCGAACCCGCGCTCGGCATCGCCGTCGATGCGCTGGCCCGTGCCGAGTCCCTCCTGAATGCCGGACCGGTTCCCCACGTCGAAATCTATATCTACCCGGAACTCCCCGACATGGTCAGCAGCCTGCGCCTTCACGGCGAGCGCGTGCAGGACTGGGTCGCCGCCTATGCAGTGCCAAACAGCCAGATCGCGCTGGTCGCAGCCCGCCCCGGCCCTGAGATGCTGCCTAATCTCGAACGGGACGTGCCTCACGAGGTGGCTCACCTCGTCGTGGCATCGACCGCGCCCGCCGGGGGCGCGAACGTGCCTGCCTGGTTCAACGAGGGCCTCGCCCTCTATCTGGTGGGGGATACCGATCCCGCGCTGGAGAAGGTTCTCGACGACACGGCGCGCGGCGGGGCATTTCTGCCCCTCGGTGCTCTGTGCGGACCGGGCTATTTCGGGCTGGGGCCGAGGGAGGCGGCGCTGGCTTACGCGCAGAGCGAGAGCCTCGTGAGGTACATTCACACCCGCTACGGGGCCGAGGGAATTCGCGCGCTGCTCGCCGCATTTAACGGCGGCGCGACGTGCGAGGACGCCGTTCCGCAGGCGCTGGGGCTTTCACTGGCAGAGCTTGAAACTCAATGGCATAATCAGGTGCTAAGTCAGACCGCAAGCAGCCCATCGAGTGACGCATCGATTGTACCCTGGCTGGTCGTCTGGGCGCTGAGTATGGTGCTCGCTCTGCTGTTTACTGCGCCACAGCCCAGGCGCTCGCCCTCTACTCAATCCGGTTCCGACGGCCCATCGTCGCAGAGAGAGGATTCTGATCGGCAGGTTCACGGCTAAACCTGGAGGTTCTTCATGCCTGAATCACCATCCAACACCAGGACAAAACGCCTCCATGCTATCGTTCACGGCAGGGTGCAGGGTGTGAACTTCCGTTCCACGACGATACGTAGGTCCGCTTCACTGGGCATCACCGGCTGGGTGCGTAACCTGAGAGATGGCACGGTAGAAGTGACCGCCGAAGGACAGGAAGCAGATCTGAACGCGCTGGTCGCGTTTCTGCATGAAGGCCCGTCCGCCGCAAATGTGACGGGGGTCGATACGCGCTGGCAGCCTGCCACCGGCGAATTCGACGAATTCCAGGTCCGTTTCTTCTAGATAGCCTGTGTTAGCCTCCCTACCAGCCTGAAGCTATGCGTGAGAATCCCGAACGACTCGCCTGGAATGTTCTCTTAGCCGCCTTCATCGTTTTTCTGCTGCTGTGCGGCGGCGCGATCTACCTGATCCAGTGGTACGTGTTCGAGTCCACACTGGCTCTTCAGGCCGACATCACCGTTGGGCGCGGCACGGCGCGCATTACCTCACCTAATTCCGAAGAACCGATAGCCGTCACCGATCAGCGCTCGGAGCTTGACGAGGGGCTTGAGATTCGCACGGATACCTCACAGGCTGTCCTGAGCTTCTCCGACCCGCGCACTGCCACGCCGCTCGCGTCCGTCGTCCTGCTCCACGACAGCCAGATTGAGCTGGTCCGCGCAGCCGCCCCGCGTTTCGGCGTGAACCGTAATCCGTACCATGTCGACCTTCGCAGCTTCGCCGGGCGCAGCGAGATACTCATACTGGATACCCAGCAGCACGAGATCAACTTCGTCGTTCGCTCACCTCACGCCATAACGACGCTCACCGAGCCGGGCCAGTATGCCATTGAGGTAACAAATGACGTGACCCGCATCAGCGTCGAGGAGGGCCGGGCACTCGTCACAGAGCGGACCGGTGGTCGTTCCCGTGTATTAGACGC
>CAZWUX010000466.1:0-3262 GCA_964637665.1 uncultured Anaerolineae bacterium
GGAGCGCCTCGAAAGGCGCAGCCCTCGAATTCTACGCCGGGCATCGCGGCATCGACCCGGCTGACATCGTCGCAGTAGGCGACAGTCATAACGACATCAGTATGCTGCGCTACGCCGGGGTGGGCGTCGCGATGGGCAACGCACCCGACGAGGTAAAAGCCGCCGCCGACCGGGTGGTGGCGGCCAACGACGCGGACGGCCTCGTCGAACTGGTCGAGCGGCTGCTGAGCGGCAGGCTGACGTGAAAGAAGGGACGATGTTTCACATTGGCGCGATCAGCGACGAACTGAGCGCGGACACGGAAGCGGCGCTCGATCTGGCGGTCGAGCTGGGCATCGGCTGGATCGAGGTGCACACGGCATTCGGCGCTCCTGTCGAACATCTGGCCCCCGACCAGCTTACTCGCCTGCGGGAACTGCTCGCGGCGCGTGATCTACGCGTCTGCGCCATCTCGTCGACCGCGTTTCTGCGCTGCCATCTGGACAGCCGGGATGATCCCATCCCCCCGCTGCCCGGCTTCGCCAGCATCGAAGGGGACTACACCGATCATCTGGGCGCGCTGGAGCGCGCGCTGGCTGCCGCTGCCGCGCTCGACGCGCCGCTGGTGCGTATTTTTGGCTTCTGGAAAACCGGCCCGGTGACGGACGACGTGTATCCGCGCGCCGCCGAAAAGCTCGCACAGCCCGTCGCGATGGCGCAGGCGGCAGGAATCCCGCTCGCGCTGGAGACATGTCCACACACCTATTTTGGGCACGGGAGGCGGGCGGCGCGGCTGGTCGCCGCCGTCGATTCGCCCTGGCTGCGCCTGCTGTGGGACCCCGCCGGATCGATCCGCGCGGGCGACCCCGACGTACTGGGCGCATACCCGCACCTCAGGCCGTTTCTGGCGCACGTCCATGCGCGGGATATCCGCGTCGACCCCACACTGGAGAAGGGCCGGGCCTACTGCCCCGTCGGCGAGGGGCAGGCCCCCTGGCGCGAGATTCTCGCCCGGCTGGCCGCCGACGGCTACGGCGGCGCGATCTGCCTTGAGCCGCACTTCACCGCACCCGACGGGCGCAAAGAGCCCGCCGCCCGATTATCTTATGCAGGGCTTCAGCACACCATTTCGTTGATTGGGGAACCGTTATGATCGACATTCACGTTCACCTGTGGGACTGGGCAGGCGAGACGCCCAGCTTTATCTCCGAATACATGCTCTCGCGCGGCTATTTCGGGGACGGCGACCCCGAAGCGTTTTTCAGCGTCGATGCGCTGCTCGCGGCCTTCGACGAGGCCGGGGTCGATATGGGCGTGCTGCTCCCGCTGCGCGCCGAGAGCTACGGCTGGGAGGTATCCAACCGGTACGTGGCCGAGGCCGTCGCACAGGCCCCCGACCGCCTGATCGGCTTCGCGGGGATTTCCCCGCTGGCCCACGACGCCGCCCAGAAGCTTGAGTACGACCTCAACACCCACAAACTGCGCGGGCTGAAGCTGCATCCGCCCATGCAGATGTTCGACCCCGGCGATCCGGCCTGCTTCCCCATCTACGAGCTGATGCAGAGCCGTGACCTGCCGATCCTGTTTCACACCGGGTCAGGCCCCACGCAGCTATCGGACCGCTACTCGAACCCGCACCTCGTCGACGAGGTGGCCGTCCACTTCCCTGAGTTGAAGATCATCATGGCCCACGCGGGCCGCTTCTGGTATCAGGAAACGCTGACCATGATGCGGCGTCACCCCAACATCTACGTCGACATCTCGGCCAACGTCGGCAAGGCGCTGGGCTACGGGCTGCTGCTCGCGCTGCTCGCCGCCGTGAAAGAGGTCGTGGGCGGGGTCGACCGCGTGTTGTTCGCGTCGGATTACCCCTGGTATACCCCCCTGCGCATGATCACCCTGCTGAAAGAGGCACAGGAGGCATCGGCAGCCCTGCCCGCCCCGCTGCGCGTCACGGATGAGGACATCGCCGCCATCACGGATGGCAACGCCCGGCGGCTGCTTGGGTTGGACGCACCTGCATAGCCTGTTGAGCCAGCACATCGACCACCTACCGGAAAACGTAAGTTCACATTAACAGGAGAACACCAATGAGCGAAGCGAAGTACCTCTCAGCCCTGAACAGCGTCATCGCCAAACTGGAAGCCACCCAGATGGGCGCCATCGATCAGGCGGCGGAATGGGTCACGGAAGCCGCCGCCGAGGAACGTTTCGGCGTGCTGTTTGGCTCCGGCCACTCCTACATGCCCGTCATGGACACCTTCCCCCGCATCGGCAGCTTCCCGGTATGGCTGCCCATCCACGAGATATCGACCTCGTACGTCGCTTCCGTGTCCGGCAATCTGGGGCTGCGACAGGCGATCTTCCTCGAAAAAGTCGAGGGCTTCGGCGACATCGTGCTGGAGAACTACCGCCTCGACCCGCGCGACGTGATGATCGTCATCTCAAACTCCGGCGTCAACCCGATGGGCATCGACATCGCCCTCAACGCGAAAGGGCAGGGGTTGAAGACCATCGCCATCACGTCGATGGCCCACACGCAGACCAGCGAGTCACGCCACAGCAGCGGCAAGCGGCTGTTTGAAATCTGCGATCTCGTGATCGACACCTGCGTCCCGCAGGGTGACGCGATGATCGACGTAGAGGGCTTCCCGGCGCGGGTCGGGGCGGCATCCACCATCATGGCGATGATCGTCATGCAGTCGATGGCCGTCGAGGTGGCGGAGAAGCTCGCCGCGCGGGGCATCAGCCTGCCCGTTTACCCCAGCCACAACGCGAAGATGACCCCGGAGGAGCACGACTCCATCGAGGGCATGGCCGAGGACGTGATGGCTGAGTACACACGCCGGACAGCGAACATCTTGAAGTAAGGGAGCGCCACGATGAGGCGAAAAAACACCCCCCGGCAGGACGCCATGCCCCGGCAGGAGTCGGCCCTGTGGCTGGGGCGCGCCCTGTCGACCAACGAGGTGCTGCTGCGCGCCCTGCTGCAAACGATGGATGTCATCAGCGTGCAGCAGCAGGTGATCCAGGCCCTCCACGAACGGGCGCGGGGCGACGCCCCGAACGGCCACCCATCCGAGCCGCTCGATCAGATGGAGCAGGGCCTTTCGGCGGAGCTGCAAGCGAAGCTGGCCGACCTGCGCGAGCAGCTTGCCCCGATCCTCGACATGGTGGATGAGTCCTGCCGGGCGCTTGAGGGAATGCTCTAAACGCGGGGCGGTGGATGCCGCATCGACCCTGTGTGCCAGCCAGAAAGGATCGACCGGATGCCGGACACCGA
>CAZWUX010000467.1:0-3257 GCA_964637665.1 uncultured Anaerolineae bacterium
TCACGCAAAATCGCCCGGCTTCGCCGCCGGGCGCTTTGCATCCACACGCCCCCCTACTCGCCCGGACCCGGACGCCGCAATCGCAGCGAGTTGCCGACGACGAGCAGGCTGCTGGTCGCCATCGCGCCCGCCGCGATGACCGGGCTGATCACGCCGAAGGCCGCCAGCGGCACGGACACCATGTTATAGGCGAACGCCCAGCCCAGATTTTCCAGAATGATGCGGCGCGCGCGGCGCGACAGGGCGATGAAGCGGGGGATCAGCGTGAGGTCCGGCTGCATGAGCACCACGTCCGACGTTTCCCCGGCCACGTCCGTGCCGCCCATGACCGTGATGCTGAGGTCGGCCTGCGCCAGCGCGGGGGCGTCGTTGACGCCGTCGCCGACCATCGCGACGCGCTCGCCGTCCGCCTGCCACGCCCGGATGCGCTCGCCCTTGTCGGCGGGCAGACAGTGCCCCTCGAACGCGGTCAGGTCCAGCGCCTTCGCGACCGCCTCCGTCGCCCCCGGCGTGTCGCCGGACAGCATCGCCGTCCGGATGCCCGCGTCACGCAGGGTGCGCAGGACGCCGCGCGCGGCGGGGTCGGGCTCGTCGTGCAGGGCGATGAAGCCCGCCGCCCGATCCCCCCACCCCACCCAGGTGATGGTCTGGCCCTCGCCCTCGCGGCGCGCCGCGTCCGCCTTCAGCGCGTCGTCGGCCCCGGTGTCGAGATAGCGCAGCGATCCGATCTTCACCCGGCGCGACAGGGTGCCGTCCACGAACGCGCTCGCGCCCAGCCCGCGCTCGGCCCGGAAATCCGTGGCCTGCGGAGGCGCTCCGGCGGCCCCCACGATGGCCTGCGCGATGGGATGCTCGGAATACTGCTCGACGCCCGCCGCCAGCCGGAGAAGCTCGCCGCCGTCGAGCGACGAGCCGGGCGCGACCTCGACCCCCGCGACGGTCATCTCACCGCGCGTCAGGGTGCCGGTCTTGTCGAGCACGATGCGGTCGATCCGGGCCGCCGTCTCCAGCACGGCGGGGTTGCGCAGCAGGATGCCCTCCCCGGCGGCGCGCCCCAGCGCGACGGCCACCGCCAGCGGCGTCGCCAGCCCCAGCGCGCACGGGCAGGCCACGACCAGCACCGCGACCGCCGCCAGCAGCGCGGCGTTGGCGTCGTGCCCGGTCAGAAGCCAGCCCGCCGCCGTGAGGATCGACGCGCCGATGATGCCGAAGGCGAAATACGCCGACGCCCGGTCCGCGAGCCGCTGGATGGGCGGCTTGGCCGCGAGCGTCTGCTCGACGAGGCGGGTGATCCCCGCGAGGCGCGTCTCACCCACCGGGCGCAGCACGCGCGCTTGCAGCGCCGCGTCGGTGAGCAGCGTGCCCGCGTGGACCTCGTCGCCCGGCCCCTTGCTGACGGGCAGCGATTCGCCGGTCAGCAGCGCCTCGTTCAGCGCGCCCTCGCCCTCGACGATCTGGGCGTCCGCCGGGACGCGCTCGCCGGGCTTGATCAGGATCACGTCGTCCGGGCGAAGCTGGCCCGCCTCGACCTGCTGCCAGCCGTCCGCCGTCTGGCGCGCGGCGTGGTCGGGCTGGAGCTGGAGCAGCTTACGCACGCCGCTGCGGGCGTGCTCCCCGCCGATGCTCTCCAGATAGCGGCCCAGCATGACGAAGGTCGTGATCATGGCGACCGAGTCGAAGTACGCCTCGCCGCCATCGGTCACCGTCACATAGACGCTGTAGCTGTAGGCCGCCGTCAGGCCCAGCGCGACGAGCGTGTCCATCGTCGCCGTGCGCGCCCGCAGCGCCCGCCACGCGCCGCGCAGGATGGTGGACCCGCCGAAGAAGTAGACGATGCTCGCCAGCAGCCAGACGAGGTATTGGACGCCGCGCACCTCCGGGTTGCTGAAATCGCCGCGCGCGTAGGCCGGATAGAGCAGCACGAAGTACAGCATCATCACCTGCATCCCGCCTGCGGCGGCGGCGATGAGCTGAATCTGCATCCAGTCCCGTTTGCGCTCCTCACCCGGATCGGCGGGGCCCCCGACCAGCCGGGCGCGGTAGCCGAGGGTGTCGAGGTCTTTCAGCACGGCGGGCACGTCGACCAGCGCCGGGTCGTACCGGATGCGGCCCCGCTCGGCGGTGAAGCTCACGTCCGCCGACCGGACGCCCGGATGCGACTTCAGCACGTTCTCGGCGGCGACCGAGCAGCCCGCGCACCACATCCCGCCCAGCGTGAAGTCCGCCGACTCGCCCCCGGCGGCCCCCAGCGACTCCGCGAGCGTCGGCGGCTTGGACTTGTGCTCGGCCTTCACCTTATCGAGCATCCCGTTGTCGTGTGCGACCTGGTACACGCGCGCGCAGCCCTCGCAGCAGAACTGTTTCTTCTCGCCGTCGATGGTCCGCACGATGGGCGCGGGGCCGACATCCAGCCCGCAGAGGTCGCACTTCACTTTTTTGTCTACCACAGCATCACCCGCCAGAGTTTCAGATGCCCGATGACGCCCAGCGCGGCCAGCCCGCGCAGCACGAGCTGGACGCCCACCAGCACGATCAGCACACCGGCGGCGCGGCTGAGGGCCTGCCGGGTGCGCGCGCTGAGCCGGTCCGCGCCCAGCCCGACGACGAGCAGCGCGGGCAGCGTGCCCGCCCCGAAGATGAGCATCGCCGCCGCCCCTTGCAGCGCCCCCCCGGTCGAGGCGGCGATCAGCAGGGCGCTGTACACCAGCCCGCAGGGCAGCAGGCCGTTCAACCCGCCGAGCAGCGCCGCGCTGCCCAGCCCGCCCCGGCGGATCGCGCGGCCCATCGCGCCGGTCAGCCACGATCCGCCGCCCTCGATCCGGCCCAGCGGCAGCCAGCCCAGATAGCCCATCCCGAACGCCACGACGAGCGCGCCCAGCACGACGCTCAGCAGCCCCGGCACGCGCCCGAAGCCGCCCGCGCCCAGCATGGCCCCCAGCGCGCCCACCACCCCACCCAGCAGCCCGTAGACGGTGATGCGCGTCAGGTGGTAGAGAAGCTGCCCCGGCAGCACGGCGATGCCGTGCGACTTAAAGCCGGTGCTCACCATGACGACCAGCGGGCCGCACATCCCCAGACAGTGTCCGAGGCTGCCGAGCAGGCCGCTCAGCAGCAGGGCCACGTAGACGCTGTTTCCGCCCATCCGCGCGCTGCCTTTCCGCGCCGTGACGACCGGCAGGGGGAATCAACTGCGGGGCCGGTCCGGGCGCTGACTTGATGATAACGGGGAGAGGGGCCGCCGGGCATCAGGCGAGGCC
>CAZWUX010000468.1:0-3253 GCA_964637665.1 uncultured Anaerolineae bacterium
CCGGCGCTCTCGACGAGTTGGCGAAGCTGATGCCCGACACCGCTGAGCGCATCACCGAGTCCGGCGACACCGAGGAGGTGAGCGTCGACGCGCTTCAGGCGGGCGACCTCGTCCTGATCCGCCCCGGCGCGAGCGTGCCCGCCGACGGCGAGGTTGCCGAGGGCGAAACATCTATCAACGAGGCGATGATCACCGGCGAGTCGAAGCCGGTCGACAAGGCCCCCGGCGATGAGGTCATCGGCGGCACCGTCAACGAGGGCGGCGGCAGCCTGCGTGTGCGCGTCACCGCCACCGGCGAGCAGACCGCGCTGGCGGGCATCATGCGCCTCGTGAAGGAGGCCCAGAACTCGAAGTCCGATACGCAGCTTCTCGCCGACCGGGCGGCGGGCTGGCTGTTCTACATCGCCATCGGCGTCGCCGCGATCACCGCCATCGCCTGGATCATCGCCATTGGCTTCCGGGTCGACGTGCTGAGCCGCGTCGTGACGGTGCTCGTCATCGCCTGCCCCCACGCGCTGGGTCTGGCCGTCCCGCTCGTCGTCGCCATCAGCACGACGCTCGGCGCGCGCAGTGGCATCCTCGTCCGCGACCGCCTCGCGTTGGAGGAGGCCCGCGAGGTCGACGTGGTCATGTTCGACAAAACCGGCACGCTCACCGAGGGCGAATTCGGCGTGATCGACATGGCCGCCGCGGGCCGCCAGTCAGCGGACGACGCACTCTCACTGGCCGCCGCCGTCGAGCGCGACTCCGAGCACCTGCTGGCCCGCGCCATCCGCGCCCGCGCCGAAGAGAAGGGGCTGGACCTGCCCACCGTCAGCGATTTCGAGGCTATCAAGGGCAAGGGCATCCGCGCCGAGCAGGACGGGCGGACCGTCTACGTGGGCGGCCCGCGTCTGATCGAGCAGCTTGAGGCCACACTTCCCAGCGATTTACAAGCCTTCACCGACGAGTCCGGCGAGAAGGGCCGGACCGTCGTCTACCTGTTCGACGGCGATCAACCCACCGCCGCCTTCGCGCTGGCCGACAGGGTCCGCCCGGAAAGCCACGAGGCCGTCCAGAAATTGCGCGCGATGGGCATCGAGGTCGCCATGATCACCGGCGACTCCGAGGAGGTCGCGGGGGCCGTCGCCGCCGAACTCAGCATCGACACTTATTTTGCGGAGGTCCTGCCGGAGAACAAAGACCAGAAGGTAAAACAGCTCCAGAGCGAGGGCAAACGCGTCGCGATGGTCGGCGACGGCGTCAACGACGCCCCCGCGCTGGTCCGCGCCGACGTGGGCATCGCCATTGGCTCCGGCACGGACGTGGCCGTCGAGTCGGCGGGCCTGATCCTCGTCAGCAGCAACCCCCTCGACGTGGTGCGCATCATCAAGCTGAGCCGCGCCACGCACAAAAAGATGGTCCAGAATCTCATCTGGGCCACCGGCTACAACGTCGTCGCGCTGCCCCTCGCCGCAGGCGTGCTCGCCCCAATCGGCGTGCTGCTCTCCCCCGCGGTTGGCGCCCTGCTCATGTCGATCAGCACCGTCGTCGTCGCCGTCAACGCCCAGCTTCTGCGCCGCGCCGACCTCAGCGCCTAGGGGGATGCCGCGCTCGCCCGCCCCGGCCCCCATTCGCGCCGTGAAGCCGACCGTCGGCAGCACGGCGGGCGATGTCCTCACCCACCGCCGAGAGCACATCGCCACCCCGCCCACCCGACTGCCGCTCAACGCCCAAACGCCCGGCTCCGGGGCCGGGCGCTCGTCATCCGCATAACAAAACGCGAGCGCAGCGAGCGTACTCGTGACTCGTAACTGGCAACTCGTAACTAATAGACTGAGAGCCTAATCCCCGGCAAACCACTCGGCACTCTGCACTCACATCCGCATCACCCCGCTCCCCGCCGTCGCCTTGCAGATCACCATCTGCGGGGCCAGCCCCGTCGCCGCCTCATAATCCACCGCGACCGCCTCCACGAACGCCCCGACCGCCTCCCCCCGCACGAGCCCCACCACGCTGCCGCCGAACCCGCCGCCCATCATGCGCGCGCCGTAGCAGGCCGGATCCGCCTGCGCCAGCGCGCTCATCACGTCAAGCTCCCTGCACGATACCTCGAAATCATCCCTCAAGCTGGCATGGCTGGCACTGATCAGCCTCCCCGCCTCCTCCAGATTCCCCCCTTCGAGCGCAGCCCGCGCCTCCAGCGTGCGCGCATTCTCCGTGATGACGTGCCGCGCCCGCCTGACCTGTACGTCCGTCAACTTCCCCTTCGCCGCTTCCAGCATGTCCATCGTCACATCCCGCAGCGCCGGAACGCCCAGCGCCGCCGCCGCCGCTTCGCACTCCCTGCGCCTCTCCCCATACGCCGATTCGTTCAACGCCCTGCTTTTCATCGTATTCATGACGACCACCCTGACGCCCACCGGGATGCCAACCGGCGCGATCGCCAGACTCCGGCAGTCCAGCAGCATCGCCGACCCATCGATGGCCGCCGCCGAGGCGATCTGGTCCATCACCCCACACGGCACGCGCAAAAACGCGTGCTCAAGCTCCACCGCCAGCAGCGCCTTGTCGACCTGGCTGTGCGTCTCATCGCCCAGCACGGCCAGCACCGCCTCGATCACCGCTACCCCGATGGCCGCCGACGACGACACTCCCGCCCCAATGGGGACATCACCCCCCAGCACGATGTCCGCCCCCGGCGGCGCATACCCCTTCTGCTCCATCAGCCACCACGCCCCCCTCACGTGCCCCGACCAGTGCGGCAGTCCCTCATCCAGCAGCCCGTCCAGCGTGAAGCGGGCCGTCTCGCCGCCGAAGTCGATAGAGTGGACGCGCAGCACATCGTCCACGCGGGGCGCGATGGCGAGCCATATCGCCCTGTCGATGGCGAGCGGCAGCACGAACCCATCATTGTAATCCGTGTGCCCCCCGATCAGGTTGGCCCGCCCCGGCGCTCGGATCAGGTACGCGGGCGCGCACCCGTAGACCCCCCTGAACGCCGCCAGCACCGTGTCGCGTATCATCGGGCGCGGCCATCCCTTTCCGTATAATGCCGCGCGGGCAGCTCCCTCAGCGTGCGCGCCGCCGTCTCCGCCGCGAGGTCATTCTGCGGCTCCGCCAGCAGTTCGTAGCTCGCCCTGAACTTCCGCACGGTCGCCGATCTCAGCAGCGGCGGGTAAAAGTGCGCGTGAAGCTGCCAGTGATCGCCCTTCCCATCACCTGACGGCGCACCATGCCACCCCATCCCATACGGGAACGACACCTCGAACAG
>CAZWUX010000469.1:0-3252 GCA_964637665.1 uncultured Anaerolineae bacterium
CGGCCTACATCCGCCCGCTGTTCTGCGAGGGCAAGGGGCCGTTCCGCTGGGTGGCGCTCTCCGGCGACCCGGAGGACATCTACGCGACGGACCGCAAGATCATGGAGCTTTTCCCGGAGCACTCGCACCTCGTGCGCTGGATCGAGCTGGCGCAGGAACGCGTCGAATTTCAGGGCCTGCCGTCGCGTATCTGCTGGTTGGGGTATGGTGAGCGTGCGAAGGCAGGGTTGGCCTTCAATGAGATGGTTGCCAGCGGCGAGGTGAAAGCCCCCATCGTGATCGGGCGCGATCACCTCGACGCGGGATCGGTCGCATCGCCCAACCGCGAGACGGAGGGCATGAAGGATGGCTCGGACGCGATCTCAGATTGGCCGCTGCTGAATTTTGCCCTGAACGCGGTGAGCGGCGCGACGTGGGTGTCGTTCCATCATGGGGGTGGGGTGGGGATCGGTTACAGCCAGCACGCCGGGCAGGTGATCGTGGCTGACGGCACGCCGGAGGCGGCGGCGCGGCTGGCCCGCGTCCTGACCGCCGACCCCTGGACGGGCGTCATCCGCCACGTCGATGCGGGGTACGAGGCGGCCATCGAGTTCGCGAAGGCCAACGACCTCAAGATTCCCATGCTGGACGATTGATTGCTGAACATTCGATCCTGATTACCCACAGGGGCGTGCGGCGGGCTGCCGCCGCCCCTGCCTGCTGAACAACGGAGGAAAACGTAGATGATCCGTGTCAATCAGACAGCGCTCGAAGCGCCCACCTTCCGCAAACTCTCGGACGACCAGCTCGCGCGCATCCATGCGGCCAGCCTCGAAATCCTCGAACGGACGGGCGCGCGGCTGCACGACGAGGAGGCGGTCGCGCTGTTCGAGAAGGCCGGGGCGGATGTGACGGATGGCAACCTCGTCCGCATCCCGTCCTACCTCGTCGAGTGGGCGCTGCGCACCGCGCCGAAGACGATCGCGCTGTGCAGCCGGGACGGGAGCCGCGCCATGCGTCTGGAGGGCCACAACGTATACTACGGCCCCGGCTCGGACTGCCCCAACGTGATCGACCTTGAGACGGGCGAGCGCCGCACGGCGCGCCTCGCGGACGTGAGGAACGGCGTGCGTCTGTGCGATGCGCTGCCCAACATCGACTTCATCATGTCGTTCTGCATGGCGCAGGACGTTCCGCAGGAGGTGTCCGACCGCTACCAGATGCGCGAAATCCTGCTGAACAGCACGAAGCCGAGCATGTTCGTGACGCTCAGCATGGCGGGGGCGCGCGATGCGGTGGATATGGCGCGCGCCGTCGCGGGGGGCGCGTACGCGCTGCGCCGCCGCCCGATCACCTCGTGCTACGTCAATGTGACGGGGCCGCTGCGCCACAATCAGGAGTCGCTGCAAAAGCTGCTGTATTTCTCGGAGATCGGGCTGCCGTTCAGCTACATCCCGGTCGTGCTGCGCGGCCTGAACGGCCCGGTGACGCTCGCCGGGGCGCTGGCGCTGGGCAACGCCGGGGAGCTGGTCGGCGTGGTGCTGTCGCAGCTCAAGCGGGAGGGTGCGCCGATCATCGTCAGCGGCGGCACAAACGACATGGTGGACATGCGGTCGCTCGTCGGCGCGTACGCCGCGCCGGAGAGCCGCGTCACGTTCATGGAGATGGTCCATTATCACGGGCTGCCGATGTTCGGGTTGGGCGGGGCGAGCGACTCGAAGCTGCCGGACGAACAGGCCGCAGCCGAGGCGGCGCTGTCGCTGCTCACCGAGACACTGGCCGGGTCGCACATGGTGCACGACGTGGGCTACCTCGCGTCGGGGATGCTGGCGAGCTTCGAGCAGGTGGTGATCTGCGATGAGCTGATCAACTGGGTGCGGCGCTTCGTCGAGGGCGTGGTCGTCGACGACGAGACGCTGGCGCTCGATCTGATCGATAAGCTGGGGCCGGATGGCGATTACGTGAGCGCGGACCACACCCTCGACCACTTCCGCGAGGATTATTACCCGGTAATTCTCGACCGGCAGAATATCGACCGGTGGGAGAAGAAAGGGAGCAAGACGCTGCGGGAGCGGGCCGTCGAGAGGGCGCGCGAGATTCTGGTGGAGCATGAGCCGGAGCCGCTGCCCGGTGACCTCGCCGCCGAGCTGGATCGCATCGTCGAGGAAGCCGAGGCCGCACTTTAGCCAGAGATTGCCGTTCAGGACAGCCGAAGGGCCACCGTCCGGTGGCCCTTTTTTTTGGCGATCCTGCTGATCCGCGCCGCTCAGGGAGCAGGCCCGGCAGGTTGGCCGCCGCTCCGTTCCATTGCCGCCCGCAGGATGCGGTCGATGGCAGCGTCTACGTCGGGCGGAAGCGGTGGGGCGATGTGCTCATCAAGGATGCGGCGCAGCCGATCTTTGACGCGCCCGTGCATGGTCGGCGCGCCCGCCGCCTGCCAGTTTACCCAGGGCTGGCGGTCCATCAGCTTCGAGGTCCATATCTCGGCGCGGCACAACCGGGCGGTTTCGTCGGTGGAGAGGTACTCGCCGCCCGGCCCGACTGCGTCGATGTGGTCGAGCATCAGCGTCTCGTCGCTGATCTCGATCCCGCGCATGACCCGCTTCGTGAGGGAGATGATCTCATCCGTCATGACGAGCATTTCCAGCGAGCCGATGTCCGCGCAGTCGAGGAAGCCCACGTCGTGGATGAGTGACGCGCCGCTCAGGCACGAGAAAATGACCTGCGTCGTGCTTTCTATCGCGGCCTGAAGGTCGACGGTCCTGGCGTCGGATGCGCCCGCCGTGCCCAGAAACGGCACGCGCAGCCAGCGGCTCACGTCGGCCAGCGCGGCGGTGTACAGGCTGGCCTCCGGGCCGCCGTAGGAGGGGCGCCCGGAGCGCAGGTCGGTGGGCTGGGGCACGCCGCCCACACAGACCGGCGTGCCGGGCCGCTTTAGCTGGGCGATGACGAGGGTGCTCAGCATCCCGGCGAGGCACACGGCCAGCGTGCCCGCCCCGGTGATGGGGCCGGTCGCCCCGGCGCTCGGCCCGCCGATGACGGTCAGGGGCAGACCGCGCTCGGCGGCCCACAGCATGTGCGCCACATCCTCCCCGGCCTGCACGAGCGGGGATTGGTAGGTCGCGAACACGGCGAAAAACGGGCGGCGGCGCAGCGCGGCCTCGTCCCCGGCGACGGCCAGGGCGATCTGGTGGATGTCGTCCAGCGCGTCGACCGAAAAGGACCAGATCAGGATCGGCTTGATGGTGTTGCGCACCATCTCGGCGAACTCGT
>CAZWUX010000470.1:0-3228 GCA_964637665.1 uncultured Anaerolineae bacterium
CTGGGCAAGGTGCTGCTCAAGCTGCGACCCTATCGTGCAGATCACAACCATGATCTGCTCGGCGGGGCCCATCAGGCTGGCAAACCACGCGTCGTCCACCGTCTCACCCACCACCCGGATACGGTTGTGACGCTTGTCAGTAATGGACAGTAGATCGAATAGAAAAGCCGGTCGACCCAACGCCAGCCCCTCACGGATGGCTCGCTCAGCCATCGCCTTCAGAGACATCAGCTGCGGCCCCTTAAGCAGCCCCGATTCTTCGAGCACCCATCGCTCGAGAGATGCACTTTCTGCCTCTACCCGTACGATCTTCGCCATCTATTCATCACCCTTCGGCGAGGGGAAAGGCAGGTGCTTCACAAACCGGTCATTGAAGTCGGCGCGGGCAGATAGCTCGACGTAGCGTGTCGCCTTGGCCACCATCCGGGCGCGCTGTCGCTCATTTACGTTAACCAAAGCCCGGATTGCGCCCGCCCCGGCTGCGTTGCCGATCCCCTCTGCACACGCTGCCAGTTGTGATGGAAACAATCCGACCACCGCTGCATCGTCGCGATCCATGTAATTTCCGAATGCACCTGCCAGCAGCACACGCTCGATGGCATCTACCGTTAACTGCATTTCCTCAAGTAGGAAGTCCAACCCCGCCATCATCGCCGCGCGTGCGAGCTGAAGCTGAGAGATGTCCTCCTCCCTCAGGTAAACGGGGCGCTGGGCAGCCGCATCATCGTCGCTTGCCAGCTCGATGAGGCCCTGCCCCTGCTGGCGGAACCAGGGATACTGCGCCAGCGCATCCCGTTTAAGAAAACCCTGGCGATCCAGCAAGCCCGCCTTCAGCAGCGTGGCGGCAATGGACACCAGCCCAGAACCGGCCAGCCCGCGCGCTGGCCTATCGCTGATGGTGTGAGCCCGCAAGCTGCCGCTTACGAGAGAGACACGGTCGATGGCCCCCGGCTCGGCGCGCATCCCATCCGCAATGCACGCCCCTTCAAAGGCTGGCCCGGCGGCAGTCGAGCAGGCGATCAACCCCTCTTTCGACCCCAGGACAACTTCTGCGTTGGTGCCGATGTCGAGCAGCAAGCATACTTCCTCCGACTGATCGATGCCGCTGGCGAGAACCGCCCCTACTGTGTCTGACCCAACAAAACCGCCTATGTTGGGCAGCACCGTGACCGTGGCCGCCGGATGCGCATTCAGGCCAAGAATGTCGGCGGGAACGGTTGTGTCCGCGTTGAACGCCGGGACGTAAGGAGCCAAGCCAAGATGGGTTGGCGGGACGCCCAATAACAGGTGGGCCATACAGGCATTGCCCACGACGGTGACATCGGTGATGCGCTCCGGTGTGATACGGGCGTCTTCACACAGCCGCGCCGCCAGCCCGTTCATGACCTCGACGACGCGGTTCTGTAACGCCCCCAGGTGGCCCTGCCCCGCAGCCGCAATGCGCGACATGACATCGCTGCCAAAATCATCCTGCGTGTTCCCGGCTGACGAGATGCCGACGACCTCCCCGGAAGTGAGAGCAACCAGGTAAGCGGCGACCGTTGTCGTGCCGATGTCGTACGCCAGCCCGTACGGGATAACCGGCGCCTCGCCAGCGGGGTGAACGGCGATGATCTCAGACTGGCGCAGCCAGACCTCGACCCTCCATCCGCCGCCCCTGATCGCCCCCGGCAGGTCCCGTAGGGCGAGGATGTGAAACCGGCAGTTCTCGTAACCCGCCGCCCCCAGTTCGGCTAACAACCGCACCGCATCCGAACGGTTATCCTCCAGCGTTGGCGGCTGGAGGTTCAGGCGCATGCGGATCACGGCTGGTTGAAGGGGCAGGTCTTGCGGCACATCCTGCATACCCAGACTCGATTTGAACAAGCCGTCAAACGTGACGTATGGCGCCTGAACGACCAGCGAAGCCTCCGGCGTCATCTGGCAGGCCAGCCGCCAGCCTTCCCGCAGCTCTTCGCCTGTGAGCATGATGCGCTCGTCATCGCTCACCGCGCCGTTCTTACCCTGAACCACCTGAGCCAGACACTGGCCGCAGTGCCCGAGTCCACCGCAGACCGCAGATATAGGAATCCCGGCTCGCCGGGCCGCGTCGAGGACGGTCTCCCCGACGTGAAGAACGGTTTCAACCCCGTTCGGCTCAAACCGTATCGTCTTCATCAGGCGATTTTGAACATAGGATGGGATATGTCGGGCATCTTGCCTGCTTCAAGCTGGACTTGGCCCAGGGCCGCATCAACCATCGCCACGACGGGGAAGGCCAGCGGCGCGTGGGCGATCGGCCCGTAGATGACAAAATCGCCTCCCCACACCGTCATCAGGACATCCGTCACGGCTGTGCAGGTCCTCACCGAGTCTTTGCCCAGCTTCGAGCGCAGCCCTACCCAGTTGCTGATGGCGTTGTGCGGGGCCGCTCCGACGAGCCCGCCATACGTTTCCTTCACGTACGCCTGGAAACACTTTGCGGTGCCGATGCTGGGGATGTCAACGATGCCCGGATCGAGCAGGATGTTCTTGATACCCGCCTGCCGGGCCCGCTGGTACAATCCCAGCTGCCCATCCTGCCCCTCAAGCACTTGGAGACGGCCTTTCAGGGTGAAATCGCGGGTGTTCATGCACAGCACAATCGCCGATTTGCAGCCGACGGCCTCCAGCCGCTCGAATTCCTCCGGTTTGCTTTCTGTCGTCAGGCTGTTATACACCGCCCGGTCCAGTAGGCTGTTTTGAGCACACCATTCCATCCCTGCCAGCCGCACTTCCGGCGACGAACCGTCGACCAGAAAGGCGCTGTTGCTGACGCCGGTGACGAACTCCAGATAGCGGCAAATCGCCTCCGGCGTCGAGCCTATCACGTCGATCATAGCCGGGCATCCCGTTTTCTGGGCCCATTCATCCTGCTGCCTGATCAGACGTTCCGCCTCAACTTCGTCGAAGTCGCCGCGCATCATATCTGCGACAATACGGTGCCGGTCATAAAATATGCTGCCAATTAACACCGTGGGATGGGCGCCAATTGGGCCGCCAAGCGTGGCGCTATGGATCGTGGTCGTGATGGGCTCTTCCATGCAGCTCTCCCATTGCTACTTGATAGTTGCGCGCGAGGCCGTCAACCGCGCGGACAACGGCCTCTCGCAGATCAGCTCCTGATACGCCTGCGTAGACGATGCAGGTCAGGGCGAACTCAATTTCGGTTACACGGGCGGGGAGGCTCCCAAACTGCTCAAAGTTAAC
>CAZWUX010000471.1:0-3220 GCA_964637665.1 uncultured Anaerolineae bacterium
GGGCAGCACGATCCGGCTCCTGTCACGCATCGCCGCCTGTGTTGCCGTTACGGCGTCTGACTCGCCCCGGTTTTTCCGCGACGGTCTGGCCGTCGAGACCGGCTACCCCGTGCGCGCCGATCTGCTTCGCGCAGCGGGGTTCGACGCACTTGGGCAGCCTATCCCCCACCCCCCGGAGGTGCGTGCCGAGGCGCGCCGCCGTTTCGCGCTTTCCCCCGATCTGCCCACCCTGCTCGTGTTCGGCGGCAGCCGGGGGGCGCGCAGCATCAACCGGGCGCTGGCTGCCCACCTGCCCGCTCTGCTCCCCCGCGCCCAGATCATCCACATCAGCGGCTCGCTGGACTGGCCGGAGGTCAGCGCCGGGGCCGACACGCTGCCCACCGAACTCGCCGCCCACTACCACCCATTCGAGTACCTGCATGGCGGCGACATGGCGCTGGCGCTGGCAGGGGCCGACCTCGTCGTCAGCCGGGCCGGGGCGAGCACGCTGGGCGAGTTTCCCCTGTTTTCATTGCCTGCTATACTGGTGCCCTACCCCCACGCGTGGCGGTATCAGAAGACCAATGCCGACTACCTGACGAGCCGAGGGGCGGCCATGCGCCTTGACGATGACAACCTGACCGACGAACTCGCTTCAACCGTTGGGCCGCTGCTCGACGACGACGCCCGGCGCGGGGCAATGGCCGGTGCCGCCCGCTCGCTGCGCCGCCCCGACGCCGCCGCCCGGATAGCCAGTCTGCTTGCCGATCTCGCGTCAGGCCCCCGCACGGAAAGCCGAGGCGAACGTGATTGAACTGTCGGCTGTATTCTGGTTCATCGTCGCCCTGTTCGGCATCATCGGGTTGATGCGCGGCTGGGTGCGCGAGGTGCAGGCCACCGCCGCCGCCGTGCTCGCCATGTTCATCATCGAGATGATCAGCCCCTGGGTGTGGACCGTGCTCGTCGAGCGCACCCCGGCGGAGATGCTTGCCACCGATCCCCTCGGCACGCTGCGCCGCCTCGTCATGCTGAAATCCGCCATCCTGCTGATCGTAGTTTTCTTCGGCTACCAGGGGCCGGTGATCGTGCAGTTCGCCACATCCGGGCGCAGCCGGGCCAGCAGCCCCCGCGACTCGATTCAGGAAGGCATCCTCGGCCTGCTGGTCGGCCTGCTGAACGGCTACCTGATCATCGGCGCGCTGTGGTGGTACGTGCACGTCGCACAGTACCCCTTCGACTGGATCATCAGTCCGGTCAACTTCCCCGATTCCGCCAGCGCCGCGATGATCTCCGCGCTGCCACTGCGCTACCTGTCCAGCCCCTGGCTGGAGATTCTGGTCGTCGTCTTCTTCCTGATCGTCATCATCGCAGTTATCTAGCATTTCCTTCCCCGGTCGCGTCTTTACCCCCCGCGCCCGCCCTGATAGAATCAGAGGTACAGTCATCACCCCCGCTTACTCGGAACGAGGGAACGATTCATGCCAGACGAGTTCAGACCGGGCGCGCACGTGCATTTGATGGGCATCGGCGGGTTCGGCATCAACCCGATCGGCCGCGTGATGCACGAGTTCGGGTATAACGTGTCCGGGTGTGACGCTGCCCCATCCCCCCTGCTCGATCCGCTGCGCGAGATGGGCATCCCGGTCGAGATCGACCACCGCGCGGCGCATCTGGACGCCTACACGCCAGATGCTCTCGTCGTATCATCCGCGATCCCGGCGAACAACGCCGAGATATTAGCCGCCTCCCGGCGCGGGATTCCGGTCCTCAAGCGCGCGGACATGCTCTGCTCGCTGATGGGGGATCGCACCGGCGTGGCCGTCGCCGGGACGCACGGCAAGACGACGACCAGCGCCATGCTGGCCTGGACGCTGTTCGACGTGGGCCTCGACCCCTCATTTATTATCGGCGGCGTGCTCGCCAACCTCGACACGAACGCCCGCGCAGGCGGTGGCAGGCCGTTCGTCATCGAGGCCGACGAATACGACCGCATGTTCATGGGCCTGTGCCCGCGCATCGCCCTCGTCACGATGATCGAGATGGACCACCCTGATATGTTCGCCAGTCTGGCCGAGGTCCGGGCGCTGTTTCGGGAGTTCGTCGGCCTGCTGCCTGAGGACGGCCTGCTCATCGCCGGGTACGACGACCCGGAAGCCCGGCAGCTCGTCGATGATGCCCGCGTCCCGACCGTCACCTACGGGCTGCTCGGCGGCGACTGGACGGCAGACACGGTCGTGCCCAACGCGCGGGGCGGCATGGACTTCATCGCCCTGTGGCACGAACGACCCATCGTCGAGGTATCACTGCGCGTGCCGGGGATGCACAACGTGCAAAACGCGCTGGGCGTGCTGGCCGCTGCGGAGGCGTTCGGCGCGTCGGTAGTGGACGCCGCCGCTGCGCTCGGCGAGTTCGCCGGGGTCGGACGCCGCTTCGAGGTCAAGGGCGAGGCGGCGGGCGTGACGGTCGTCGACGACTACGCTCACCACCCCACCGCCATTCAGGCGACCATCGCCGCCGCAGGCGAGCGTTTCCCCGGCTCGGCGATCTGGGCCGTCTGGCAGCCCCACACTTACAGCCGCACGAAAGCCCTGCTTGACGAGTTCGCCGCCAGCTTTGTCGACGCCGATCACGTGATCATCACCGACGTGTACCGCTCGCGCGATACGAGCACGTTCGGCGTCGGCCCGGAGGACGTGCTCGCCCGCATGACCTATCACCGCGACGCCCGGCACATCGGCGCGCTGGGCGACGTGGTCGACCACCTCGCCCTGAACGTCCGGCCCGGCGATGTCGTGCTCGTGCTCAGCGCGGGCGACGCGACGCGGGTCTGCGACGACCTGCTGGCTGAGCTGGGCGGCATCCCCACTGAAACCGGCACGGCCTGACTGCCCTCCCTCACGATGGACGACTGGCGCACACCCGGCGATCCCCCACCCGCCCCGGACGAGCCCGGCTGGGTTGAGCCGGACGGCGATCCGCAGCCCCCACTCTGGCCCGAAGCCCCCGGCAGCCACGACAGGGTTCCTCCCACATGGATCATGGGCTATTCCGCGGGGGCGGTCCTGGTGTGCGTGCTCGCCGGGCTGATCGTGGCGGCGGGCCTCTCCCTTCGCTCGCAGAGCTGGCTGGGCTGGGCGGCGATCATCGGCGGCCTGCTGCTGTTCCTGTCTGCGGCGGCACTCGGCACGCACGCCCTCACGCTGATCCTCATCGCGCTGAGTCAGGTGGGAAACCGCCGCTC
>CAZWUX010000472.1:0-3216 GCA_964637665.1 uncultured Anaerolineae bacterium
GCCGTCCACGTTCGAGCAGACGGCCTCGCTGATCGACGGCATCATGGCCTACAACCAGTTTTTCAACATGTGGGGGGCGAAAACCGGTGAGTTGATCGATGCGGGGGTCGTCCCGGCGGTCGGCTCGGTGCTGAAAGCGCCGCTCGACATTATGGGGGATAAGCTGCGCGGTTACATCAACCTGTGCTTCGATCTCCGCCAGCGGCGGGATAAGGTCATCGAGGCGTGCGAGGCCCTGATGCCGCATCTGGCCGCCGTCGTGATGGGTGGGGCGGACCCCAGCGGGCAGATACCATCGATCATCTGGATGCACCGCGGCTGCGTGCCGTTTATCTCCCACGAGGACTTCAATGAGATTTACTGGCCGACGCTGAAGCCCATCATTGAGGAGCTGTGGGCGCGGGGCACGCAGATCATTCTCTACGCGGAGGGCAACTGGGACCATCACCTCGAAGCGTTTGCGGAGCTGCCTGAGAAAAGCATCATCTTCCACTGTGACAAAACTGACATCTTCAAGGCGCATGAAATTCTGGGCGATAAATTCTGCATCAGCGGGGGTGTGCCCAATCTGATGCTGGCGAAAGGCACGCCGGAGGACGTGAGGGCGGAGTGCAAGCGGATCATCGACGGGGTCGCGGGGGACGGCGGTTACATCATGGATGCCAGCGCGCTGATCATGAATGACGCGAAGGTCGAGAACGTCGAGGCGATGGTCGATTTCACGAGGGAGTACGGCGTCTACTCGTCGGGTGTGTCGACAAAGGCAGTAGAGACGATCACGGACGTTCCACGGCCAGACCCCACATCACGGCTCGCGGGGGCCGGCCAGAAGCGCCCGCCCGGCGTCGTCTTCCCGTGGGAGGAGAAGCGCAGGGAACTGCCGGACTACATCGAGGACGAAGCGCTGACTCGCGGGGTATGGGAAAACGTCGACGCGGCAGGGTACGGGTTCTGCTGGGTGAATCTGACGTGGTAGGGTGATGGGCGCGGCCCCTGAGAATTGTCTGTAACCCCGGCGCGCACACGCGCCTTTAGATGGACATCGCCAACGACGTGATCCGCGCCGGGGTCGGGAATCCACATATCCCGGTGTGAGGGTCAGAGCGGATACCAGCCGAACTCGGCGATGGCGTCCCGGATCGCCACCAGATTTTCGGGCGGGACATCACCCTGCACGTTGTGCGCGGGGGCCACGATGTAGCCGCCGCCCGGCCCCAGCACGTCGATGTAGCGTTTCACCTCGGCTTTCACCTCGTCGGGCGTGCCAAACGGCAGGGTATGTTGGATATCGATCCCGCCGTGAAAGACGAGGCGGTCACCGAAATCGCGTTTCAGGCCCTCCGGTTCCATGCCTTTCGCCAGCGGCTGGATGGGGTCCAGCACGTCCAGACCCATCTCCAGCCAGGCGGGGATGAAGGGGCGGACGCTGCCGCACGAGTGGAGCATCAGCTTGGCGTTGGGATTTTTCTGAAGAAGCAGCCGCTTGGCCTCGCGCCAGTAACGCTCGAAACGCGGCCTGACGAGCCGCTCGAACATGGCGGGTGAGATGAGCGGGCTGATCTGCGTGCCGAGGTCCTCCCCGCTCAGGCGCAGGATGTCGATCTGGTCGCCGACCGCCTCCAGCCCGATCCGCGTGAACTCGATAGCGAGGTCGCAGGTTTTGTCCATGATGGCGAGCGGCACCTCTGGCTCGACGGCCAGATCGATGAGCCACGCCTCCAGACCGTAGAGCCACCAGGACTGCTCCCAGATGGAATTGGAGAATTTCGCCATGATGGCCTTGTCCGTGTCGCGCCGGGCGCGCTCGAACTTCTCGCGAAGGCCGTGGACCCGACCGGGGTCGTGGGGATCGGGCCAGGGGTGCCGTTCGACATCCTGAAGGGACGCGCCCTTCAGCGGGTGGAAGGTCATCTCGTAGTAGAACGAGCCGTCGGGGCGGGGAACCTTCTCGCGCCCGATGCCCCACTCGTCGTAAAGCAGGCCGTCGCCCTTATCCGGGGGCTGCCAGTTGGCGGGCGGGTTGAGGCCCAGCCGATAGATGTCCACCTGCATGGCGTCGAGCAGATCGAGGCTGGGTGTGACATCTGTCCAGTAGCCGATCTTTTTGTCCGGTTCGGCGGGCAGGCCGAGGTAGTCGCGCAGGCGGTTGTAGATGTCGACGGTGAGCGCCAGGTTGAATGGGACGCGGTCGGGTTCCTCGTGGTTGAGCGTCCGCAGAACGCGCTCGCGCGGCGTCATGGATGCCTCAGGCATGGCCTACTTCCTTCCATTATCGTCTGCCCGCGCTCCGGCGGGGGCGGGGAAGTCAAATTTTCCGGGGTTCATGATGTGAGCCGGATCGAGCGCGTCTTTCAGCCGATCCAGCAGGACTCCGCTCGATCCGAGTGCCGCTCGCAGATAGGGCGTGCGGGCCAGCCCAACGCCGTGATGGTGGGAGATGGCGGCCCCGGTTTCGAGGCAGGTCGTCATGGCGATTTCCCATATCGCCATCAGACGTTCCTCGGCGGCGGCCTCGTCGGGGGCCTGGCCGAGCAGGATGACGTACAGCGACGTGCCCTGCGGGTAGACGTGCGAAAAGTGGCCGAGCACCTCATCCGCGAACGGCGCGAGACGTTCTTTCAGCAGGTGGTACGTCTCCTCGATGCCGCTCCACAGATGGGCGATCTCGATCGTCTCGGCGACGCCGCCCGGCGTGTCAAGCACACCCTCAACGGTCGAGAAGTCGAAGCGGCGTTCCAGCCAGCTTTCGACCGGCGCGGGGCCGATGGATTCCGCGCCGTGATCGCCGCAGATCGCGGCGGCGGCCTCATATTCGGCGTCCGCGACGGCGCGCGGCCCCTCGAAGCCGAGGAACATCACCGGGGCAGGGAAATCCGGGTTTTGCATGGCGTGGCGGGCCTCGTCCGCGTCGTAGAAACGGACGAGGAAGGGGCGCAGGCCGGTCTGCATGATCGCGCGCATGGCGGCCAGCCCCGCCGGGATGGTCGGGAAGGTGAGCGCGTCCAATACACGGTAGGCCGCCAGCGGGAAGATTTTCAGGGTGACCTCGGTGACGACGCCGAGCGTGCCCTCCGAGCCGATAAATATGTGGCGCAGATCGGGGCCAACGGCGGCGCGCGGGGCGAGCACGGTTTCCACGATTTCCCCCGTTGGGAGGACGGCGGTGAGGCTCTGGGCGAGGTCTTCGATGCCGCCCCAGCGCGACGAAAACTGGCC
>CAZWUX010000473.1:0-3202 GCA_964637665.1 uncultured Anaerolineae bacterium
GAGGTCATGCCCGCCAGCCGGATCGACCTCGGCCTGCGGCTGGAGGCTGACCGGATGGTCAACTCGGAGTTCGATCCCGGTGAGGTTGAGTCGGAGCGCACCGTGATCCTCTCGGAGCGCAGCGGGTCGGAGAACTCGCCGTCGTGGCTGCTGTATGAGGAGATGATCGGCGTCGCGTTTCGCATTCACCCCTACCGCACGACCGTGATCGGGGAGCGGATCGACCTCGAGACGATGACGCGCGATGATCTGTATAATCACTACCGGCGTTACTACGTGCCGAACAATGCCGTCGTCGTGCTGGCCGGGGATGTCGACCCGGATGCTTACCTCAAGAAGATAGAGGACCTGTTTGGGAGCATCCCGGCGGGAGAGCTGCCGCCGGAGGTCGATCGCCCGGAGCCGCCGCAGTACGGCGAGCGGCGCGTGGTCGTCAACCGCGAGGGTGAGACGGCTTTCGTGAGCGTTTCTTACCGGGCGCACGCCGTGACGCATCCCGACTTTTTCACGCTGACCGTGCTGGACAGCATCCTCGCCGGGGCGAGCAGCCTGAACTTCATGTCGACCGCCCACACGTCGAACAAGACCTCGCGCCTGTACCGGGCGCTCGTCGAGACGGAGTTAGCCGCCGGGGTCGGCGGGGGGATGGTCGCCACGATCGACCCTTACCTCTACAGCATCACCGCGACGGTGCGCGACGGGCGCACGCCGGAGGAGGTCGAGGACGCCATCCATGCCGCGATCGCAGAGGTCGCGGCGGGCGACATCCGCCCGGAGGAGTTCGAGAAAGCCCGCAAGCAGGCGCGGGCGCTGTTCGCATATGACAGTGAGAGCGTCTCCAGTCAGGGGTTCTGGTTGGGCTTCTCGCAGACGCTCGTCGGCGATCATGCCTGGTTCGACGATTATCTGGACCGGCTGGCCGCCGTCACGCTCGACGACGTGAAGCGCGTCGCCGCCGAGGTCTTCACCCCACAGAACCGCGTCGTCGGCTGGTACGTCCCGACGGGTAATGGAAATGCCGAAGGGAGCGCCGCATGAAGCGCGACACAGCCGCCACAGACATCAACCTCGATGCCCTGCCCGGCCCGGATGACATCCTGCGCGCCGAACTCGACAACGGGGTCACCGTGCTCGTCCGTGAGAATTTCACCAGCCCCTCGGTCGTGGTCGATGGGCGGATCGCCATCGGCGCGATCCTTGAGCCGCCGGAGAATGCCGGGCTGGTCAACTTCCTGACCTCGGTCGTGATGCGCGGCACGGCCCATCACACCTTCGACGAGCTTTATGAGGAGATCGAGGGCAACGGGGCCAGCCTCGACGTGCGGGCCGGGGGCCACACGACGCGCTTTGGCTCGAAAAGCCTCGCCGAGGACCTGCCCCAGATGCTCAACCTCGCCGCCGAGGTGCTGCGCGAGCCGACCTTCCCGCCGGAGCACGTCGAGCGGGTGCGCGGCCAGCTTATGACGAGCCTTCAGCTTCGCGCCCACAACACCCGCGCGATGGCGACGCTCAGGTTTCTGGAGCTGGCCTATCCCGACGATCACCCTTACCACATGAGCTTGAACGGTTACCTGGAGACGGTCGGGGCCATCACACGCGATGATCTCGTCGATTTTCACCGGAATTATGGTCCGGCGGGTGCGATCGTCGTGATCGTTGGCGCGGTGAAGGCCGCCGACGCGGTGAAGATGGTCGCCGATGCGTTCGGTGACTGGCAGAACCCCGATCAGCCGCCCCTGCTCGCGGCGCCGCCCGCGCCGCGCCTCGATGCCCCGCGTGAGGCGTTCACGCCCATCCCCGGCAAATCGCAGGCTGACCTCGTGCTGGGTTATCCCGGCCCGCAGCGCACCGCCGAGGATTTTCAGGCCGCGCGCATGGCGAACAGCGTGCTCGGCGTGTTCGGCATGTACGGGCGGCTGGGCGACGTGGTGCGGCAGGCGCAGGGCTTGGCGTACTATTCCTACAGCAGCCTGACAGGCGGATTAGGCCCCGGCCCCTGGCGCGTCATCGCGGGGGTCGCGCCGGAGAACGTCGGGAGGGCGGTCGAGTCGATCCGCGATGAGATCCGCCGCCTGATCGACGAGCCGGTGGGCGAGGACGAGCTGGCCGACAACCGGGCCTTCTTCAAGGGTCAGCTCGTGCTGGGGTTGGAGCAGAATGAGGGCGTGGCGGGCAGCCTCATGTCGATGGAGATGTATGACCTCGGCCTCGATTACCTGCGCCGCTACCCGGCCATCATCGACGCGCTGACTCCGGCGGAGATTCAGGCCGCCGCCGCCCGCTACCTCGATCCCGACGCCTACGCGCTGGCCGTCGCCGGGCCTGATCAGCAGGCCGAGGGCTGACGATGCTGCGCACCGGGGTCGACATCGTAGAGGTGGAACGCATCCGCCGGACGCTGGGCCGTCATGGGGAGCGGTTCTGCGCCCGCTGTTTCACGCCCGGTGAGCTGGATCGCTGCGGTGGGCGCGCGGCGGCGCTCGCCGCACGTTTCGCGGCGAAGGAGGCCGCCGCTAAGGCGCTCGGCACGGGCATCGGTGACGTGGGATGGCGTGAGATCGAGGTCGTGCATGATGTGCGGGGTCGGCCCGATCTCGTGCTGCATGGGGCGGCGGAGGCGCTGGCTGCCGACCTGAATCTGGTCGAGTGGTCGGTCAGCCTGTCACATACACACGAGCACGCCATCGCGTTCGTCGTCGCGCGGGGCTGATGAGCACATCGCAACCTGAATACCCGACCCAGAGGGTGAAGAAGGCTTTTGCCTTCTTCTTGTGAGAAACGCAGAGCGTTTCTCAACCGCACCCCGGCTGAATATCCGGCCTAGAGCGGTTCATTCACCAAATTCACCGCCCTGAGACAGATCCGCTGAGTGGCCCCCTTCACCTCACCGCCGGTTTGGGTATAATGGTGTCAGCGTGTTCGAGGGCGGGCTGCCGCTCCCGTTAAGTCGTCAAGTTAAAGGAGATTCCGCGTGGGGGAAAAAGCACAGCTACCGAAATACGCCTACTACAAAGGGGAGATCGTCCCGTTCGAGCAGGCCACGATCAGCGTGATGAATCACACCTTCAATTATGGGACGGGTGCGTTTGGTGGGTTGAGGGGTTACTGGAACGAGGATGAGGAGCAGCTTTTCGTCTTCCGCCCGCTGGACCACTTCAAGCGCGTGCTGAACTCGGCCAAGATGCTCATGTTTAAGCTGAAC
>CAZWUX010000474.1:0-3190 GCA_964637665.1 uncultured Anaerolineae bacterium
TGATGCGACTAAATCGGGCCTTGATCCAGCCCCGCAGCCCCTGGTAGTCGACGTAGATCCAGTCTTCCACTGCATCATAGCCCAGCACCGGCACCACCGTACGGGTCGGGATCAGCACACCCCGCTCTGTATCGTTATCCGGCCCGGCGTGCAGAAAGCTCTGGCCGATGGTCGTCGCCGTCACCGGGGTAGGCGCGGATGGCTCGACAGGGGCCGCCTCCGGGGCAGCGCCCGGCTCGCTTCCCAGCGTGTTGAGGTCGCCGTTGATGGTCGCCAGCCAGGCGGCGCTCCAGCCCTGCGCCCCGCCGTAGGTGACGTAGATCCAGTTCGCCGCCGCGTCGTAGGCCAGCACGGGCACCTCGACGCCTGCGGGGATGGTTCCGACCTGAGGATAGTCGGTGCCTGCGCCTGACCGGATGCGCAGGGTCGTGGTCGGGATGGCCGTCACGCCGGAGGGCGCTCCGCCCGACTCAGGCGGTGGCGCAGACCCGCCGCCGTCGTCCGGCGCGCCGATGGGCACGCTGCTCAGGTCGCCGCTGACGGTCACCAGCCAGACGGCGATCCAGCCGCGCGCGCCGTTGTAGTCGACGAACGCCCAGTTCGCCGCCTCGTCGCGCCCCAGAACGGGCAGCGTCGTGTTATAGGGTACGGTCCCGACCTGCTCGAAGTCCGTGCCCGGCCCGGCCCGGAGCTTGAGCGTGTAGCCGGTGGTGATCGTCACGGCCCCCTGTGAGGGCGATTCAGCCGCCAGGGCTGCGGATGATGGGATGAAGATGAATGCAATGATAGCCACACAAACCGCCAGCTTGAATGAGAAGGGATTTCGCTCGAACATCTGGCATACCTCCTTTTGCAGAGCCGGTAGGCGTCAACTGCTGACCGGCCAATAATGAATAAGCGATGTCGCCGGCATGGCTGAGGATCGCGCAAAGTGGGTGGCAAACCATAGGTTTGCTTGACACTCCATCCGGGCTGCGCCCGGCGGACCTGCGGCCCGTCCATTCATCTAAGGTGAGGAAGGTTTTCAGTGGGGTCGGATGGTCGACGAAGAAGGTCGCGGCTGGGGAAGGATGCCGGGCCAGACTGGCGTATGCTTTGTTCAGTATATCACAAGTAGGGTTGAAGTAAGGGGCCGTCCGGGTGTGATTTCTCGTGCAGGCAGGGCCCGCCGCCTGATAGAATCGAGAATAGAACCGCGATCCGCTTTCTATGAAAGAAGGGAACCCGTGAAACTGACGCACGTCCGGCTGCTGGTGACGGATTACGGAGCCTGTTTTCGCTTTTACCGGGACGTGATGGGCTTCGAGCCGGTCTGGGGTGATGAGTCGAGCGGTTACGCCGACTTCGATGCGGGGGGTGTAACTCTCGCGTTGTTCGGGCGGGGGGAGATGGCGGAAGTGGTCGGCGATGTCGAACTGCCCGCCGAGGCGCTGGCGCAGGACACGGCTGCGTTGATCTTCGCCGTCGACGGCGTAGACGCCGCCACCGTGCGCCTGCGCGAGCGGGGTGCGACGCTCGTCGCGGCCCCGGCGGACCGCCCGGAGTGGGGCATCCGCACGGCGCATTTCCGCGATCCGGACGGCAACCTGATCGAGATCAACGAGCCGCTGGCGGAGGCGGAATCGGGCGAATCCTAACCGGAATCAAAGGCAAAAGACTTGCCAAATTAGAACGCATGTGCTATTCTCCTTTCATATCGAACAGGTGTTCTAAAACGCCCGTCGAGACAGCACACCAAGCCTGACAGACAGGCCGAAAAGGAGCCAGCTCATGCAGTCCGGTATGCTCTGGTTTGACAACGACAGGAAGCGCGACCTGACGGCGAAGCTCCGGCGAGCCGCCGATTACTACGAGACGAAATACGGCAGGCGTCCGACGGTGTGTGTGGTGCACCCGTCGACGCTGGCAGGCCCTCACGACGACGTGAAGGGGCTGCGGCTTGAGGAAGCGAACACCGTCCTGCCGCATCACTTCTGGCTGGGCGAAGAGGACGAGGCAGGGCATCGCCCGGCAGCGTGAGGGGAATTCTCCTCCCGCCTCTCACGTCCTTCTTCTCCTCAAAACGCCCCCCGCGCGGGGGCGTTTTGCTTTGGGCTGCCCCCAACACGGCACGCGGCCCCAGGATGGCTGGCGAATCAGCCATCCGGACATCTACAATCAAGGCGGTTTGCCGCCGATTGTGAGGATGAAGCGAAAGGAGCCAGCCGTGCGAGAGATGCTTGCCCAGGCCCTGGCAGACGCCGCCGGGCAGTTCCAGTCGATGCTCGCCAGCGTGATCGCCTACGCGCCGACCCTGCTCGCCGGGGTCGTCGTCGGCATCGCGTCGTACTTTGCGGCACGGGCCATGCGCCGCTGGGGCGAGCGCGCCGCCCGCCGGGCCAACGCGCCGATCTCGGTGGAGCGGTTGATCGTCAACACGACCTACGCCGTCGCGCTGGCGCTGGCCGTCGTCGTGACGCTGGCCGTGCTGGGCGTCAACGTCGCGGGCATGATCGCCGGGCTGGGCGTCGGCGGGCTGGTGATCGGCTTCGCGCTCAAGGACATCATCGAGAATCTGCTGGCGGGGGCGCTGCTGCTGATCCAGCGGCCCTTCAACCTCGGCGACACGATTGAGGTCAAGGGCATCCTCGGCAAGGTGACGCGCATCGAGCTGCGCTCCACGACGGTCAACTCCGTCGATGGCATGTACGTCATCATTCCCAACCGCGACGTGTACACGAGCGTCATCACCAATTACACGGCGAGCGTCGTCCGGCGCAGGGGCGTCAGCCTCGGCATCGGTTACGACGAAAAGCTGCCCGCCGCGCTCGACGCGCTGATGGCCGCCGCGCGCGGCGTCGAGGGCGTGGCGACCGGCCCGGAACCCTTCTTCGCGATGGACGACTTCGGCGACAGTGCCATCACCGGCACGCTGTTCTACTACATCAACACCGAGAACCACGACTTCAACGCGACGCACGCCCGCGTGCTCGCCGCGCTTCAGGATGTCGCCACCACGAAGCAGATCGACCTGCCCTACCCGACCTCGGTCGTCATCAACCGGTAGTGGAGGAAGAAGGGTTTTTTCCGGGGGCCCTGCCCCCGAATCCCCGGAAGGGGATTCTCCCCTTCACCCCATTGAGGTTTGCGGCACTCCGTGCCGCAAACGAATAACTATGTGGATGAAAAGCACGGGGGTGGAAAACCGTGC
>CAZWUX010000475.1:0-3162 GCA_964637665.1 uncultured Anaerolineae bacterium
GTTCCGGCGATGGGGCTGGCGCTCTTCGCGCTGCTGTACGTCTACCCGATGCCCAACATCACCCGCACGTTGCAGGGATTCGAGCCTGCGTACAACACACTCCCGCTGCCGCCTGCCGACCGGTCGATCGTCGGGTCGATTCTGCACACGGGGCCGCTAATCGTGGGGCTGGCGGTGGTGACGGCGTTTTTTGCGCCGGGAGAGGGACGCCGGGGGATGTGGCTCGCGGTGGGCGGTGCGGCGCTGCTGATGGGAATGGCGCTGCTGCCCGACCCGGTTTATATGCTGCTGGCCGGGCTGGGGATGCGGGTCTATCCGCTGGCGGCGCGTGAGTACCTGTTCGGCGTGGGGTTGTTCGCGCTGATCGTCTACGCGGCGCTGGGGTGGCGCGGGACGTGGGGCGATGCGCTGACCCGGCCCGCGTATGGTTGGGGGGCGGCTGCGGCGTTGATCGCGCTGGCGCTCGGTACGAACCCGGCGGCGATCCGGGCGATGCCGCGCCACACGGTCGACGTGCCGGACTTCTACGTGGAGATTGCGGTGGAACCGGAGAGCTACGTGCTGGTCGAGCTTCC
The DNA here is from genome assembly GCA_964637665.1 of uncultured Anaerolineae bacterium. Classification (GTDB taxonomy): domain Bacteria; phylum Chloroflexota; class Anaerolineae; order Aggregatilineales; family UBA3940; genus CAZWUX01. The sequence continues at coordinate 576 of CAZWUX010000475.1, forward strand.
GTTCGGGTTAGTCAGCACGCTGGATGGAGCGGCGCTGGGCGAGGGGGCCGATCTGGCACGCTACGCGGTGTGGCATCACAAGCGTCCGCTCGGCGCGCCCGCGCCGTACGTCGAGCCGCGCGTCTTCGACGATCTAAGCGGGCAGGCGTTTCTGTTCCCCGGTGCGCTCGAAGATGCCGGCAGTGGTGAGGCGGCCCGCGCACTGGCGGTGGCGGTCGATGAGTGGCGGATCGGGTACGTCGTGCTGCATCCGGATCGGATGGAGGGGGATGCAGTGGAGGCGTTCGATGCGCTTGCGGAGGAATCCGGGGCGCTGTGCCCGGCGGTGGAGGGGGATGGGTTGATCGTCTACCGGGCGCGGTGGCATCCGGCGGGCTGTGAGGATGGGTCATGATGGCCGCTGCTCCCGCTCCAGACGTTAAACCGCCGCGCGAGCAGGCCGGAGGCGCGGCGCGCTATGCGCTCGTCGCGCTGGCGCTCATCGCCGTAGGGCTGGCGGCCTTTGCGCTGACGGATTATGGCAACAACCTTGGCATCGACGATTGGATTCACTATTACCACGTGCTAAACGGCAGGTCGATCAGCTTCGCGGACCGCCCGCTGTCGCTCATATTGCTGGGTGCGGTCCAGCCGCTCGCCGGGGCGAGCTATGCGGCCTATCACGTCGTCGCGCTGGCCGTGCGGATCGTCAGTGCGGCGGCGCTGGCGCTGATCGTGTGGCGGCTCAACCCGGACGCGCCGGAGTTCGCGTTCGCGTGCGGCGCGCTGTTCCTCGTGTTTTTCGTCGACGACTTTTTCCTGCTGCTGACGCCGATGTACATCGCGGACAGCCTCGGTAGCCTGCTGACGGTGTCGCTGGCGCTGGCCGTTTTCACGGTGGGCCTGACGGCGGATGAGATGCCATCCGCCGGGCGGATCGCCGTGCTGGCGGGGGGCGCGGCGCTGGGCTACGGGGCGGCGCTGGTCCGCGAGAACGGCATCCCGCTCCTGCTGGGGGTTCCGATCCTCGCCGTGTTGAGCCGCCGCCGCGTCTCGCGGATCGAGGGGGCGGGGCTGGCGGTGTGGTACATCGCGGTGCTGGGGGCGTCGGCGCGCTTCGTGCTGCCGCTGTTCGGGGTCGGGCGGTCGACGTACGGAACCGGGCTGTACCAGGATTTCAACCTGACACGGATGGCGTGGGCGACGTTCGACCAGCTCAGCTTCGCGTTCCGGCAGGTCGCCATCACGAATCTGGCGCGCGTGTACCCGTACCGCTTCGCGGCGCTGATGACGGGGGGCGTCACGCTGGTGGCGCTGAGCGCGGTCCGATCCGTGATGCGCGGCGGCGGCCCGGCAGCCGTCCACCGCCACAGGGCGGTGCTGCGCTACGGACTCTGGTCGCTGGGCGGTCTGGCCGCTACGTTTCTGGGATTCGCGGCCTTCCTGCCGACGCGGGTCGCGCGCGATCCGATCCGCACCCACGTGCTCGCCATGCCGGGTGAGGCGGTGCTGCTGGCGGGGGCCATCTGGGCGATCAGTTATCTGGCGCGCGGCGTGCGCTGGCGCTGGATCGTGCGGTACGCAGGCGTGTTCGCGATCGTGCTGTACGGTACGTCGGTCAAAGGGCGCGTGCAGCAGCAGATTTACGATCTGGGAGGGACGTGGGATAACACCGCCCACTTCATGCGGTCGCTGAGCCATCTCGTGCCGGGGGTCGACGACCTGACGCTGATCGTCAACGTGGAAAATCGGGAGACGGTCGAAGCGCCGTGGACGAGCGGCTTCAGTTTCCAATACGCGCTGCGCACCTTCTACGATGACGAGGTGACGGGCATCATGACGACGGACAACATCCTCGGAAGCTGGGAGGCACGGGAGGATGGCATCTACGTCGAGGAGGATTGGAATGGCGCGCACCTGTTCGGCTGGGATGAGGTGATCGTTATCACGCGGGATGAGGCGGGGCGCGTGATGATCCTCGACAGGCTTCCGCCCGACCTCTACACGCCGGAGCGGCAGCGACAGTACGATCCGTACGGCCACATCGTGCGTGGTTACATCCCGCCGCGCATCCGGCGGACGTTCCCTATCGTAGAAAGCCCGGACCTCTCCGGCCCCGCCGACGAGTAATCCCCACATGTGGTGGGTAAACGCCCAACCGCACGCTTATCCCGTTTGCGTGGTGCAACCTTTTTCGTGATTCCTCCGTAGCAGATCATGAACAAACGAGATGTTTGAGATAAACAGGGGAGGAATCTGGTTATGTGGTGGCTGCTAGGGGCGTTGATCATCGGTCTGCTGGCAGGCGGAATCGCCGGGCGGATCGTCGAAGGGCACGGGTTCGGGTGCCTGGGCAATCTCGTCGTCGGCGTGATCGGCGCGCTGGTGGGCGGTTTTCTGTTCAGCCTGCTCGACGTGTCGGCGGGGGGCGGCTTTCTGGGTGAGTTGATCACGGCGACGGTGGGGGCCATCGCCCTGCTGGCGGTCATCAACCTGATCGCGAGGTCATGAGAGGGGCCTGCGTCCTTTAGAATCACATCAGAAGGATGAGGGCGGAAGGGACGCGGGCGTGCGCCGGTGACGACGCGGTATAATGGAGTTGCGTCCA
>CAZWUX010000476.1:0-3156 GCA_964637665.1 uncultured Anaerolineae bacterium
AGTCGATGTCGAACTGCTGGCGCGTGCCATCCGGGGTCGTGACGGTGTATCCGGTCGCGGCGGGCTGCGGGCGGATCACGACCGGGTCTCCCGGCTGGACGGCGTCCGCCGCCTCGACCGGGCTGGCCGGGGCGAACCAGTCGAACAGGTTGGCGATCAGGATCGGGTACGCGATCTGGAGCGGCAGGTCCGAGGCGTGCAGGTCGAACGCCAGCACCGCAACGCGCCGCCCGCCCTGCGTCCCCGCCACGAGCAGTGGCCCACCTTCCGCCTCGACCAGATTCCGCCCCCAGCCCGGCGTCTCGACCCTGACGGCCTCCCGCACCGCCACCCCTGCGAAATCGACGAAGGTCAGGATCGGGCTGTCGGCCTGCCGGGCGAAGCGCGTATCCTGAAACGGCTCCCCCACCGTGAAGATGTTCGTCGACTCCGGCGGGTTGATGATCAGCAGGTTCGTCTCCGGCAGGTCATCCGGCAGCCAGCCGTCGAACACGATCACGTCGAACGGCTCGTCCGGCAGCGGGCCGGGATCGGCCCGGAACGCCTCGACGCCCGGCATCGAACCCAGCACCTGTTCGAGGAACAGGTTGCGCTCCGTCACGAGCAGCACGCGCCCTCCACTGGCAGGCGCATAGACGGCGTAGGCCGAGTCGTCGAGCGCGAGGTAATCCACCGTCCCACCCTGTACGGGCGAGGTCAGGCCCGCGCGCACGACGCTCGTTTCAGCGGGCAGGTCCCCCGCCGAGCGCGTCACCGTCTCCCCGGCGGGCACGGTCAGCCGCTCCGCCTCGATCAACGCCCCATCCGCCTCCAGGCTGAGGATCACGTCCGCCGCCTCATCCCCATAATTCGTCACGGCGGCGAAAAGCTGCGGGCGTTCCTCCAGCGGGCGGACCGCCAGCGCGGAGATCGCGAGGTTATCCCCCGACCGTCCCACCTGCGCGTACCGCACCTCCGCCGGGACCGGCGGCAGGTCGGCGGGCAGCCCACCATCCGAGACGACGACGATGGCCGCGTCCTCTCGTCCGGCGATGCTCGCCCCGGCCAGCGCCAGCGCGGCATCCCAATCCGCCGGGGCATTCGTCGGCTCCGCCCGGCTGATCGCGTCCCGCAGCACGGATCGGTCCCCGGTCGGCGGGGTGAGCACCTGCGGCGTCGGCCCGGCGGCGATGACGGTCATCACCTCATCCGCGCCTAACTCCCCCACCAGCGCCCGCGCGCGGTCCTTCGCCGCGTCCAGCCGCGACGCGCCACCCGGCATGTCCGTAGCCGACATACTGGCCGAGGTGTCCAGCAGCAGCGCGACGCTGCCCGCCGCCACGCTGGGCACGGGCAGGAAGGGCCGCGCCAGCGCGATGACCAGCGCCGCCAGAATAATCAACTGGAGGATCAGCAGCAGGTTCCGGCGCAGTCGCTGCCACGGCGCGTTGGCCTCGCGGTCCTGCATCAGCCGCTCCCACAGCATGCTGCTGCTCACGACGACCTCGCGCCGCCGCAGCCGCAGCATATATAAGAGGATGATCGGCCCGGCCAGCAGGGCCAGTCCCAGAAACAGCGGAGCCAGAAAATTCATCGTGTGTGATTCATCGCCTCACCGAAGTTGCGATGTGCTTAATTGGCGCGGCGCGTCACCGCACGACGCCCGCCCGCCGCAGGGCGAACAGCACGACCCGTTCCCAGGGCGTCGACGTTTCCACCGAGACGTAATGCCCACCTCGGCTTAGTAAATGGGCGGCGATCTCCTCTCGCCAGCGCCCCAACCGGCGCGCATACAGGTCTCGCATCGTCCCATCGACCGTGACATCCCGCCCCTCACCAGTTTCGGAATCCACCAGCCGCAAATCCCCGGCCAGTTCCGGTTCGACTTCATTTGGAGAAAGGATGTGGATGACGCCGACCTCATGCCCGCGCCCCATGAGCGCCGTCACGCCATCCTCATACCCTGCCGGGGAGAACATGTCACTCAGCAGCAGACTTAATCCGGGCCGCCCGCCGCGCAGCGCATAGTCCCTCAGCGCCGCGTTGAGGTCCGTCGTGCCGCCGACCTCCTGCTCGGCCAACCAGCCCAGCATATGTAGAGTCTGCCCCCGCGCCCGCGACGGCCCCCACCGCCCTGCGATCCGATCCCCGGCCAGCAGCGACACGGCGACCCGATCCCCCGATGCCAGCCCAATGTGCCCCAGCGCCGCCGCCAATCTCAGCGCATACCGGAACTTGTGTACGTCCAGCGGATCGACCGCGCCATTCTCCGGCCAATCCATCGACCGGCTGGCATCCACCAGAATGTGCACGGTGAGGTCCTCTTCCTCCTCCAAAAGTTTGATGAAGGGCCGCTCCAACCGCGCATAGACGTTCCAGTCGAGCCGCCGCAGGTCATCACCGCGCGTATAGTCCCGGTAATCCGCGAACTCGATGGACGTACCGCGCTTCGTGCTGCGGCGCTCACCCTTCATCACGCCCGCCCGCACCCGGTGCGCGACGAGCGTCACCTGTTCGAGCTTACGCAGCGTTTTTTCGTCGAATAACTTCTCGCGGGTCGTACTCATCGGTTACACGTCCACAGGCCATACGTCCGTTGAGAGGCCAGCACGTACCCGACCTCCGCGCCCTGCTCCTGCCACTCGTAACGCCGCTCCAGCGCACAGCTCCCCGCGAACCCGGTGACGGTCATCACCTTGTACCCATCCTCGAACCAGAACAGCGGATCGTTCAATCCCCGCCGCTGAAAATCACCGCCCGGATCGCGTGTGTTGTAAATCCGCGCCCACCCGCCTTCCGTGCGGGCGATGATGTGAACGTCATAGGTCGTCAGCGCCGGGTAACCCATCGTGATGACCGCCCACCGGTCCCCCAGCCAGCGCACGTCGGGCCGGGTCAGCCCGCCCGCGTATCCCATCACGCCGTCCGACACGTCCCACACCTCACCGTTCCGCGAGATCACGTACAGCCACCGTCCCTCACCATAGCCGCACCAGCTTGCCGCCATCAGCACAGCCTCACCATCCCCCTCCGTCAGGTGAACGGCCATGCTGACGGCGGGGCCGTCCGACCGCGCGCCCAGTTGAAAGATCGTTTCGAGCGTCCGGAGGCTGGCGCGCCGCGCATCTGGATGCGAGACGAGGTCCACCATCACGTCGCGCATGGCCGTGTGCAGCG
>CAZWUX010000477.1:0-3150 GCA_964637665.1 uncultured Anaerolineae bacterium
GTATCAGTTCAGGAGCCAGCAGAAGGCCATCGACATCGATGCGATCGTGCAGAAATTAGCTCAGATAAAGATTTTTCCTGACCTACGACAAACGGCCTGACTTCTTATTCACCATTTTCGAGGCGATGTGCAAAGAACTCCAAATTCTGTCACCCCAAATCGAGTCCCGCCACAATCTCAGCCAGGTCGATGAAGTGTCCGTTGCTGCGGAAGGACTAGTGCCCGTTCAGGTGCAGGTGGTGCCACGCCTCATCGCATCCTGACCGGTTTCGAAACGTGGTTTACGATTCCGAGCGACGGCCCGATAATACCGCCGCCTTGTTGCAAAATGGTGATTGTGACATGGCTTGTGGTCTTTCCGCTCAGCAACGCGGGGACCAACAATAGAGGGCCACGTCGGGCAAGATTGCTCCGGAAAGGGTGTGGCCGCGGGCAGTTGAACGCCTGAAACCCTGCCCGCAAGGCCGCGCGCCGACATTGCAAACCCCATGGTCCTTCTCGGCTAGACATCCAGGACGAGATTGGTCTTGGGCCGAGCGACACAAATGAGCGCACAGCCCGGGTCCGGCGGGTTGAGCGGTGCCTCAAGATAATCCACCTCGCCCTCGACCAACGTGCACATACAAGTCCGGCAAATGCCTGAGCGGCAGCTGTAAGGCGGGGTGAGCCCCTGATGTTCGGCCAGATCCAGGATCGTTTCACACTGCGGATCCCAGGCAGCTTTGACACCGGAGCGGGCAAACGTCACCTCGCACGCGCCACTCACCTCTTCACGTGGCGTTGGCCCCGGCGCCTGTCCTCGAGGTTCGGCTTCCTGCGTCAATGCCGACGCCGGACCGAAGAACTCGTAGTGGAGCCGCGACTCAGTGATGCCCATCGACAGCAGGCCGCAATAGAGCGATTTCATGAACGGTGGCGGACCACAAAGGTAGAACTCGTAGTCGTCGAAGGGTAGCAGCTGCTTCAGCAATTCGAGGTCGACGTGCCCCTCGCTGTCGTGGTCTCGGCCTGGGACGTCGTCAGCTGTGGGCTGGCTATAGCGGGTATGCACGGTGACATTGTCGTGCTCGCGGGCCAGGGCGCGCACGTGGTCACGAAACGCGTGTTCCCGGCCATGACGGGCGCCGTGGATAAACCACACACGCCGTCCAGCGGCACCGCGAACGATGGCATTCATCATGCTCAAGAGCGGAGTCTGTCCAACCCCCGCGCTCAAGAGCACCACCGCCCGATGGCTGCCCGCCTCGAGATGAAACTTGCCCCGCGGAGGCCCGACGCGGAGCAGGGTGCCGACGTCGACCTGATCGTGGAAATAATTGGACGAGAGTCCCGGGGGCAGATCGGGGCGGTCGGGTGGTGCCGGCTCTCGCTTGATACTCACGCGGTAATAAGCGCGGTCGGGGCTGTCGGAGAGCGAGTAGGTACGCACGACGGACTCGGCATGACCCGGAATTGAAAGCTTGAAGGTCAGGAATTGCCCCGGCAGGTAGGGCGCGAGCGGCGCGCCTTGCTCGGTCGGCACTAGATAGAACGAGCTGATGTTCGCGCTCTCAACCTCTTTGCGTTGCACAACGAGGTTTCGGAATCCCTGATCCGTTGCCGGCAAGCTGTCAGCCTTGGCGAGCCGCTCCTCGAACGAACCCTTCCATCCGTGGGCAAGTGCCGGGATCGACAGCGCTCTGCGGGCCCCTTCGAGATCCGCCGTGTTGAAGAACAGCAAGTCACTGACTGCTCGGACGCTCATGCCAGTGGGATCGCGACTGATAAGCTCGAAGACATCGCCGGCGCCGACCTCACCCTCCTCGAGGACGCGAAAATAGAAGCCCACGCGCCCGCTCTTGAGAAACCGGTTCTGGAAGTCGTCGATGCCCATCTTGATGGCGAGCTTGTAGCACGGTATCCGAGGCTGGGAGACTTCGACCAGGGCGCCACCGATCCGATACAGGTCGCCAACTCGAACGTCGTCTTCGAGCATGCCTTGGACGGTAAAGTTCTCGCCAAACTGCCCGTAAGCAAAGTCGTCGCGCACGAGCTCACGGCGCCAGTACTCGTAATGCTCGAGCGAATATACGTAGACGGCCCGAAAGGCACCGCCGTGACCCCATAGGTCCGCCTGACCGTCGCCATCGAGGTTGAGGCGGTGAAGCATCATCCTGCCTTCGGCAGGCGTTTTGAAGATACCGGTCGTGACCTCTTTGTTCTCGTGCCGGATCGCCTTCGGTAGGGACAGGTTGACCGAGACGAGCTTCATTGCGGGTAACGCATCGGCGGCCGGCGCCCGGCGCTCGATCGCTTCGAAGGTGTCGAGGACGGGCGAGTCATCCCTGAAAGTCCAAGAGACCGGCAGCGCCCCTTCGATGTACAACGTCTCCTCCACCCGAAATGCGACGACGCGCTCGGCACCCGGAAAACGGCGGGTGTGATGGCGTTCCCAAAGGATCTCGACCTCCCCGGCCACCTGCAGCGTATCGCCGCTTTCGAAATCGATGAACAGGAGTCCCGCCCGTGGGTCGAGCTCGAGGTTACCCAGGGTGTTGAATAGGCAGTTCCCTGCATAGTCGGGAAAGAGCAGCGATGACTCGTGCGCCACGATCACGAAACCTGGCCGGCCGCCTCGATGCGATACGTCGAGGCCGTCGGTCCAGTCACCCGTCCCGGCGGACTGGCTGGCAATGAAAAAGGTATCGGCGCGTGCCACTAACGCCACTTCAGACTTGTTCAGGGCTTTAGCCCGGCGCACTGCTCGTTTCTCGCCAATCGCACTGACGTCGGGTTCGAGGATCGGCTCGCGGGCCTGGATATACCTATCGCAGTTGCCAAAGCTCTGCGCAACCTGGATCTCGAACGCGCCCTCGCTCACATGGGCAAGGGTGCCGTTCATGCGGACTCGCGTCCGGGTCTCAAATTGCATGCCCAGGATCCCGATGGGGGCACCCTCGAGCAGCGTGCTGTTCAAAGGATCCCCGTACATCGGCCGGGCCTTCACACGCAGGGCGCTGCCCTCGAGCGGTTGCAGGAATCCGGGGGGTCCCGCCAGCACCGAAGCCCAGGGTCGACCGGCGGCATCGGCGGTGGCGACGAACAGCAATAACAGCTCGGAGAAGAAGGCCTGCTGCCGGTCCGACATGCGCCGCTGAATCATGCGCCGAC
>CAZWUX010000478.1:0-3133 GCA_964637665.1 uncultured Anaerolineae bacterium
GCCGCTGGGGCGCGACGTGCTGCTCTCCGGCGGGGACCCGCTGACGATGGCCCCGGCGCTGCTCGAAAACCTGCTGGCGGAACTGCGGTCGATCCCGCACATCGAGATCGTACGGATCGGCTCGCGCGTGCCGATCTTCCTGCCGCAGCGCATCACGGACGACCTGACGGACATGCTGCGGCAGTTCCACCCGCTGTGGATCAACATCCACGTCAACCACCCGCGCGAGATCACGCCGGAACTCAGCCGGGGACTCGCCAAGCTGGCCGACGCGGGCATCCCGCTGGGGAACCAGTCGGTGCTGCTGCGGGGCGTGAACGACAGCCCCGAAGTGCAGATGGCGCTGGTCCACAAGCTGGTGAAGAACCGCGTGCGCCCCTACTACCTCTACCAGTGTGACCTCGTGCAGGGCGCGGGGCACTTCCGCACGCCGGTTTCGGTCGGGATCGAGATCATCGAGGCGCTGCGCGGCCACACGTCCGGGTACGCGGTGCCCATCTACTGCATCGACGCGCCGGGCGGCGGGGGTAAAATCCCCGTCGGGCCGGAATACGTCGTCAGCCAGGGGCCGGACCGCGTCGTGCTGCGCAACTACGAGGGATTCATCACCACCTACACCGAGCCGGAAGAACCCTACGTGCGCGACGAGGCGCTGCTCAACAAGTGGCTGGCCGACGAGCCGGAGCGGTTCGACGAGCGGTCGCAGAAGGGCGTCTCCGGGCTGGCGAGCGGCCACTCGATGACCATCAAGCCGCAGGGATTCGACGATCTGCACCGGCGCGGTCGCGAGGGCGAGGCCGAGAAGCGCGGCAAGCGCAATTACCGGGACGACTACGACTAACGGCACCCCCACCACCGTGAAGAAGTCACTCGTTTGGGTGCTTGCGGGGCCATTCCTTTATCTTTCACAATAGGGGAATGGTTCTGCGCGCAACGATGCGGACGCACACTTTTTTCATCTGGCGACGGTAACAGTAGAAGACGCCTGTAACGGTATCCATCCACCTGAACGCCACACACAGGAGCCGCCTATGCTGTCGAAGCTGACCAAACGCCCGCAGCTCGGCGTCGTCATCGACGCCCTGACGCCCATTTTCGCGGTGCTGGCCGCGCTGCTGGTCGGCGCGGTGATGCTGCTCGCGTTGAACGCCAACCCCATCGAAGCCTACGCCGCGCTGATCGAGGGTGCGTTCGGCAGCACGAACGCGCTGGCGGACACCATCGTAAAGGCGACGCCGCTGCTGTTCGTCGGGCTGGGGATTTGCATCTCATTCCGGGGCGGGGTGATCAACATCGGCGGCGAGGGCCAGTTCATCGCCGGGGCGCTGGCCGCGACATCGGTGGGGCTTGCGCTGCCGAATCTGCCGGGCATCGTGCTCGTGCCCATCGCGCTGCTCGCGGGGTTCGTCGCAGGCGGGATTTACGGCGGCATCGCGGGGTTCCTCAAAGCCTATTTCAACGTCAACGAAATCCTCAGCACGATCATGCTCAACCAGATCGCCGTGCAGGCGATGAACTTCCTGCTGCGCGGGGCGCTGATCGACCCGGCGCAGGCCAACCTCGACTCGCAGATTCCGCAGACCGCCCGCCTCGCGCGGGCGTACGACCTGCCCCGGCTGGTCCCGACCCGGCTGCACCTCGGCGCGCTGATCGCGGTCGTGCTGGCGGTGGCGGTGTACATCTTTCTGTGGCGGACGACGGTCGGGTATCGCATCCGGGCGGTGGGGTTGAACCCGCACGCCTCGCGCTACGCGGGGATCGACGTGAAGCGGTACATCATGCTCTCGCTGGTGCTCAGCGGGGCGTTCGCCGGGCTGGGCGGAGCGGTGCAGGTGTACGGTGTGACGCACCGCATGATCACGGACGGCTCGGCCTCCGGCTTTACGGGCAGCGCCGGGTTCAACGGCATCGTCGCGGCGCTGTTCGGCCAGCTTCACCCGCTGGGGACGATCCCGGCGGCGTTCTTCTTCGGCGCGCTGCTCGTCGGCGCGAACCGCCTCCAGCGCGCGATGCAGGTTCCGGCGGCGCTGATCACGGCGCTGAACGGGCTGGTCGTCGTGTTCGTCGTATCGAGCGAGATCTGGCGGCGGAGGCGCCAGCGGCGGCGCGAGTTGATCCAGACCGCCGACATGCGATCTCAGCCGCCGCCAAAACCCCAGGTCGCGGGGGCGGGAGGTGACGGATGATCGCCGATCTGTTCACCACGCGCGTTCTCGTCGGTATTCTGGCGTCCGGCGTGCGGCTGGCGACCCCGTACCTGTTCGCGGCCATCGGGGAGACGTTCGGCCAGCGCAGCGGCGTGCTCAACCTCGGCGTCGAGGGGCAGATGTTGATGGGGGCCTACACCGGGTTCTACATCACCTTCCGGACAGGCAATCCGTGGTTGGGGCTGCTCGCGGCGATAGGGGTGGGCGTGCTGATGGGGCTGGCGATGGCCTTCATCAGCGTGACGCTCAAGGCCGAGCAGGGCATCAGCGGGATCGGCGTCTACCTGTTCGGGCTGGGGATGAGCGAGCTGTTGTTCCAGAAGACGCTGGGCACGGTTGAGACGGTGCAGGGATTCTCCGCGATCAGCATCCCGGCGCTGGAGAACAGCCCCAGCGGCCTCGTACGCGCGCTGGACAGCATCTTCCTGAGCCACAACGTTCTGGTGTACATCGCGTTCGCGCTCGTGCCGATCGCGGCCTTCGTGCTGAACAAGACGACGTTCGGGCTGAAAATCCGGGCGGTGGGGCAGAACCCCGACGCGGCGGATACGCTGGCGGTGAGCGTCGAGCGCGTCCGGTATACGACGGTCACGCTGGGCGGCACGCTGGCGAGCATCGCCGGGGCGTCGCTCTCCATCGGCCTGCTGAACGTCTTTCAGCAGAACATGACGGCGGGGCAGGGGTTCATCGCGGTGGCGCTCGTCTACTTCGGCGGGTGGCGACCGTTCGGCGTGCTGGCCGGGACGCTGATCTTCAGCCTGGTCAACGCGCTCCAGGTGTGGGTGCAGGTGCTCGGCATCCCGATCCCGTCTGACATCGCCGTGATGATGCCCTACGTGCTGACCATCCTGGCGCTGATCTTCGCCGTGCAGCGCGTCCAGCAGCCCGCCGCGCTGTCGAAGATTTTTGAGCGGGGAGAGCATTAG
>CAZWUX010000479.1:0-3132 GCA_964637665.1 uncultured Anaerolineae bacterium
CCTTCTGTACCATAGATGCTGCTACATCTTGATCCTTAATCCCTAGTTCCTCTACTTTCTTCCTAAACAGCCAAGAAAGCACTTTAATGATCATATTGATTTGATAGAAACTTGTATAGGTTATGGAACGATTTTGAACCTGAGTAACTTCACAAAATTTATTAAGATGGTATTCAATATCTGCCATTTGTACCTCTCCCTTGACGCATCCTCTGTAGCCCCATCGTATCACACATAGTCGGTGCGGCAAGCGGACCGCCCTGCCCCGGACATGCAAACGAGGCCGGGATATCTGGCCTCGCGGGGGGAGCGGCGATTCGGTTGCGTCGGCGTGGTGGGCGGTCGGGGAGGACATCGACGCCCGGTACACGACCGTGACAGTCGGTCGGGGCGCGGGCGTCGGCAGGCGAGCGCGTCATTCCCCGTACCCATCTATGGAGTTCGCTTCGCGAACTCCCAGTGGTCAACGCGCAGCGTTGACCTACCCCTACCCCGATAAGCACATCACCACTTGGTTGTACTTGGCACTTTCAACTTGGCACTCGGCACTACCGATTGAGCGTCTCAAAGCTGAGCTTCTTCAACTTCGCGCTGAGCGCCTGCTGGCGGACCACTTCATCCTCCACGCCCGGCTCGCGGATTGCCCCCGCATAGCCCGGCATCGGGTTCCCGGTATAATAGGCATACAGAAGCTGCTTGACGAGCTTCGACACGTTGGCCCCGCGATGGCGGTCGTGCGTGATGTAGCGGGCCAGCTTGCGGTCGCGGCGATTTTTGCCGAGCCGGACGTAAAACCGTTCGCGTTCGCTGGCGGGGACGACTTCCTGAGCCATGTTCAGCCTCCGTAGGAACGTAGATGCAGCGCGTAGCGGTACGCGCCGATGGCGTTGGCGAGGTGCGCTTCGTCGCGCGGGACGACCTTCACGTTGTCGTGCTCGATTTCGGGCAGCAGGTACGGGGCGATCAGCCCGGAGCCGCCCCCGGTGAGGACCACGCCGTCGTAGTCGACGCCGCTCTCCAGCTGGTTGATCCAGATGTCCAGCACCCCGTCGGTGAGGTCCCACAGCGCCGCGTCGACGACCTCCGCCACGTCGTACTCGCGCCCGGCGTGCTTGTAGCGGCGCGTCTCGATCACGGCGTCGACCGTCGGCGTCTTGAGGTCGCTGCGCTGAAAGCGGCGCTTGATGGCCGCGTTCACGTCCTCGCGCACGTTGATCACGCCGCGCTCGACGCTGCCGTACACCGGTCCGAGGTCGAGCGTGTGGAAGGTCAGCACGTCGGTCGTGTAGCCGCCGATGTCGATCACGGCCACCGCCCCCTCGGCCAGCTCCAGATCGACGAACTTCGACCCGTCGACGCTGAGTATCCAGTAGCACAGCGACCCGAACGCCTCCGGCACGACGTTCTGCGGGATGACGTTGAAGTTCAGGTTGGCGGTCTCATGGCCGTTGTCGTAGATGACCTGCCATTCCCCGGCCATGCGCTCAAGCTGCTCCCCGGCCCGCGCGAAGCCGTCCACCGGCAGCGAGAAGGTCAGCTCGATGTCGCCCCCGGCGGTTGGGTACAGCCGCGCCAGCAGCCCGGCGACCATCCAGGGGTATTCCGGGCTGTCGTAGCGCGCGTACCCCGCCCGCTGATGCTGCACCCGCCCCAGATCGTAGGCGCTCTCGCCGAGCGCCAGCCGCTCGCCGTCGTTCAGCTGGATGATAAGCTGGTCCTTCGCCCCGAACCCGCGCCAGCGGCTCAGCGCGTCGGCGTTCGGGCGGGTCCACGCGTTCGGGAAGGCGATGGTGGTCGGCGTGCCCCGCCCACCCCGCACGCCCTTGCACAGCGCGTTCCCGGTGTCGATGGAGACGGTTTTTGTGGTCATAAGGTTGTCCTCTCCTGAGTCGGTGGTCGCTCGATACAGTTGATGCCGCGTCACAGGCTTTTAGTGCAGAGTGCCAAGTTGAAAGTGCCAAGTACACGGCAAACCTTCGGTTTGCTTAGGAGTTCGCTCTGCGAACTCCACGTTACAGAGCTTCGATCCGCCGATTGATCGGGTCTGGGTATGGTGGTGTGCGGGCGCTGGGTTGCTGCTTTTTGATCTGCCGGAATTGCTACACGAAAGCAACCCCTGATCGGTCGCGGGCAGCCACCTCTCGTCACTCGCCGCCCCCACTGGAAAAAAGTCCAGCGCGCTCCGGGGAAACGGTCCGTTCCCCGATTTTGTACGTACAAAAATCCGCAAATGTAGATAAAATCGCCGTTTTGTACGTACAAACTACATCATCCTGATTATATGCGGATGTTTTCGGTTTGCAAGTACCAGATAACAAGATATATCGAAATCAAACGTCGATGTGGATAGAAACCTGTGTGTACAATCTGCATGTAACTTCATCGAAATGTAGATTCTCACCCCCGGAATCGCGATTTGTGCGGACAGAAGTCGGCATTTCGCCCCTTTTTCGGGGGATCAGGCCTGCCGCAGCGTGCAGAATCGCCCCGTGCAGCGATTCGCAGGACTTGTGAAAAATCTATAATGCAGCGATAATGTAATTAGTGCTTCGCACTAATACTGGCAGAACCTTCGGTTCTGCACATAGATAATGAACGAGGGGCGCACACACGAACGGATTTATCCGCGAGGCGTTGTATGCTGATGAACCGCAGGCCGCCGAAAGAAGCGCAAGTATAATAGAAGCGCACACCACCACACGAACGGATCGGCTTGAGCGGAGCATCACCACCTAGGGAGACGACGGTTATGAATATCGGCGAAGTATCAGAGTGGGTCGGGCTGGCAAATTCCACCATCCGCAAATATCTCAACGATTTCGGGGAGATCGAGGGCGTGTTCTCCGACTCGGCCACGCCCCGCGCCGGGCGTCACCGCCGCTTCACCAACCGCGACGTGGCCGTCATCGCGTGGATTTCCAAGCAGTACAGCGACAACCGCCTCTCGACCGAGGCCATCGCTGAGGCGCTGAAACAGCGCGTCGAGGACGGCGAGCCGTTCGAGGAGCCGCCGCGCCCGGAGGACGAAACCGCGCTGGCGATGATCCCCCGCGAGCAGCACGAGGCGATCCTCGCTGCCAACCAGCAGGCCCTCGACCTCGCGCTGGCCGAGCGCGACGCCATCGAGCGGCT
>CAZWUX010000480.1:0-3120 GCA_964637665.1 uncultured Anaerolineae bacterium
GGTGGGGCTTTCGGCGATGCTCAGCCAGTTGCCGCTCTGGTCGAGGTAGTCGAAGTTGGCCGTGTCGCCGCCGCCGGGCACGTAGTAGGGCGCGCTGTCGCCGAACTCCGCCGCCGTCATGATGTAGGCGTAGTCGAACGTGTAGCCTGCCGGGATGTGGGCCGGGATCAGCACGTCGTAGCCGACGTTCAGGTTCTCCGGCTCGGTGGCAACCTCGTCCTCGCTGTCGGCAAAGGGCATGTCGGGCGGGCGGTAGGTGCCGACCCCGCCGCTGGACGGTGAGATGTTCGTGTCGTAGGCCGCCAGGTAGTTGGCGGTCGGCCACGTGGCCGTGACGGGCGACGCCGCCGCCGCCGAGGTCTGGACATCGAGCGTGTAGCCGCGAAAAACACAGCCCTCTTCCAGCGCGATCTGCTCGTCGTTGTGCACGACGAGGAACGTATCCTGATAGGCATCGAGGTCGACGTTCATCGAGCCGCCGGTCGCGTCGATCACGTC
The DNA here is from genome assembly GCA_964637665.1 of uncultured Anaerolineae bacterium. Classification (GTDB taxonomy): domain Bacteria; phylum Chloroflexota; class Anaerolineae; order Aggregatilineales; family UBA3940; genus CAZWUX01. The sequence continues at coordinate 499 of CAZWUX010000480.1, forward strand.
CGCCTCGCCGCCCCGGATGCCCACCGCGCGCACGGTGAGCGGCACGTCCGATTGGCTGACGCCGACGACGACCACGCCGCTGCCCGTCAGGTGGATGTAGTCCGCGCCGAGGCTCTGCACGCCGTCGGGCGGCACGTACTGGCCGATCCCGGCCTCCCCCTCGATCCGCACGGTGGGGTATTCCGCGCCCTCCTCGTAGGCGCGCAGCAGGTTCGCGACCGAAAAATCACGCGATTCAAGTTCCAGCGACGAGCCGTAGCCCGCCAGCGCCTCGTCGATCGCGCCGAACCCGCTGAACTGGCGCATGTTCTCCCAGATGGACCGGACGACCTCCGGGCCATAGCGCTCGCTCATCATACGCAGGAGCAGCCACGTGCCGTACCAGTGCAGATCGTCGCCGCGCGCGACCTCGGCGACGAGGCAGATATCCGGGTTCTTGAACACGGAGTCGAGGTAGTACACGCCGTCGTTGACGTAATCGTAGACCTCGTCTTCCATCCAGGTGGCAGCGGCCTCGTAGAGCCAGAAATGCGGGTCGCGGTCGTCGATCCCGGCCTGAAGCGCGTGGTTGAACTCGTGGGCGGCGGTGGCCTGCATCAGCGCGGTGGGGGATTCGCCGGAGTCGGGATCGACCTCGGCGTAATCGTCGTCGAGCACCATAAACACGTAGGCCGCGCGGCGCTCCTGCTGGGGCGTAAGCGGGTTATCCCCGATGAACCCTTCCTCCGTCTCGACGTACCCGGCGTAGCCGTCGCTCAGAATCTCGTCGAGATACACGTCGATGCGCTCATCCCCGCCCTGCCCGCCATCGGGCGCGGGGGGAGGCCAGCCCATCTCGTCGACCTCGGTCACGTAGACGTGCTCCAGCGTATCGGCGACCAGTTCGACGTAGTCGGGCACGCCGGAGCCGTCGCCGTCCGCCGAGTCAATGGCCTGATGGCCGGACAATGTGAAATGAATCAGGAAATGCTCGGAGCCGTGAGTCCGCTCGTCGGGCAGAACGGGGCGGCCCGATGGCGCAGCGCCAACCGGATCGGCCCCGGTGAGCAGAATACCTGTCAGGGCAGCCGCCAGACCGACCGCCGCCATCCAGAATCGTCGCATAGGTCGTGAACTCCGTTCGTGGATAACCGCCGGGGAAACGCCCTCACGCCCCCGGAAACGAGATAAACTCATCACATGCCCGATAACTTTACGGGGGAACGGCGAAATTGTCCACCGGTAAGGCCGGGCGGTTACCAGTTGCTCGATTCGAAAATCAGGCCCAGAAACGCGGCGCGATCCTCCGCCGACATGGGGTTGGGCTGCGCCCAGTCCTCCATCAGCCCGGTGAACAGCACCGTCGAGATGTGGCGGCCCTCGTACAGCACGTGCTTATCGGCGAACATCTGGCGGTTCTCGATGTAGTCCATCTGGTCGAAGAACAGGTTGCCCACGCCGTAGTGGATGAACGCGCCATCCGCGTAGCCGAATCCCTGCGGCTGGTGGGCCTGGCTCCCGCTGATGATATCCGCGCCTGCCTCGGCCAGCAGATTAAAGTCCGCGATCTGCTCGGCGGAGGGCGAATAGCTTGGCAGTTCCCAGTACTGCACGGTCGCGATGATGACATCGGCCTCGCCGCCCGACTTCAGCGCGCGGATTTCCTCGGTGATCCACGTCCAGTCGTCGCAGGGGGCCGCGCCGGGCAGGTCGTCCCCGGCGAATGCGCCCCAGGGGCCGGGGTCGTTGCAGCCGACGAAGGCGATGCGCGTCCCGTCGGGGGCGGTCAGGATGGCGGGCTGGTGGGAGTCCTCCAGATCGCGCCCGCCGCCGTAGTAGGGGATGCCCTTCTCGTCGTACAGGTTGAGCGTGTAGATCAGGGCGTCGGTGCTCCAGTCCTTGACGTGGTTTCCGGTCAGTTCCACCACGTCGAGGCCGATATAGTCGAGCAGGGCCGCGTCGGCAACCGGCGAGCAGAAATCCTCCGGCGGCCCGGTCCACTCCGGGGCGGGGCAGTCCGGGGAGAAGGCGACCTCGTTCGAGGTGTGCAGCACGTCGGCATCGGCGAAAAAGGGCAGGATCGCCTCCGCCGGATAATTGATGCCGCGCGTCTCCATCGTCTTGGCGGTAGCGCGCACGAGGGCCGTGACGCCAGTGACCACGACGTTGGTGATGCGCCCCGGATCGCGGTTGGCGGCGGACCACACACCGCGCGCCCCCAGCCCGGATATGACCTGCTCGGCGCGCTCGCCGGTCGCCTCGACCCCGACCTCAATGGTGAGAGGATAGGCGTCGACGTTCAAGGCGCGGTCGAGCACGGATGCGCCGTCGAGGGAGAGAACCTTCCAGCGGGGGGTGAGGGCGTCGAAGGGCAGGACGCTGATCGAGGGGCGGACCTGCCACGCCAGATCGGCGGCTGCCGCCGGATCGACGATCTGCATCGGCAGGCCCTCGGCGGGTGGGCCGAGGCGGGCGTTCAGGAACTCGAAGGCGTCGGGCGTCAGAATGACCTGCGGCGGCGCGCCGAATCCGGGCAGCGCGTCGGCGGCTCCCCCCGTCCAGTACGACTCGAACCCGGACCATGACACGCCGTCGGGAACCGTGGGGAACGGCACGGCCAGCGCGTAAACCCAGCGGGCGCGG
>CAZWUX010000481.1:0-3107 GCA_964637665.1 uncultured Anaerolineae bacterium
AGGCTCCCAAATTGCTCAAAGTTAACGTCTGATGGGACCCCAACCGTGCTAGCATACAGCTTGCCATCCGGGAAATCAACCGTGCCTTTCAGATGGCCTAAAAAGGGGGCTTCCAGATGAAGGATGATGTCCGACAGTAGTTGAGCAATAACCGGTTGAGGGTCGACCTCTTCGCCGCTTATCACAAGCCGGACCGATAGACTCTCACTGGTCATGCCAGGATGCTCTGCCAGGTTGTGGACGCAATGCCATCCTGAGCCGAGACCGAGAAAACGGCGGCATTCGCCTGTATCGCCTTCAGTTGCTCTGCGATCTCAGTTCGCCTCGCATCCTCCACTAGCTCAGCCTTGTTGAGCAGAATGACGTCTGCCCCCGCAATCCCCTTGGTGATCACGGGCTTCGCTGCTTGAAGCAGCAGATCGAAGCGGGGTGCGTCGATGATGTAGATGCTTCGCCACGTCTCCTGCCCGGCTTGAGGAAGCAGCATCTGCACCCGCGCCGGATCGGCCAGGCCAGAAGGCTCAATGAGTAGGTAATCCAAGTCATAGTTCTGGTCAAGCTCGGCGACAGCCGTAACCAGGCTGGTCGCTACCTGGCAGCAGACACATCCTGCAAAAATCTCTTTGACCTGATTCCCGGCAGCGGTCAGAACGGCGCCATCCATAGGAATGTCACCCGCCTCGTTGACCAGCACGGCTAGGCGGCAGCGCCGCCCCTTGGTCAGATAATGGGCCAGATCGAGAATAGTGGTCGTTTTACCAGAACCCAGAAACCCAGCGACGAGAACGATTTTCACCTGTTCAACCTGTGGTAGTAGAGGAAGGTATCTCCGGGCAGCGGCGATCACTAAACGGACTCTGCCTGCTCGAAAACACCTTCCGATTGCGAATTACTAGTTCTTGAAATGCACGATCATGTCATCGTCATAGTACGTGTCGTGAGCAGCCTTGATATGCGCCGCGATGTTCTCTGCCGGTGTGAAAGGATTCAGATCGCAGCCAGGGGTGAGGACAAAGCCCGACCCGTTAGCCGTCTGCTTGATCACCTCAACCGACTTGTCGTAGACCTCCTGTGGCGTTCCGTACAGCAGGTATTCGATAGGATCGACATTGCCCATGATGGTGGTCTTGTCACCCACGCGCTCTTTGCAGTCGGCCATATCGATGGGGAAGTCGATCTGGATCGCGGGGGCGCCAACGCCAACCATCTTCTCCCAGATCAGAGCGGTGTCCGCACAGATATGGTTCACGCCGACCATCCCCATCTCGTTACACACCCCGAACAGTTCCTGCTGGTAGGGCATAGCGTACTCTTCGTACTGCTCGGGTGATAGGATGGTGTTGGAGCTGATGGGTTCGAGCTGAACAATAGCGTGCGCACCGGCTTCGCCGATCGCCTTATAAAGCGGGATATCAGCATCGGTGAGGAAGCGCAGCAGCTTATGCACCCACTCCGGATCCAGCACCATATCCATCAAGAGGGGTTCCACCCCGCGCAGCATCGCCGCCGTCGTAACGGGGCCGCCGACAACTGGCCCGATGACAACCGTATCCCCATACTTCTGCTTAAGCAGGCGGATCTCCTCAAGCAGGGCGGGGATGCGCCCATCCTCGTTAATGTCGAAAGGCTTCATCTGATCGAGGGCGTTCTTGTCCGCCTTGAGCGGCCACTCGACGACGATGGGCACATGCTCGCGCATCTCGGTTGTTGCGCCAAGGGCCTCCGCCTGGAGGAACAGGTCCGTTCCGGCCACTATTCCGTCGTCGCCGTAATTCTCGTGCGCGGCGATTTTGGCTTCGGCCATTTTTTCTGGATTGTAGACGGTCGTCTCTGGCTTGTAGCCAAGCTCCCGCAGTGCCCGCGTGATGATCACACCAATCACAGGGACGCGATCCGGTTTTTCGTGCTTAATGGCGGCGACGACGCGCTCAAGTGAAGACATTTCGGACATGACTAGACCCCTTCCTTGATACCCAGCAACTGTTTAATCGTCCGCACCCCGGCCATCGCATCCGGGCCGCCGTACGCATCCGCCTTGATCTCGTGGGCGACTTTTTCACTCAGCGGGGGACCGCCCACGACGGTCTTGACGCGGGGACGCAAACCCGCCTCCTCAGCCAATTTGTTGATCTGTTCCATCTGTGGCAGGCAGATGCTCATGATCAGCGACGAGGCGATGATGTCAGCATCCACCTCGACGGCTTTGTCAATGAAATCCTGCGGCGGTACGTCCACGCCCAGGTCGTAGACCTCAAACCCGGACGTTTTCAGCATCAACGTAACCAGGTTTTTGCCGATGTCGTGCACGTCCCCGGCTACGGTGCCGATCACGACGGTGCCGAGCGGTTCGCTCTCGTCGTCGACGAGGTGAGGCTCAACCAGGTCAACGCCTGTTTGCATGGCACGCGCGCCCATGAGCACGTGGCTGATGAAGTACTCTTGCTTTTCCCACTTGTCGCCCACTTCCAGCAGGCCGGGCAGCAGCCCCTTGTTAATGATGCTCAAAGGGTCCACGCTGCTATCCAGAGCCTGCTGGGTGAGTTCTGCCGTCTTGTCTGCATCCAGCGAGACAATAGCGGACGAAATCTGCTCCAGCAGTTCGTCACTCATATCCAGACCTCCTAGATTGGCTTGAGTAAAAGAGAAACAGCGTTATAAGCAGGATCGGCATTCTTCCTGCTGAATAACCATGCTGTCCGGTGGAACACGAACACAAAAAAACAGAGGACAGGTGTTACCCATCCTCCGGGATTCGCAGAGTGTATGGCCGAGGTGTGCGTGGGTATTCTGACTCTCACAAAGGCGTTGTGATTACAGTTGCGGCCCAGTACCGGCTTCTCACCGGTTTCCCCCACCGCACCCTATGCCTTTTCAGGGTAAGGGCACCGCATCGAGCCGTCAGGTGTCAAACATCACACTATCGAATGATAAATGTAATTAATCAATGAAATAATATAATAAATCAACTCAACATATGATATCGTATAATATCAGACGTGGATTTGACTTGCAGATTTTTCACCAATTGGTATAAATGCTCTGCATCAAGGCCGTGGGTTTTAATAAAGTTGGTTATAGAAAATGGAAAGTAGACTTCTTACGGCAGA
>CAZWUX010000482.1:0-3106 GCA_964637665.1 uncultured Anaerolineae bacterium
CGTTCAACTGCCTTTAGTCGCCCCAGCACAGCTGGGGGCTTAGCGAACGGGTTACCCTCGACGCATCCAGAAGCCAAAGAACGCTCGCGAGAGATGCTATCGCTTCCAATAGCCGTGGGAGAAAGTCCAAAGAGATCGCGCGCTCACCCGCGACCATTGGCAGCTCGACCCCAACTTCCGGACCAACCCGAGCGGTAGCTGGCACGGAAGGATCGTGCCAATTTCAGACATTTGGCTGCCTCGCAAATCCATCGTCACGCCACGAGGTCACTCGGTGCTGATCTGAATTGGGTTGTTTCCTTTTCCGCTTGGTCCAACCAGAGCCGCATATCCATTTCGCGATATAGCGCCGTCGCGGTCGCAAGATACTCTTCTGCCTTCGCATGGTCGCCGGCGCGGCGGTGTAACTCGCCGAGATTGCGGTGACAGTGGGCAGCGAGCGGGCGTATGCCGCGATCGAACGCCAAAGCGAGAGCTTGGCGGTAGGTCGCGTCGGCTTCTGCCACGCTATTCGGGGCCTGCGATGCTTCGATGTCACCTAGAACGCGTAGCGCTTCGGCTTCGACGCCCGGCTGCTTCTGAGCGCGGCTTAGCTCAAGGGCCAGCCGTATCGACTGCTGCGCCTCCGCTGGCCGCCCGGCCAGAAGCTGACAAAGACCAAGGGCCGTCACCGCTCGCGGGTAGTATCCCATATGCCCCATGGCCGCGAGTTGCTCGACCGCTTGCTCGAGTAGACACAAGCCCTCGCTCGAACGTCCCGAAACAGCGTAGGCTTCGCCCAGCCGCCATGCGATCAACGCCGTCAGAAGCGGGATCGTATCGCCGCGGACGAGATTACGCGCCCGCTCCACCCACGAGATGGCATTCTCCAGGTCTCCCTGCAGCATGCACGCCCAGCCGACTGAACAGTAGAGATTGCCAAGCGTATAGGGGTGATTGAGAGACTCCGCTATCACTACGCCCTGCTTGAGGGTGCGGCGGGCGGCTGTGAACTCGCCTATGGTCGCTAGACACCATCCCAGGCGGTCGCGGCTGAAGGCTGACGGCAGTAGGGGCAAGCCGAGAGGCTGGTCGGCCCGATCATCCTCAAGCTTGGCAATGTTCCACTCAAACAGCTCGGCTGCTCGGCGGAACTCGCCGGCGGCAAAGTAAGCTTGGCCGAGGCGGACATTCGTTGAAATCTGGAGGCTAAAATCGTTCAGAGCCGAGGCAATCGCTCGAGCCCGCTGACCGGCAATCACGGCTTGCTCCAACTCGCCCATCCAGTAGAAGCAATATGTCATGTGACCGGAGACGCGCCCCAGTCGCAGCTGGTCGCCCAAGGTCTCGGCCAGCGATTGGGCTTGACGCAGATGTTCCAACGTCCGCTCGATCCCTCCCAGCGGATAGAGCACGCCTTGCAGATCGAACCGAAGATCGATGGCCTGCTCCATGGTCTCGCAAGTCTGGGGCAATCGCTCAAGGGCATCGAGCGCCAACTCCAAATAAGTGACGGCTTCGCGCAGCGTACTACGCGTCGCCGCCTTGATACCAGCTTGCCTCAGATAGGTGACCGCCTTCTCCCAGGCCTCGCCGCGCAGGGCGTGGTGGGCGAGCTGCTCAATATGCTCCGGTCGGTCGGGATACAGCCTTTCAATAGCTTCCAGTATCTGTCGATGCAGGGTACAGCGCCGGTCTTTGAGCATGCCGCTGTAGGCAATGTCGTGCGTCAGCGCATGTTTGAAGCTGTATTCGAGGTCCGGAAAGAGCCGTGCTTCGTACAGAAACTCGGCGGCTTGGAGGCGCGACAGACCGCCGCGGAGCCCATCGTCAGAAAGCTCAGCGATGGCTTGTAGGAGCGCTATTGGCACGTCTTTGCCGATCACCGAGGCAGCCTGCAGAAGCCGCTTGTCCTCTGGTGACAGCCGGTCGATACGGGCCGCCAGAATGGCCTGCGCTGTCGCTGGGATCTGAAGGCTCTGTGGCCCCTTGGCCACATGAAACGCGCCTCGTTCGCCGATGAGCGCTTTGGTCTCGATCAGCGTCCGGATGCTTTCCTCGAGGAAGAAAGGATTCCCCTCCGTGCGCGCAATCAGCAACTGCTTAAGCGGCTGGAGTGCGGCATCGTCCCCCAGCAAGGCCCGCAGCAACTGTTCGGCGCTCTCCGGCGGCAGCGGCTCTATGCTGAGCTGCCGGTAAAATGTCTTGGCGTTCCAGTTGTGCTGATACTCCGGCCGGTAGTTGACCAGCAATAGAAGCCGCGCCTTCGGCAGGCTCTCGACCAGACTGTCGAGCAGCGCCTGCGTATCCAAATCGATCCAGTGCAGGTCCTCGAACAGGACCAGTAGCGGCTGCTCCTGGCTCTCTCGTAAGAGCAACCGCTTTACGCCTTCAAGCGCCTGCTCTCGCCGTTGCGACGGCTCCAGCTGCGTCCAGTGCTCGTCCTCTGTCGCGATATCCAACAACCAGAGCAGGGCTGGGAGAAAAGGCTCGAGCCCGCGGTCTAATGACAGCAGCTTGCCCGTCAACTTTTCGCGCACCCTGCGAGCCTCATCGATCGACTCGACCTGGAAGTAGCGCTTCAGAAGATCGATGATCGGCAGAAAGCTGGTCGCCTTGCCATAGGACACTGAGCTGCTTTCGACGACCAGCCAGCCTTGTGTGCGGGGCGAATGGGTGAACTCCCAAAATAGGCGTGACTTGCCCACGCCGGGTTCACCGACGACGGCAACGATCTGACCATGGCCGGACCGGGCGCGTTCGAGCGCCTGTCGCAGCTGGTCCAGTTCGTTGTCGCGTCCGACAAAGCGCGTGAGGCCACGCGCGGCGACAGCGTGTAGACGCGACCGCACCGTGGCTGCTCCCGTCACTTCGAAGACCTCAAGCGGCCGTTCCAGGCCCTTGACTTTCAACGGTCCGAGAGAATTTGCCTGCACGTAACCTTCGGCGAGGCGCATGGTGTCGGTGGAGATGAGGATTGAGCCCGGAAGGGCCATTTGTTCCATACGCGCTGCGACATTGGTGGTCTGGCCAACGACGGTGTAGTCCATCCGCAGATCGCTGCCGATTGATCGGACAACAACCTCGCCTGAGTTCAAGCCGACACGGATTTGGATCGGGATGCCTT
>CAZWUX010000483.1:0-3101 GCA_964637665.1 uncultured Anaerolineae bacterium
GCCGGGCGCTCGTTATCCACATGATGAGGCAGAAAAGCCTGCCTCGCTGCCGCTTACTTCTTGCCCAGCAGCCCACCCAGCCCTTTGGCGGCGTCCGCCAGCCCGCCGCCCTCGATGGCGCTGTCAAGCTGGGCGCCGATCGGGGCGGGGAGCCGATCTTTCAGAAAGTCCAGCACCGTCACAACCGCCGTCCGGGCCGCCTCCTCCGAGATGCCCGCTTTCTCGGAGACAAGCTTCACGAGTTCGTCCACGTCATTCTCCTTTGGCTGCCTGTATAAAAATCCCGACCCATCGATTATACAATCCGGGGTGTGGAATATCCCGCATCGGCCTGCGCTCCGCCGGGCCGGAATCCGGTGTATGATTAAGGTAGGGGTTCCATACATAGACTGGAGGGGGACACCATGACGCGCAAAACGTGGGGAGTCGTGTTGATCGTCGCCGGGCTGATTCTGGGCATCGCGTCCGCGCTGGCGGACGTGCTGCGCATCGGCGCGCTGCCGGGCACGTTCGGGGTGGGGCAGATCGGTGGGCTGATCGTAGGCGCGGCTGCCGTGATCGTCGGGCTGTATCTGCTGCTGAGCGAGGGCCAGCCGGAGGCCCCGGCAGCGATGGCCGGAACGGGGGCCGCCGCACCGGCGGAACCCGCGCCGGTCGAGCCGGAGAGGGCTGCCGCACCGGACGACCTCACCCGGATCGAGGGCATCGGCCCCCGGCTTCAGGGCATTTTGTACGAGGCGGGCGTCACAACCTTTGCGGAGATGTCCGCACAGCCGCCTGAGCGCCTGACGGAAATCGTGAAGAGCGCCGGGTTCGCCGCCCCGTTCGACGCATCGAGCTGGCCCCGGCAGGCCAGGCTCGCGGCAAACGGTGAATGGGATGCGCTGGCAGCGCTTCAGGACGAGCTGATCGGCGGGAGAAAGCTCGAATAGGGAACCGGTCCGGGAATGCATCGCAACCCCGGCGGAGCGACCGCTGCCCGGAACACAAACGCCCGGCCCTGCAGCCGGGCGTTTTTCATCCACAGAAATATGTACTATCCGGTTGGCGCGCGATCCGCGCAGCGTGGAGTTGGCTTCGCCAACTCCTAGCGAGAAAGCGCAGCTTTCTGCCGCCGGGCCAGCCGCAGCAGATCGCGGCCCATCAGCGGGAACCACAGCAGGTAGAACGGCCCGGCGAAATAGAGAATGGTGGCCGACAGGGCGGGCGTGAAGGGGTGCAGCACGTGCTGGAGCAGGTCGATGCCGTTCGCCAGCAGCCCGGCCCACGCCGTGAGTTTGCCGAAGTCGTCGCTCCGCAACATGACGAGCGAGAACAGCACCCCGGCCCCCTGAAGCAGAATCCCGCTCATGTAGCCGCCCGTGCTGTTCCAGATGTCGGATGCGAGCACGGCCTCCCCGGCGGCGAGAAGCCCCGCGCGCTCGGCGGCGGTCGACGCCGCTGCGTAGCGGTCGCTGAGGTACATCATCGAGAAGCCGGTGTGCGTCGCGAACATGAGGCCGACGACGATCAGGCTGAACAGCGCGGCGAACGTGACGACCGTCTCGTCGACCCGCCGCAGGGCGAGGTACAGCGCGGGGATGAGGCCCAGATACAGGCCGACGACGATCAGGCTGGAGAAGTCGTCGCGCAGCAGGCCGATCAGTGGTTGGTCGTGGTAGACCGCGAAGTATTCCCCGGCGGTGGTGGGCTTGCCCCCGACGACGAACGTCACGGCGATCAGGGTGAGGGTGATGATCAACTGGAGCCATGCCGCGATCCCGCCGATGCGGTAGAAGCTGGCCCCGGCTGCCACCGGCTGCTCGCGGTCGATCATCTGAATGCGTGCCGTCTGTGCCATTTGTGTTCCTTCTGGTGGTTAGTGGATACTGACTACCCGTCGCGGCGGGATCGGCGTCTGCAACCGGCCCGGCTGCCGCCGCCCCACACCGCGCCCAGCCCGATCAGGAACCCGGCGTCGTACCAGCCGCCCGTGTTGTGGACGGCGTACATGCTGACGTTCGCGTTGAACAGAGAGATGATGAATGTGATCGGGGCGATGACGCCGTGCCACAGCCCCAGCCAGAAACCGGCGACGGTCCCCGCCGCGTTCGGGGTGTCGACCATCTCGTTCGGCCCGGCGGCGCAGCCTGCCAGCACCACCAGCGCGATGATCAGTAAACCGACGACGTAAACGCGCTTCATGTTCGTTTTCTCCTTATTAACTACCGGTAAAATGTGAAACCACGTCGATGGTCGGCCCGGCTACGCCTGAAGCCGCGCGGGAAGCTCGCCTGCCCAGCCGCGAATGGCCTCCCAGTCGCGGTTGTCGCCTTCGGGAAGTGCGTCGCCGAGCGGCAGCAGGTTGTGGGGGAAGGTCAGCTTGTCGGGATCGAATTTGCCGACGAACACCTCTTTATCGACCGGATCGAGCCAGGGGGTTTTCGCGAGGATTTTCTCGAACTGGCCGATCGCTTCCCGCATCTGTTCCTCGTCACGCTCAAGCGGGCCGAGCGCGAAAACCGCGACCGGGCGCTGTGTGAGCGCAGTCTGGTGCCGCGAAAGGAAGCGGCGTGCGTTTCGATGCCAGTTCCCCATGTAGATCGGCGCGCCCAGCACGACCGCATCGAACTCCTCCAGCGAGCGCACATCCCCGGCGGGGTGGATCGCCACCGGATGCCCGGCCTCCAGCAGCACCGCCGCGACATGCTCGGCGACCTCCTGCGTCGATCCGTAGCGAGTCGCGTAGGCGACTAATATCGTCGTCGACATGATGGGTTCTCTCCCTGATTTTCGCTGCGGTAGGGTCTATCCACTCACCTATACGCAGAAAGGGCGAATTTCGTTACTATTTGTTTGAGAACAAACGCGTTCAGAAGGAGGTGGGGCGTGAAAGCAGTCATCGATCTGGTCACTATTTGGACGGATGACGCGCCGCGTATGAGGGATTTTTACCGCGACGTGCTGGGGATGGACGTGAAGCTCGACCTGGGGGGCTACGTCGAGTTCGACCAGCCGGGGGTGCGCTTTTCGATCTGCGACCGAGGAGTGATGGTCGACGTGGTGGGGATCGCCGCGTTCGAGGAAAAAGCGTCCGGGCAGCAGGTCGAGCTGGCCTTCCC
>CAZWUX010000484.1:0-3100 GCA_964637665.1 uncultured Anaerolineae bacterium
CGCTGGGTCACTGGATTCCACCCGGCGTCGGCCTGCGCCGCTGCTGGCCTGGACAGAGACCGGCCCAACCCTTCGTTCAGAGGCATACCCGTGGACTGTGACAACTGTGGTGCCCCGCTGGTAGTCGAGGGCAACGGGGAATGGTTCCGCTGCGAATACTGTGGCTCTATCCGCTTGCCTGCCGAGTTGGCTGATGGCGTGCGGGTATTGGGCCCCGCCGAGCCGGGTGCCGACTGCACGCTCTGCCGCCAGCCGCTCTCGCGTGCCTCCATCGACGGCTATCCCGGGCTCTACTGCAGCGGGTGCGGCGGCGTGTTGCTCGAAGGATCCATTTTCCGCCAGGTCGTAGAGCGCCGCCGGGCGCGCGCCCTGGGCCCGGCCGAATCGCCCAGACCCATCGATCCCGAGCACTTGAGACGGCAGATCCACTGTCCCCAGTGTGGCGAAGCTATGGACACTCATCCCTACTTGGGTCCCGGAAACATCGTCATCGACAGGTGCAGCCGCTGCAACCTGGTCTGGCTGGATTACGGCGAGCTGAGCACCGTCACCGATGCGCCCGGGCGCGATCGCCCTGGATCTTCGCCCCGCGAGCGCGAGGAGTGACGACTGTTGGGCGGGTTGGCAACCGGCCCCACACCCGGCAGGCCTTTCGACCCAAAGTCGCGCCGATGGCGCCGAGTGAGCTGGGCGAAAGCCGCCCCCGGGACGGGCCTGTTCACGGGCGATTCGCTCTGGCTCACGATCCACAGGAGCGCGCGCCGTGCCTGCGACCCTTCGTCTCGACCCCGATAGGGCATGCGCAAACAGTCAAACAGTCAAACAGTCAAACAGTTCCCCGCTCCCCTTGCGGTCCTCTGGACGGGCCAAGCAAAGAGATCAAAGCGTGGCCGTGTAGCCCGGCCTTTGTTCATTGAGTCCGAATGCGTATCCCTCCCGAGACCGGCCTGCCCGCATGAAGGTCGCACCGGTTCTCACCCGATAGGGCCTGTCCAGCTCAGTCCCGCTGGGCACACAATAGACTGAGCTAGTGAGATGTTCTAAATCCTGTCAAGTCGTGAACCTTACCAATCAGAGTAGCCGAAGCCGGGCGGAAGACGCACGGGACTAGAGGCAGTGCGGAGTGCTTTTTTGGCACTGCCCTGGTTGGACCAGAATCGAGGCTGAGCGAGATGAGATGGTGGTCTTAGACCTGGGGCGGGGCTCGTGCCGCCCGCCAAGCTGAGTATTGACTCATGTTCTTAGCTCACCTGCGTCGTTTTCGCTTTCGACGCTTCTCGAGCTTCGCCTCCTGGCGTGCCTTGCGCACGCGGCGATTGTTGCGTTGGCGTACCTCGTCAGGCACGTGATAGCGCTCCTGGCAGATGCGACGAGCGGTGTACTTGTCGACGGGAGTACCATCAGCATCCTGCAGTTCGTACGGACGGTCATCACGCAACACAGCGTAGATCCGGGTCAGCAAGTGGGTTGCACAGGCACAGGTGGCCTGGAGATGATGCTTGCCGTGCTGCGTCATCTGCCGGTGGTAGATGGCTGCGATCTGAGGGTCCCACTGCCGGGCAATGCCGGCATTGAGAAAAGCGGTGGCCTTGATCAGGTTGGGCCCGGCTTTGGTCACGCGCAGGCCTCGGGCCTGGGCATCGCCGCTCTGACGACTGAAAGGGATCAAGCCAGTCCATCCTAGGAAGTCGCGTAGGGAAGGGAATCGCTGGATGTCACCGATGAAGGCGATGTATATGGCGGCACTGTCCTGGCCCACCCCGCGGAGCGTCTCCAGGTCTAGGCTGGGGTGGAGCTGGCGGTAGAGTGGGCGCACCGTCTTGAGGCGAAGATGGTGCGCCTGCTCATCCGCCTGACGCAAGCGACCCTGTTCCCGCTGCAGGCTGACCTGGAACTGGGCATAGTCGAGAAGATCGGGGTTGTTGTAGAGATTGATCACCTGTTCGGCCCGCTCGATCAGCGCCGGGACCCAGGAGGTGCCGACAGGCTCTTCGGGAGCGACGGCCTGCCAGGCCTGCGCCAGCTCCTCCACACCGGCTTCTTGGACGAGCCAGGGATCGTACCAGTTTTCGCGCAGCCAGAAGGCCAATTCGGAAAAAGGGGACACGATGTCCTTAAGGCCGAGCCAGGTGAGTTGGTCAGTGGCCAGGATGCGATTCTTGCTGGCGATGACCAGGTCTTTGAGTCGTTTGACTTCCCGGCAGGCACGCTGGAGGGTGATCAGAGGACCCGAGGGGAAGAAGCAGCGATGCAGAGAGTCGGGCATGACCAGCGGCAGGCGAGCCAGGACGCGGGCGTCAATGCGGTCACTCTTGGCGTGGCGCTGGTAGACGCGGCGCAGGTCGGCGACCTGCTGACCATTGACGCGGTAGACGTCGACGTTGTGGCGGTCCAGGTACTGACCTACTGAGTACCATGACATGGCGGTGGCTTCCAGGACAGCTTGGAGCCGCAAGGGTTGTGACGCAGTAGCCCGGGCGGTCTCCAGAAGCCTCTCGATGTGGGCTGGGTCGGTATGGAAGGTGAGCAGCGGGCTTACGTAGGCGTTGCTGGCTTGATCCAGCACGATGGCCTTGTGGGCTGCAGTGACAGCCAGGTCAATGCCAATGATGCGCGTGTTCATGTTTGTTCCTCCTGTGATTGATGTCGACAGGGAGTCACCCAAAGCGGCTGTCCGCCCAAGACCACAGTGCCATACCGAACCCAGCCTTGCCGTCATTCGGGGCCTGCGCTGGGGCAGCCCCAATGTTCCCAAGCGGGTCTCCTGGGCGGGAGAACGACAATCTCACTAAAGAGGCAGCGCAAGCTCCTCACATAGCGAAGGAAGCCGCTTCGTCTCTCCCAGGTGCCAGTATGTCACGGAAGCCTACATTTGGCTATTCTCTTGGTAAGGTGCTAGTCCTAATATACAAGGGTAGCGGGGACGGAGACGGGTCGGCAAGGAGTGCCGTACAGGTCGACAGACCAGAATCCCAACCCTCCGTTGCGCCGGTGGTCATCTTGCCTGATCTGTGATAGAATCGACGGTGTGGGACGCAGATGAAGGAGAGACGATATGGGCTACACACGGATCACGGTCGATGCGCATCAAATGGGCGGT
>CAZWUX010000485.1:0-3033 GCA_964637665.1 uncultured Anaerolineae bacterium
ACTACGACGTGGCCGGCACCCGGTTCAACCAGCCCGATCAGGAGGTGCAGCTCTTCGACCCGACGGAAGACACCTACTACGTGGGCATCTACGGTCATTCATTGCCGGCGGGACCGACCGACTTCACGCTCGAGAACCGCGTCGGAAACCGCGCTGCGGAACGTGAGCGCAACGATGGTGCCGATCCCCGGCGCGGTCATGAGCATCCGCGTGATCGGGTCCGCCCGCGCAGCGGTGAGCAGCTTACGATCGAGTATTCCGAGTTGGTCGAGCAATGCCTCGCGTACCTTCAGCAGAGAGTCGATGATGAGCTCTATACAAGGAACGCCATCAGCAAGTTCGCCCGCTCGTGCGGCGAAGCTTCGCCGGCTGACCCGGCCCATTTTAAGGACCCACTCCGTATCAAAGATCCAACGTAGGCATTACTCAGCTCGGTAAATTCATGTGTTCCCAACAAGCATCATTGCTGCGAATTCAAGGTATCATTAATAATTTTTGGTCATGGGATTTGATATACCGCAGCTTCGAACCAGGAACCGGTGTGGGTGACGATTAACCAAGGGTTTCCTTTCACCTTTCTGCTAACCGTTCATGGCGCAGCGGACCCGCCGTGCCGTCGCGTTCAGCGATACCGGATAAGCATCGCCCTGCTACGCATTACCTACTTGCGTGTGCCTGCCCTTATGTTCACCGAGCGTAAAGAAAAAAATAGACCCAACCGCAAGGATTACAGGGAGCGGCTTGTTAATTGGGATATCAGCGGCTCTAGCAGGCCGCTGAAAAACACTGCCGTGGGCAGCTGACATAGTCCAGCGAATGTGATTCCTGTTTGTCTGAGAGATGGGCGGAGGGGGATCGATGCGCGGATCGGATGAGCGGACGGGCGAGCTTTTCTCGTATGTGGACATCGAGGAGCGCGTTCCGCGGAACCATCCGCTGCGGCTGATCCGGCGGATCGTCAACGAGGTGCTTTTCGCGCTGGATGGTGAGTTCGCGAGGTAGCGTCCAGATTCTTTCGCACATTGGTCAGGCGACGGCTTCGGTTTGCACGACTTGCGGCTGATAGAGCGGCCGCATGTTCATGTAACACTTGGCGGACCAGGCGGTGCCGGCGATGTGGCGTAGCCGCGCGGCTGCCAAGTTGAGGCATGACTGGCCGTCAGGGAATGCACCGACAACTCGGGTGCGGCGGCGAATCTCTTTCATGATGCGCTCGAGTGGGTTGTTGGTGCGGATCTTCTGCCAGTGGATATCCGGGAAGGCATAGTAGGTCAGCGTCTCGGATACGCTGCGCTCGACCAGATCTGCCGCCGTGTTCATCCTGGCGGCGCGCAGGTCATCAACGATCGCGCGCGCCTTTTGGTCGGCCGCGTCCCGGCTCTCCTGAGCATGGATTGCCTTGAGCATATGGCTCACCTCGCGGACCTTGGTCGCTGGCACGTGGCTGAAAACATTACGATAGAAATGCACCATGCAGCGCTGCCATCGCGCCTCGGGTAGGTACTCCGCGGCGCTCTCCATCAAGCCACGGCAGGCATCGGAAATAATCAGCCGCACGCCCCTGAGGCCACGGTCGACCAGGTGACGCAGAAACGTCGACCAGCCGGATTTGTCCTCCTTGGCGCCCTCACAGATGCCCAGAATCTCCCGAAAGCCCTCGGAATTGACCGCGCTGGCCACCAGCAACGAGACGTTGCGGACCTCGCCAGCCCAAGTCCGCTTCATCACAATGCCGTCGAGATAAAGGTACGGATGCTCGCCCTCGATCCGCCGGTTCCGCCACGCTTCAATCTTGGCGTAGATCTTCTTGTTCAGGTTGGACACCGTGCTCGGGCTCACTCGCGTGCCCCAAAGCGCCTCGGTGATGTCCTCCACCCGGCGGACCGAGATCCCCGCCAGATACATCTCGATCAGCGCTTCCTCGACCGAGCTCTCCCGGCGCCGATAGCGCTCAATGATCGCCGTCTCGAAGGTCTGGCGCCGTAGCTTCGGGATCTTGAGATTGACGTCGCCGGCGCTGGTCTGCAGCGTCCGCTCGTAACTGCCAGCACGGGTATCCTGCCGAGCCTGGCTGCGCTCGTAACGCCCAGCTCCGCAAAGCTGGTCTGCTTCGGCATCCAGCATGGCGTTCAGCGTCTCTTCCACGGTGCCACGAACCATCTCGCCAAGATGGTCACGAATCCGCGCTTCATCGATCTGGATCACCTGACCCATCGGCTTCTCGTCACTCATCGGTTGCTCCTTCATTCTAGAAGAAGCCGACAATCCTGAAAGTGCGAAAGATTCTGTACGTTATCGTTCGCGAAGCTCTACGCCGAGGATGGACGTCCCTCGATCGCGCCGGAGCGGCTGTTGCGGGCGCTGCTGCTGCAGGCGTTCTACACCAACCGCTCGGAACGGCAGTTGATGGAGCAGCTGCAATACAATCTGCTTTATCGCTGGTTTGTCGTTTGTCGGCCTGGGCGTCGATGATCCGGTCTGGGTTCCGACGGTGTTCAGCAAGAACCGCGACCGGCTGCTCGGGGCTGAGGTGGCGCGCAAGTTCCTCTCCGAACTTCTGACCCACCGGCAAGTGCGCGCCCCGCCGCACATCGCGCAAAACACGAGTCGGCCGACGCTCCGCCATCGATGGCCGCACCACCCGCCATGCCGGCTACGCGATCAGCCAGCAGAAGCGCAAGCGCGTCGAGGAGCCGTTCGGCTGGGGAAAGACGATCGGCGGGCTGGCGCGGCCCATGCTGCGCGGCGTCAAAAAGCTCGACTTCAAGTTCATCTGGACTATGGCCGCTTACGATCTCATCAAGCTGCCGAAACTGATCGGAGCCGCTGCCTGATGAACGGCGAAACACGACATGCCCGAACGCCGGCGTGTCCGGCATTCGAAGACGGCGCATCCTTCACATCGAACGCCCGAGAACGTCGCTACTCAACGCCATTTTCAGCGGCCTGCTCTCATGTTCGCTGTCAAGAACTCAGATGCAGAATCTCGTCTCCGGCTTGCGGAATGCAAATAAAAAGCATGCAGGCGCGCAC
>CAZWUX010000486.1:0-3027 GCA_964637665.1 uncultured Anaerolineae bacterium
TGGAAAAGTTGAAGAGTGGGCAATAGCCCGCGTATCCGCGACCGGGTGGAAGGCATTCTCTCCGAGCATACCGGCAAGCCGACGGAGCGGATTCGGGAGGATATCGACCGGGATGTCTACCTCTCAGCCGAGCAGGCGGTGGACTACGGGCTGATCGACGGCGTCCTGACAATCAATGGCAGGGAGGGCTGACATGTATAGAAGCAATGTGGGGGCGTTCAACCAACCGTTCGTGCCGCGCGTGTACGTGAAACAAGCGATCCGGTGGGAGTACCGCGTGCTGCCTATTGGCGATGGCGAACCGCCCGGCGAGAAAAGGCTCAACGCTCTGGGCGAGGAAGGGTGGGAGCTGGTGGCGGCCCTGCCGGGGGCTTTGTACTTCAAGCGGCTGGTTGAATCAGGGGAATGAACCGCTCGATCCCCGGATGCAGCCTCCCGCCCCGGAGCGGCGGTCGGCAGGCCGGGGGTCGATGCGTTTCATCGGGGTATCGATCATCCCTCGCCCGGCGGGCGGGTCCAATCGACGTGGATCGTGGTGCCTTCCCCGACGGCGCTGCGCAGGGCCAGATCGGCCCCGATCTCCCTCGCGCGCTCGCGCATCGTGCTTAACCCCATCCGTCCGGCCCGTGCTTCGCCGGGATCGAAGCCGCGCCCGTTGTCCTGTATGTCGAGAGTGATGCGTTCGGGGCCGCAGTTGAAGTCGATGCTGACCTCCGTCGCCCCGGCGTGCTTGCTGATGTTATTCAGCGCCTCCTGTGTGATGCGGTACATCGCGATCTTCACGTCGTCGGGCAGCGGGCAGTCGCCCTCGATGCGCACCTCGACCGGCAGCCGCGCCCGGCCAATGATGGCCTCCGCAAGCTGCCTGAGCAGGTCTTTCATGCTGGTTTCGACCAGCGTGTCAGGCCGCAGCTCCAACAGGAGCGTGCGCATTTCCGCCTGCGCTCCACGCGTCAGCTCGCGCAGTTCCGTCAACCGGCGCTGCCCCTCGGATTCGTCTCTGGCCCACAGGCGCGGCAGCACCTCAGCCATCACACTCGCGGAGAATAACGTCTGCGACACGACATCGTGAAGCTCGCGGGCGATGCGCTGCCGCTCCTCTAACATCGCGATCTGGTGGGCCTGCTCGTACAGGCGCGCATTCTCGACGGCCACGCCGATCTGGTTGCCGATGGATGCCAGCAGCGCCGTGTCCCGCTCCTCAAACTGGCGGCTCTCACGGCTGGCGATGGTCAGCACGCCGAGCACCTCACCCTTCACGGCCAGCGGAACGCTCGCGACCGCCCGCACTCCCCGGTCGATCGCCATCTTATGCGTGGGCATTTCCACCGGTAAATCGTCGATAAAAAGGGGCGCGCCGGATCGCGCGACGGTGGCCGAAATTTCACCCTGGCTGATCTCCTCGCCGAGCTGCTCCGGCAGCCCGCGCGAGCAGGCCAGCCGCAGGTCGCCGGACGAAACGTCGCGCAGGGCGATGACCCCCATCTCGAAGGACAACACTTCCAGCACTTTGCGCAGGGTGGCATCCATCAGTTCGTTCAGATCGAGCGAGCGCCCGGCGGTCTGGATGATCGTGTTCAGGGCTTCGAGTTCGCGGGTGCGATCTGCAACCCGCTGTTCGAGGTTGCTGTAGGACTCCTGAAGCCGCTTCGACATCCGGTTGAACTGTTCCGCCAGTTCGTCCAGCTCGTCGTTCGACCGGGGCACGAGTTCCCGCTGGAAGTTGCCGCTGGCGATCTCCTTCGCCACGTCGATCAGGTTTTCGATGGGCGTGGTGATGCGTCTCACGCCGACGGCCACCACCACCGCCGGGATCAGCAGGCCGAGCGCCAGCAGGATCAGCAAAAAACGCCGGTACCCCAGCGCCGTCCCGATCAGCGACGCCCACGATTCCTCCGTGATCAGATGCCAGCTTGTGCCCGGAACCGGCGCGTAGCTGGCGACCACCTCCTCGCCCTGCACATTCCGCGTGCGCAGCGCATTGGTTTCCCCGGACAGCGCGAGGTGGCTGCCGGTGGCGGACCGGTGGCTGCCGATCCGATCCACGTCGGTGTGGTAGACGATCACGTCGCTGCCATCGACCAGATAGGCGCTGCCATTTCTCGCCAACCGCAGCTTGGCAAGGCTGCCATAGAACGCGCTGACCGTCTGCGCGTCGACGCGGAACATGCCCACCATCGCGCCCATGAACTGGTTCTCAGGGTTCATAATAGGGACGGCGACGGCGATCACCTCTGCGTTATCCGGGCCGTCCGGGGTCACGTCCGAATAGGTGGGCAGCGACGACTGAAGCAGGTCGCGGAAAACCTCCCGGTCGGACCAGTCCTCCCCGTAAATGTCGCGCCGGTACGGCTGGGACGCGGTGACGTGCCCGGTCGCGTCCAGGATGACCACCCCACCGTCGAAGATCGCCAGCCGGTTCGACGCATCCCGCAGCCCGAACTGCTGCATGGCCGGATCGCCGCCGTTGATCATGCGGTGGCGGGCCTCTGCCTCCAGCAGGTCCGCGAAGCGGGCCATCTCGGTCGTCAGGCGGCTGGCCGACAGCCGGACGAGTTCCCGGTTGCGGTCGATGACGAGCTGCTCCGTCACCTGCTGGTAGGAGCGAAACGTGAAGAACGCGACCGCCGCCAGGATGATCGCGGTTGGCACGAACGACCATGCAACGATCTTGGTGCGAAGACTGTGACGCCAGTGAAACACGTCACCCTCCCTGAATGGTCTCTATCTGGCGGCTGACATCTTCCACCAGCGTGACCGGCCCCTGTCCGAGTGTGAAGATCTGCTCCCACACGGCGTCGGTGAGCGCCTTCACGTTAGTCATGTTGGCGAATATCTCGGCGGTCACCGAATAGCCCTTAATGTGCCCGTCGGCGAACGCCAGCAGGCTCTCCTCGTCGATCTTCTGCGGGAACTGCTCTTGAATATAGGCCGTCCACTCGCCGACGAGTGACTGGCGGGCGGGCTGCAAAAAATGCGCCTGTATCATCGCCCGGCCATACGCCGGGCTGATGAGAAACTTGAGCA
>CAZWUX010000487.1:0-3014 GCA_964637665.1 uncultured Anaerolineae bacterium
CTCGCCGACGAGCGTCGCCGAATCCATCGCCCCGGTGTCTTCATACGAGAGCGTAACCGTCTCACCCAGGCCGATCACGTCGCCGTTCTGGAGAGGCTGCGGCGAGGCGATGCGCTGCCGGTTGACGAACGTGCCGTTCGTGCTGCGCAGGTCCTCTATCGCGTAACCGCTCGCCGTACGAACCAGCCGGGCGTGGTGGCGGGACACTTCCGGGTCGCTGATGACGATGTCATTCGTGATATCCCGGCCAATCGTAATCTTGTCGCGGACGAGGTCGTACTGCTGGTTGGGCTGCGGCCCCCGGCGAACAACCAGCCGGAAACGGGCTCCTGACTGCATCCCTTTCGCCTCCTACGATGTCGATTCTGGATGATTATGACGCGATTGCTATGATAGGAGCTTTTGGGGCAAGTGTCAAACCTGCGGCTCTGCCGGTCGATCCGGGCCGAAAATGGCCGCGAGCACGGCCTCTGTGTCGGCCAGGTCGTCGAACAGCAGCTCCGCCCCGGCTTCCACCAGCTCCGCGCGGCTGTGCCAACCCGTGCACACGCCGACCGTCCGCCCGCCGAGCGCCTCCCCGCAGGCCACGTCGGAGGGCGTATCCCCCACGACGGCGATCTGATCGCCGTGAAAGGTGATGCCCGTCACATCGCGCGCCCGCTCGACGGCGAGCGCGGCCAGCTCGACGCGGTGCACCGAGTCGCCGCCGTAGGCCCCTATCTTGAACACGTCCGGGTCGAACCCGGCGGCTTGCAGCTTGAGGCGGGCGGTTTCCGCAAAGTTGCCGGTGAGAAGGCCGGTGAGCACATCGTCGCGGGAGGCCAGCACGTCGACCAGCGCGTGCGCGCCGGGGCACGGCCTGATATCGTAGCGTCCACTCACGATCCGCCGGGTTAACTCGTCTGTCATGACGTTGGACAATTCATCAAACCGCTCCCAGATCGCGTCTGGTTCGAATCCCTCGAACGTCATCATGTCCCGCACGATCTCGCGGTCGGTGCGCCCGGCGAACGAATAATCGTCGAGCGGCCCCGACGTGCCGTAAACCCGCTCCAGCGTGGCCTTCATCGAATCGTGCCCTATGCCATCCGCCCAGATCAGGGTGCCGTCGATGTCGAGTAGAACAAGGTACCGAAGCGTCATGGCGCAGCGCAGCTTTCCGGTGTAGGGTGTGGATGTGGAGTCCCCATCAGCAAGCACTCAGGTTCCACACACAGGATGACTGATCCGGCCTATTATACTGCGGCGGCCTGCTTTTTCACCGTTTCGCCATCATGTATACTGGCAGGTACAGGCCGGATTGCGGGTGTGATGAATTGTGACAGATATGGAAAGAAACTGGCGCGATAGGAACTATCGCGACCACTGGCAGGACGTTTCACGGCGCTGGGAGGCGCGGCTGGCCGATCTGCGGTTGGACGGATTGGCCCGCGCCCTGACGGACGGCCTGAGGCCGCTCGGACCGGCTGCCGCGCACCTGCTGTGGATCGCGCAGCCGTTGCTCGGCCTGACGGGGCATGGCGGCGCGATCGGCGGGCTGGCCGATCTGCTGTACGAGCCGGACGACCGGGGGGAGGCAGGTGATCGCGATGATTGACCTCGTGCTCGACAACCTGGGCCTGCTCCTCGCCGGGCTGGGATTACTGCTGCTGTTGATCTTCACCATCGCCGCCCGGCGCGGGTTCGGCCCCCCGCTGCGCGACCTCGGCGCGTACCGCACGCTGCCGGAGCAGGTCGGGCAGGCAGTCGAAACCGGCGGGCGGCTGCACATCTCGCTGGGGCCGGGCGGGCTGATCGGGCGGGAGACAGGCACGACCCTCGCCGCGCTCTCCGTGCTGGACGCCGCCTCGGCGGCCTCCGTGATCAGCGATGAGCTTCCCGTCGCGACGACGGGTGACGCGACGACGCTGCTTGCCGCCGCCGACACGGTCCGCCGGGCCTATGAGCGGGTCGGCAACCTCGAAAAATACGAGACGAAGGCCGTGCGGCTCGTCGCGCTCGACGCGATGGCGATGGCCGCCGGGGCGACGAGCATCATCGCCGACGACGGCGTGCAGGCCAACGTGCTCGTCGGCTCGTTCGGTCAGGAGGCCGCCCTCATGACGGAGGCGGGCTACCGGCAGCGCATCCCCCAGACGCTCGGCAGCGACCGGCTGGAGGGTCAGGCCGTCGCGCTGGCGATGGCCGATCACCCTCTCATCGGCGAGGAGGTCTACGCCGCCCGCGCTTACCTCGACCGGACGCCGACGGCGGTCGGCGGGCTGGCCGCCGAGGACATCCTGCGCTGGGTGATCGTCGCGCTGATCGCCGCCGGGGTCGTCCTCCAAACGCTGGGGATGCTTTAGCCGTTGGTATTCGGATCACGTAGCGGGCAGGGATCGGCATGAAATATTACATTCCGGCGGCGGTCACCATTGGCACCGGGCTGCTCGTCCTTCTCAGCTACCTGCTGCCCATTCCGGAATTGTACGTCATCCGGCTGGCGCTGGTGGACTGGGCGGTCGTGCTGGCCGGGCTGGCGGTGATCGTCGGCGTGCTGAACGTCCTGCTGGTCCACACCCGCCGCTTCGAGACGCGCGACCGGGGATGGGGCTACAGCCTGCTGACGGTCATCACCGTGCTGCTGACGCTCGTCGCCGGGATGCTGGAGGGCTTCCGGTCAGGCGGATCGGTGCTGTATGCGCCGGGCGGGATCGCCAATCTGTTATTCAACGGCGTGATCGCCGCCTCGCTGGCGGCACTGGCGGCGGTCGTGATGGTCGTGCTCGTCGCGGCGGCGGTGCGGATGCTGCGCACGCGGCCCGGCGGGTGGTCGATTCTGTTTCTGGCGACGGTTGTCGTCGTGCTCGTCGGGTGGATTCCGCTGGCTGCCGCCGGGCCGCTCAACGGCGTGTGGCGATGGCTGATCACCGTCCCGGCGGCGGCGGGCGCGCGCGGCATTTTGCTGGGCACCGCGCTGGGGATGCTCGTCATCGGGCTGCGCGTGCTGACCGGCGGCGAGCGACCGTACAAGG
>CAZWUX010000488.1:0-2975 GCA_964637665.1 uncultured Anaerolineae bacterium
CCGCCACCACGTCGCCGAACCGCTTCGTCACGTGATCGTACCTTACGCTTGCCATTGAACCACCTCCGTGTGGCCAGGGGAGCGCGCCTCCCCGTTTGTTAGTTTACGATAGGGATTGAATAAGGGCGTCACGCCCTCGCCAGTTAAGTCCTCAATCTAATTGTAACCAGAACAGCTCGTAAGGGCCGAGCGTCAGCCCGTTCCCGGCGGCGACCTCGCGCCCGCCGATTAGCTCCGGGTATGCCGTGCCGGGGTTGAGATATGGGATCGCGCCGGGCCGGATGATCTGCTCGTCGGGCGTGAAGTTGCCGAGGACGAGCATCCGGCTGCCTTGAGCGACCTTGAAGAACCCATAGACGTGCATACTGCCCGTATCAAGCACCTCGGTGCGGGCCGCCGCGCCGAAGGCAGGAATCCCCTTGCGGCGCGCGATCAGCCGTTGGAGCGGCTGGTAGATACGCGCCTCGATCGTACCGTCCTGCCAGCGCCGGGCGACCTTCCCCCAGTCGGTCGAAAAGCGGTGCAGCCAGCGGGAGTCGTTGGCCTTGCGGGGGTCGTTTTGGTAGGCGTAGTTGTTCAGCGTCCCAACCTCGTCCCCCAGATAGAGCAGCGGGATGCCGCCCATGCTCAGCGCGATCCCGTACATCAGCAGGATGCGCCGCACGGCAAGCTCGATCCCCCGCTCATCGCCCGCTTCGAGCGCCCGCTCCAGCCCCGCGAGCGAGGCCGTCGTGCCGGAGATGCGCATATCCTCGGTGCGCGGATTGTACTGGAAGGGATAGCCCTGCGCCCAGCTTCCCGGCTCCTGCCCGGTGTAAAACCGGTTGAGGTAGGAGCGGTGGCCGAAGCCGTGGATGCCCATTATATTCGCGTCCTCGTCCGCGAAGCCCCAGCCGATGTCGTCGTGGCTGCGCACGTAGTTCACCCACGCGCACACGCGCGGGATGGTGAAGCGCTGCTGCATCGAGTACGTCAGCAGGTGGGTGTGCCGCGTCGCCATCGCCTCCCACATCAGGACCATCAGCAGCGGGTGGTAGGAGATTTCGCACTCGCGGCCCGCCCATTTACCGCCGCCGAAGTAGGACTTCACGTCGGCGGGGTGCACGATGGCCTCGGACTTGAAGATCAGTGCCGGGGCGGCGATGCGGATCAGCGCGTTGAAGGCGCGGATGATGGTGTGCGCCTGCGGCAGGTTCTCGCAGGAGGTGCCCATCTCCTTCCAGATGAAGGGCACGGCGTCCAGCCGCAGGACCTCCGCGCCGACGTTGGCGAGGAACAGCATCTCGCTCAACATCTGCTTGAAGACGGCGGGATTGCGGTAGTTGAGGTCCCACTGGTAGGTGTGGAACGTCGTCCATACCCAGCGGTCGATGTCGGAATAGTAGGTGAACGCGCCGGGGTGCTCCTCCGGGAAGATCTCACGCAGGGTGCGCTCGTAGGCGTCGGGCTGGGTGCGATCCTTGAACAGGAAGTAGAACTCCCGGTAGGCGGGATCGCCGCCGCGCGCGCGCAGCGCCCACGCGTGATCGTCGGCGGTGTGGTTGAAGACGAAGTCGAGGGCGAGGCTGATGCCGTTGGCCCGTAGATCGGCGGCGAGCGCGCGCAGATCGTCCATCGTGCCGAGCGCCGGATCGACCTCCCGGTAGGAACTGACGGCGTAGCCGCCGTCGTCGGGGCCGGGCGGGGTGCGGAACAACGGCATGAGGTGCAGGTACGTCAGGCCCAGCTCGCGGAAGTAGGGGATTTTCTCACGCACACCCTGAAGCGTTCCGGCGAAGAGACCGGCGTAGCACACGCCGCCCATCATCTTATGATGCTGATACCAGAGCGGATCGGCCTCACGCTCGGCGTCCAGCGCCTTGAGTTCGGCGGGCCGTGCAAGGTACCCGTCAACCGCCGTCAGCAGGATCGCCTCCAGACAGTCGAACCAGTCATCCCGGCCCCCGTACAGGGGCCGGAGAAGCTCGACCACGTCAGGGAGATAGCGGTCGAAGCGGCGCACGAAGGCGCTCGCCTCGGCGGGCGGGGCGGCGTCCAGCCGGGACTGCACAGCCGCCTTCACCCGCATCATATCATCGCGCACGCTGGTGAGGTCTGTCATCGGTGGTTATGCCGGGCCGGGCTGATGTATGAGAATGGCTGCGCCGTTCTCATACCACATCGCCCCCTCGCATCGCACACGGTCGCCCGTGAGAGCGCCCGGAAAGCGGCGGCGGCTCCCGGTCTTATCCCACTATCCCTTCACCGAGCCAGCCAGCAGGCCGCGCACGAAGTACCGCTGGAGCGAGAAGAACACGATCAGCGGGAAGATCATCGAGACGAACGCGCCCGCCGTCAGCAGGTGCCAGTCGGACCCGAACTCCCCGACCATGCCGACGAGGCGCTGGGTGAGCACCTCGTTCTGAGGCTCGCTGCCCAGGAACACGAGCGCAACCAGCAGATCGTTCCACACCCACAAAAACTGGAAGATGGCGAACGAGGCCAGCGCGGGCAGCGACAGCGGCAGGATCAGCCGGGTGAAGATGGTGAAGTGCGACGCCCCGTCGATGAAGGCCGACTCCAGAATATCGCGCGGCAGGCTGCTGATGTAACCATACAGCAGGTAGACCGCCAGCGGCAGGCCGAACCCGGTGTGCGCCAGCCAGACGCCCAGGAACGTGCCGTTGAGGTCGAGCCGGATGTAGTCGCGCAGGATCGGGATCAGCGCGATCTGGAGCGGCACGACGAGCAGCGCCACCACGATGATGAAAAACGTTTTTCTGCCGGGAAAATCGATCCACGCGAAGCCGTAGGCCGCGAAGGCCGCCAGCAAGATCGGGATGACCGTCGCGGGGATGGTGACGGTGAGGCTGTTCAGGGCAGCCCCCAGCAGGTCGAGCCCCCGCTGGCCGGTTTCAGCCGCCGCCTGCCCAACACCGAGCACGACCTCGTAGTTATCGGTCGTCAGGTCGTTCTCGGCGGGCTTGGTGAAAACC
>CAZWUX010000489.1:0-2961 GCA_964637665.1 uncultured Anaerolineae bacterium
GGCCCGGTGAGCTCGACCTCGCGCTCGATGTCGACTACCTCGCCGCCGCCCATGCGGACGCGGGCGGTGATGCGGGTGGGGCGTCCGAACATGAACCCGCCCAGCGCCAGGACGGAAAGCCCGTTCACCTGCCCGACGTGCTCCCCCTCGGTTGCGATCAGGATCGTGTCGCGCAGGATGGCCTCGTAGCTCCGCTCGCGGATGCGGTCGACGCGGTAGGCCTGCGCGTCGACGGCCTGCTGCACGTCCTCCGCCGTGACGGCGCTGTGCCCGGCCTCGTCGGCCCAATAGCTGGCCTCGATCAACAGGTCCTTGATGTCGCGGAAATGGGTCGTGAGGCGCTCGGCGTCGCCGGTCAGGCGGGCGCTGCGCTCGATGACGCGGGCGACGGCCCCCCGGTCGAAGGGATGCAGATCGCACTCGCGGGCGATCTGGCCGATCAGCAGCGCGTACAGACGTTGATTCTCCTCGTTTCGCCCGGTCACTTCCTCGAAGTCGGCGGCGACCTTGAATAGATCGTCAAAGTCCGGGTCGAGCGCGTTCAGCATGTAGTACAGTTGATGATCGCCGAGCAGGGCGACCTTCACGTCGAACGGCACCGGCTCCGGCTCGACCGAGACGGTGCTGATCAGCCCGGCAAGCTGGCGCGGCGCCTCGATGCGGATCTGGCCGGAGTGCAGGGCGCGTTTCAGCCCCTCCCACGCGAACGCCTCGGTCAGCACGTCGCGCGCGTCGAGGATCAGGTAGCCGCCGTTGGCGCGGTGCAGCGCCCCGGCCTTGATCAGGTTGAAGTCGGTCATCAGCGCGCCCATCTGCGCGACGTATTCCACGCGCCCGATGAGGTTCTGGTAGTTCGGGTTGTCCTCGAAGATGACCGGCGCGCCGTTCGTCTCGGCGTGGCTGACGATCACGTTGACCCTGTAGCGGCGGAAAAAGGCGTCCTCACGCTGGCCGCGCGCCGACTGGAGCCACGAGGGCATCTCATCCTCGCCGCTCGCCTGTCCGCTGTCGGGCAGGAACCGCTGGATGTTGTCCAGAATGTCGGCCTGCACGGCGTTAAGGTAGGCGGTGACTTCCTCATGCTCGCCGTACTTCTCGCGGAGTTCGTCGATCAGGCCGCCGATGGCGAACCCGGCGATCTCGCGGTTCAGTTCCTTGACTCGTTCGAGCATCTCCCGCTGGAGGATCGGCTGCTGCTCCACGACCTTCTGGAGCCGCCGCTGCATCTCCTGAATGTTCTCCTCGATGCCGTTCCGCTCCTCCTCAGCAAGCTCCTGAAACGCCTCCGGGGTGATGATATCGCCATCCTTAACGGGCGCGAAGGCCAGCCCGCCGGGGGTGCGCATCATGCGCAGGCCGCGCTCCTGCGCCTCCTCACGGATCTCCTCCAGCGCGCTTTCCTGCCTGCTGCCCACGTCCTCGGCGATCTCCTGCCGCCGGGAGCGGTACTCGTCGCTCTCGAACGCGCCGGAGAGCGCCGTGCGGATCTCCTCGACGAGGGTTTCCATGTCGCCCTCAAGCTGGACGCCCGTCCCGGCGGGCAGGATCAGGGCGTTGGGTTTGTGGGCCTCCTGAAAATTGTAGACGTAGCAGATGTCGTCAGGGACCGGCTGATCGTCCGCCGACTCGCCAAAGAATTTCTGGACGAGCGACCGCTTGCCCGTGCCGGGCGACCCCATCGCGAAGATGTTGTACCCGTTCTGCGGGATGCCGATGCCGAACCGCACCGCCTCGACGGCGCGCGGCTGGCCGATGATGTCGTTCAGGTCGCCGAGGTCAGCCGTCGTCTCGAAGTCGAACTGGTCAGGGGATGTGTGTACGTACAGGGAATCGGCGTCCAGTTCCAGGTTTTTCGAGTGAGCCACGTGTCCTCCATCTGTAGTTCAGCGCGTCCGGCCAGCGCGCCGGGCGAACGCACTCATGGGTAAAAAGAAGACCGGCGCTGCACATCTCTATTATATGTGAGCGCCGGTCATCAGATCGATTGTCAGGGTGCCGGCTGCTGGGGTCAGGCCAGCTCGACGGCGATGTAATCGTCGGCGTCGGGCATACGCTTCTCCCAGCCCTTGGCCCGCCAGTCTACATCACGGCGATCGATAACCTCCGGATTCTGCGTCGAGAGCAGTTTCCCGGCGTTTTCCCGGTTGGCCTCCGTCACGGTGACGGCCACTAACCCGCCGTCGCCCTTCTTCTTCGCGGCGAGGCCGATGTCATCGCGGGTGAAACTTGCGTCGATGAGCATCTGGACGGCCTTACGAGCCGCCGCCAGCGAATCGTACGAAGCGACCAAAACCATCAATTTATCGTCTGCCATTTCGTCTCCTTTTTACCTGTCATCTACCGATCTAACGGCTACACGTTACGGCTGCGAGTCGAGGGCGACAGGCCGATGAAACGGTCTGGCCGCTCGTTCCCGGCGGTACATCGCCCATCTCTAATTATTTCAGACTCGACCGGAGAGATTCAACCCGGTTGGGGAATCGACAATCCACATCACAAAAAATCAACCCGCCGGGCTGGCCCGGACCTTGAAACCGCCCCCGCCATTCTGGATAATCAGTACGCAATTGACGCGTCACATACACAGAAAGAAATTAAGCCCTGGCGAGCCATTCAGGAGCGCAGCAGAGACCGGATGAAGCTGTCACTGCGAGATTTTTACGGTCCGAACGCCGGATACGTGCTCGAACTGTACGAGCGCTACCGGGCCGACCCCGATTCGGTCGATGCGGGGACGCGCGCGCTGTTCGAGGGGTGGACGCCCGATACGGACGGCGCGGCAGCCAGCGCAGGTGCCGCGCGCCCGGCGGCCCTCGCGAAGGTCGTCGGCGCGGTGAACCTCGCGCAGGCGATCCGCGCGTACGGGCATCTGGCGGCGCAGCTTGACCCGCCGAACGGCGAGCCGCCGGGCGACCCGTCGCTGGCGCTCGACTTCCACGGCCTGACGGAAAGCGACCTCGC
>CAZWUX010000490.1:0-2951 GCA_964637665.1 uncultured Anaerolineae bacterium
GCGAAGTTGATCGGACCCCGCCCCCAGGGGAAATTCGTGAACGCACACCACTCCGCCGAGATCAGCGGCGAGTGGTAGCGGTATTTGCGCGGCCCGACGACGCGCGGGTGCTCGTTCAGCGTGAAGGCGATCTCCGTTTTGAACGTCAGCCGCGTGCCTTCGAGGATGACCTTCGGGCAGAGTTTCTGTCCCACCGTGTTCGTGTCCCTTTGCTGATGGTCGTTCATGACAGTATACGCGGGGGCTGCCTATCGCGTTCCGTGATTCTAGCGCCGGACGCCGCTTGACATATTGATAATTGTCGATATAATCAGGGCATGAACATCGACCCTGTGACGTTTGCCAAGGCGCTCGCCGACGAAACCCGCCAGGAGATCATGCGGCGGC
Source organism: uncultured Anaerolineae bacterium (assembly GCA_964637665.1). Lineage (GTDB taxonomy): Bacteria > Chloroflexota > Anaerolineae > Aggregatilineales > UBA3940 > CAZWUX01. Next base: position 388 of record CAZWUX010000490.1, read on the forward strand.
TGTGCTGCGTGTGGCTGAGCGTCAACGACGTGGTCGACGCGCTGGGCGGCAGAGTCAACCAGCCGACCGTCAGCCACCACCTCAAGAAGCTGGAGGAAGCCGGGCTGGTGACCGTGCGGCAGGAGGGACGCCAGCGGTTCTACACGCTGAACCAGGAGCAGATCACGGTGTGCTGCGGCCAGCTCGTGAGCAGCTTCGCGCCCGATTTCGCGGCGACGATCATCCCGGTTGACGAGATCACGTAGATCAGGCGTGTTTTTTTGCGCGGATATATCGATAACTGTCGATGCGTTAGGTTTTTGGGTTGAAGGAGAACAGACCATGACTGACCCCATTCACGACGCCGTAAAGCGTCACTACGAAATCGCGCTGGCGGACGCTTCCTGCTGCGGCCCGTCCGACTGCGGGTGCGATGCCGGGTTCTACGACGCCGCGCTCACCGCCGATCTGCCCGCCGACGTGGCGGGCCTCTCGTTCGGCTGCGGCGATCCGGTCACGATCGCCGGGCTGAAGCCGGGCGAAACCGTGCTCGACCTGGGCAGCGGCGCGGGGCTGGACTGCTTCCTCGCCGCCCGGCAGGTCGGGCCGGAAGGTCACGTCATCGGCGTGGACATGACCCCCGCTATGCTGGAAAAAGCCGAGGCCAACCGCGCGAAGCTCGGCGCGACCAACGTCGAGTTCCGGCAGGGCCAGATCGAGGCGCTGCCCGTTTCGGATGACAGCGTCGACGTGATCATGTCCAACTGCGTGATCAACCTCTCGCCCGACAAAGAAGCCGTGTTCCGCGAGGCTTTCCGCGTTCTGAAGCCGGGCGGGCGCATCTCGGTGAGCGACATCGTGACCGAGGGCGCGTTCACCGCCGAGCAGCGCGCCCAGATCGACCTGTGGGCATCCTGCCTGACGGGCGCGATCGACGCGGCAGAGTACGTCGGCGCGATGGCGCGCGCGGGCCTCGTCGACGTGCAGGTGGTTGACCGGGTCGAGGCGGCCCCGTCGTCAGACGGATCGCCGCGCGTGTTCAGCGCGCGCATCACCGGGCGCAAGCCTGCCGGACGGGGGGTGTGATGTGAGCAGCAGGGCGTACTTTGACGATGTGGCGGGCGACTGGGACGACATGCGCGGTGGATTCTTTCCCGACGCGGTGCGCGAGGCGGCCCTGCACGCCGCCGGGGTTAAGCCCGGCCAGCTTGCCGCCGACATCGGGGCGGGCACCGGTTTCATCACCGAGGCGCTGCTCGACGCCGGGCTGAACGTCGTGGCGGTCGATCAATCCCCGTCCATGCTGAATGTGCTCGCCGGAAAGTTCGAGCGCGCCGACACCCGCCCCGGCACGGCGGAGGCCCTGCCGCTGGTCGATGAATATGTCGACCACGCCTTCGCCAACATGTATCTGCACCATGTCGAAGATCCGGCGGCAGCCATCCGCGAGATGGCGCGCATCCTCAAGCCGGGCGGCAGGCTGATCATCACCGATCTCGATACGCACGAGTTCCACTTCCTCGTCGAGGAACAGCACGACCGCTGGATGGGCTTCGCGCGGGACGACGTGCGCGGCTGGTTCGAGGCGGCGGGCCTGCGCGACGTGATCGTGGACTGCGTCGGCAGCGACTGCTGCGCGGATTCGGTCGCCGGGGCCGGACGGGCCGAGGTCAGCATCTTCATCGCAGCGGGTGTGAAGGGCTAGGGTCTGCGCCCCGGCGGACAGCCGCATCCCAAGCGGGTGGGGGATCGGCCCTACAGGGGGCCGCCCCCCATTTTTGATCCCCGTTTTCGCCCCGCATTTTGTAATGCCCCTTTTGTGACGTTCATCACTTTCAGGGTCCGCGCTGGCGAGATATTCTACATTCAGAATATTGAATAATTATGAGGGGCCATCACTATATGGACGGCTACGAACGTCTATCCGAGATACACAAGGCGCTGGGCCATCCCGCCCGGCAGCAAATTCTAGAGGTGCTGCGGGTCGAGGGCCAGGCCTGCGTCTGCCACCTCGAAGCCGCGCTCGGCCAGCGGCAGGCGTACATCTCACAGCAGTTGATGCGCCTGCGCGACGCCGGGCTGGTGATCGACCGGCGCGACGGCCTGAACGTCTTCTACTCGCTGGCGGATGACGCCGTCGGCGCGCTGCTCGACGCGGCGCGCGACGCAGGGGAGTCACTGGCCGGGGAGCCGCTCGCGTTCGCCGATCCGGGCGACCTGCACCCGCCGATCTGCTCGTGCCCGAAGTGCGCCGAAAAACAGGTGCGGGCCGCTACATCCCTCTCTGAAAGCGCAAGAGGCTGATCGTGCCACTTCAACCTGTCTTCGACTACGCCGGGACCCTGCTCTGGGCGGGGTGGACCGGCCTGCTTCACTCACGCTAAGGAGGTTACGATGCCCGAATATCTTGAAACGATGGTAGATAAGTTCACCTTCCGGGTCGCCACCGATCGCTACTACACCGGCGAAGGAGTGTGGGCAAAGGCCGAAGGCAGCCGCGTCCGCATCGGCCTGTCGGATTTTCTCCAACAGAGCAGCGGCGACGTGGCCTTTGCCGAAGTGCAGCCAGCGGGCACGACGCTGGC
>CAZWUX010000491.1:0-2948 GCA_964637665.1 uncultured Anaerolineae bacterium
GCGCCTCCAGCGGCAGGCCGTAGCGGTCGATCTCCCCGCGCAGGGTGGACGCCTCCCCGTAGCCGCTCACGAATCCGTTGATCCGCGCCGCCGCCGTCGAGTCGGTGAATCCCCGGCCCAGGTCAGGGTACGCCGCCCGGAAAGCCGCGATCAGCTCGCGGGTATTGCGCAGCCTGTACTTCTGGTGATAATCCTCCGCCCGCGTGAAGCCCGTGTACGGCAAAATCTCCGTCTGGATCGCCACGCCGCGCCGGGCCGCCTCCGCGTCGCGCGAGGCGAGCGCCAGCCGCCGCTGCTCGGCGTTGTGGGTGAAGATCGCGGCCCTGTACTGCGTGCTGTACACGCGGTAGGTCGGGTTATGCGATGCCCAGAACACGGCGAGCAGGTCTTCATAGCTCAGCACGTCCGGGTCATAATCGAGTTGGAGCGTTTCGGTGTGATCGCCGATATTGCGGTAGGTGGGGTTGGCCGTCGTGCCGCCTGCGTAGCCGACGCGCGTCCGCACGACGCCTTCCATACTCCCGAACCGGGAGTCAGGCCCCCAGAATCAACCGAGGGAGAAGGTCGCCGTTTCGACGCGGGTGGGCTGCTCGCGGTCGATGGGTGGGATCGTCCGTTCGTGTAAACTAACCATCGGGGAACCTGCCTTTATGAGTCCGGGCTTACGTTGCAGCTAGATTGTAGGGTTCGGCGGGACGGGAATCTATAAGAGGGGCATAAGTTCGCTGTGTTAGACGGTCGCTGCGCCCGCCACGTGCGGGCTGACGATGCGCGGCCAGACATCCACCTCGAACGCCGTCAGATCGACCTGCCGGAACCCCGCCGCGCGGATCGCCGCGCCGGTGTCGCGCGTCAGGTGGCAGCCATCGCCCACGAATTTCCACGCCGGGTTGACGGCGCGCTGAACGCGGTTCGTCCGCGAATCCGGCGGGGCGGCGACGTGCTCCACGAACAGGAACTGCCCGCCGGGGCGTAATACGCGCCGCACCTCGCCCAGCACGCCGGGCAGATCGCGCACCGAGCACAGGACGTGTGTCGTCACCACCGTGTCAAAATGCGTATCAGGGAACGGCAGGCGCTCCCCCACCCCCTCGACGACCGACACACACGGCGAGCCGGGGGCCGCGCACCGCGCGCGCAGGTAGCGGATCAGAAACGGGTTCGGTTCGAGCAGCGTCAGGCGAACGCCGGACGGATAGAGTGAGAGGTTGCCGCCCTCGCCCGCGCCGATCTCCAGCACGTCGCCGCGCGCCCGCCCCAAAAGCGGAGCGCGCACGTCACGGGTGAAGGGATCGTCGGGGTCGGGGTCGCTTTTCCCGTCCAGCAGGTGATGGTAGCACCACGCGAACAGCCGCTTGCGCAGGGTCACGGCGGGAGATCGGTCGGCTTAAACGTCGTCGCCGTCGGCGGGCGGGGCGACCGCGCGGGCCGCCTTGCGCTGAACGTCGTAGACGCGCTTGGCGAAGAAGCCGATCACGATGACGGCCATGAGGATCAACCAGACCTTCTCGTAGCGGTCGGTGATGGTCAGAATGGTTTCCCAGTTCGAGCCGAGCACGTAGCCCGCGTAGCCGAGGATGATGTTCCAGATCAGCGAGCCGAGCGTGGTGAATATCAGAAAGGTCGGCAGCGGCATCCGGTTCATCCCGGCGGGCAGCGAGATCAGGCTGCGGATGATGGGGATCAACCGCCCGAACAATACGACGAGCTGTCCGTGTTTGTCGAAGAAGGCCATCACCCGGTCGATGTCTTCCTCAGAGACGAAGAAAAATTTCCCCCAGCGGCGGATAAAGGCGCGGATCACCGGCTCGTCCGCCCACAGGCCGATGTAGTAGATCACGAGCGCCCCGGCCAGCACGCCGACCGTCGCCGAGGCCAGCACCCACACCATCGACATCTTCCCGTCGGCCACCAGGAACCCCGCAAAGGGCATCACCAGCTCGCTGGGGATGGGTGTGAAGATGTTCTCCGCAAACATGACGATGGCGATACCGGGGTAGCCCATCGTCAGGATGATCGACTCGATCAAAACGCGGATGAATTCGAGGACTCCCGCCATGTCACCATTTCCTGATAGCAAAGGTCAATTCGTGTCGTCGGCAGCGCGGAGCGCAGTATAGCAAACCCCCGGCGGGGAAGCAATAACTGCCCGGAGCCGCACACGCCGCCGCGCGGGTGGAAAACCATCCCGCCGCCCCTCTATAATCAAGCCGCACATCTTTAACTCCCATTCACCGGAACACGGCAAGGAGAAATCGCTTTATGGCAGATCGCAAATCGACGGCTTACTGGCAAGGCGACCTGAAATCCGGCAGCGGCACGATGACGCTGGGCAGCGGCGCGTGGGCCGGGGCTTACTCGTATTCATCGCGGTTCGAGGAGGGCATGGGGTCGAACCCGGAGGAGCTGATCGCCGCCGCGCACGCCGGGTGCTTCTCGATGGCGTTCGCCAACGCGCTGTCGAAGGCGGGCTTCACGCCCGACCGCGTCGAGACGACGGCCACCGTCCATCTGGGCAAGGTCGACGGCAGCTCGGCCATCACCCACATTCAACTCGACACGGAGGTTGAGGTCAAGGGCATTGACGAGGATCAGTTTATGGAGATCGCCAATGGGGCAAAAGTCGGATGCCCGGTGTCGAAGGCGCTGAAAGCGGTCGATATCGACCTGACCGCGAAGCTGGTCCGGTAAGGTAGAGAGGCGCACCGGGGCAGGATCACCCATCACCTGCCCCGTTTGGTTTCACCTACACGCCGGGCAGCAGCGCCCGCGCCGCCTCACGCAGCGCCAGCAGCCCCAGCCCGCCGATGACCGCCCCGGAGATGCGGTTCACCCACCTCAGCGCCGCCGGGCGAAGCCACCGCCTGACGAATCCGACGCCGGTGCTGAGCGCCAGCCACCACAGCGCCGACCCACTGAAGACGCCCGCGACGAGCAGAAGCCCGCCG
>CAZWUX010000492.1:0-2928 GCA_964637665.1 uncultured Anaerolineae bacterium
GGGCGTCGCTTACCGAGTCGACCTGGGTCGGGGCTCTGCCGATAAGCATCGCGCAAGGAGCCTACCTCGCTCCGACGATCGTGCTGCCCAGTATTGAGTACATTCTTCCGAACCCGCCGGAACCAGAGCCACCAATGCCCGAGCGCAGGACGGTGACACCCGGTGTCGCCGACCCATGGTTCACGCGATCTGCACTGGATCGAAATCCCAACATCCGTATCGGGCTCGGAACCGCCGCCGTCGTGCACTACGATGGCAAGGATATCGGGGTCGGCGGCGGGATGCTGTCCGATGCACCTGAGGGGAGGACTTGATCATGGCAACTCTCATGACGGGACGTCGGACGGAGTCGTTCCACTATAGCCCTGAAAACCTACCCGGGCATTCTGTCACGATTACCTACAACGACCTGCACCTTCAGTACCGATTCCGGAACTTCTTCCAGCCCTATGTTGGCGAGTTGCTGGAGTTGCTCAATACCAGCGAAACGCTGGCAGGGATGTTCGACCCGGTCGCGCTCAAGCAGTTGTCGGCGGACGATTTCACGACTTACTACGCCCCTCAGGACTCTGAGACAGTCGGCTTCGATATGTTCCCAGTGAAGCGCATCGCGCTGGATGCTAATGCCCCCTACAGTGTGTACAACTGGGAACTCCTGTTTCACTTCCCGATGGCTGTGGCCGTCCACCTGAGCAAGAACCAGAGGTTCGCTGAAGCCCAGCGCTGGTTCCACTTGATCTTCGATCCCACGTCGAACGAGGAAATCGACCCAGCGAAGCGAGCCTGGAAGTTCCTCCACTTTCGCGACGAGTCGGATCTGCGCCAGGTGGACGAACTACTAGCGGTGCTGAGTGCGCCCGTGGGCGAGTCCGATCCGGAGGAGGTCCAGGCGATCAAGGCAAGTTACGAGGGCATCCTCCAGCATCCGTTTCAACCCCACCGCGTGGCCCGCATGCGCACGCTGGCTTACCGGTACAACGTGGTCATGAAGTACCTCGACAACCTCATCGCATGGGGTGACCATTGTTTCGCGCAGTTCACACGCGATTCCGTTCGCGAGGCCACTGGCCACTACATCCTCGCTGCAAACATCTTGGGCGAGCGCCCCCAGCTACTCCCTTCGGAGGGCACCGTGAAGCCGAAGACATTCGCAGAGCTCAAGGAGCTAGATCTGGACCCGATGGGCAATGCGATGGTCGAGCTGGAATCGCAATTCCCCTTCAACCTCGGGCTTCCTGGCGGAGGTGGCGAGGGGGCCGGTGGGCCATTGTTCGGGATCGGCCGCACGTTGTACTTCTGCGTTCCCCGCAATGAGCGGATGCTCGGTTACTGGACCACTGTGGCCGACCGCCTGTTCAAGATCCACCACTGTATGAACCTTCAGGGTGTCGTGCAGCAACTCGCACTTTTCGACCCGCCGCTCGATCCCGGCATGCTCGTCAAGGCGACATCAGCAGGGTTCGACGTTGCCGGTATTGTCAATGGGTTCAACCAGCCAGCTAGCCCCGTGCGGGCGCTGGTCCTTATTCAGAAGGCGCTCGAGCTGGCGAGCGAGGTTCGCAATATGGGCACCACGCTATTGTCCGCAATAGAGAAGCGCGAGGGCGAGAAGCTTGCGCTTCTCCGGCAGGCTCATGAGCTTCGCATCCAACAGATGCAGCAGGATGTGAAATTCCTACAATGGAATCAGGCGCGTGAGACAATCACATCGCTGCTGCGAACCCGGGACAGCGCGCTTGACAGGTTGCGCTACTACCAGCGACTCTTGGGCCTGCAGCCCGACACGGAGGCGACGCCGGAGACCTTCGGTCCCGACGCGGCGACATTGACGGAGGAGAACTTTGACGAGACATATGCCGCCTTAGTGACGAAGTACGACCGCAATGTGCCGCGGCTCTCTCTGCCAGCGCTGAAGCTTGCAGGCGACACCTCACCTGCGGCGCAAGGCGGGGCGTCCGGCAGCGGGCGGCTATACCTGAACACTAATGAGAACGCCGACCTGAACGTGCACTCCCCCGCCGCAGCCGCGCTACAGGAGAGTGCACAGGCATTGCGGCTCGAGGCTAGCATCCTCAGCCTCATTCCCCAATTCCCGATCGACCTCCACTACTGGGGGTTAGGGGGCACCGTCGAGTTTGGTGGCGTGCAACTGTCGAAGGCCGCATCGATCGCCTCTGAGATCCTAGACCTCCAAGCGTCGCTTCAGAGCCATCACGCTGCGGCGGCAACACGGACTGCAGCGATGGAAAGACGGGCCGACGACTGGATCCTTCAGCATAACTTGGCGGCACGGGAGTTGATGCAAATAGGCCGCCAGTTGATCGCATCTAGAATCGCGGAGCAGATCGCAGGCCATGAATATCGGATCCTCAAAATGCAGATTGCGAACTCCCAGGAGGTCGACGATTTCCTGCACGACAAATTCGCGAGCGAAGAGCTATATGGGTGGATGCAGGGTGAGATCTCCAGGCTCTACTATGAGTACTACCGTTTCGCAGTTGACACGGCACGTAAGGCTGAGGAGAACATGAAGCGGGAGCTTATGCGCCCCGAGGTGAACGAAACGCAATATGTGAAGTTCAACTACTGGGACGGCGGGCGTCGCGGGCTTCTTTCGGGAGAATCGCTCTTCCTCGACGTCAAGCGGATGGAGCTCGCGTACCATGAGCACAACACCCGCGAACCGGAACTCAGCCGGCATATCTCGCTGCGGCAACTCGACCCGATCGCTCTGCTGACGCTACGGGCGACCGGCCGTTGTGAGTTTGCAGTACCGGAGTGGCTTTACGTACGCGACTGTCCGGGCCACTTCCTGCGGCGAATCAAGAGCGTCGCGCTGTCAGTTCCCGCGGTGACTGGCCCATATACTCCGGTGCCCTGTACGCTATCCCTGCTCCGGAGCGAGCTTCGCCTGCAACCCACTCCATG
>CAZWUX010000493.1:0-2923 GCA_964637665.1 uncultured Anaerolineae bacterium
TGGCTCCTTCCCCGGCGAGGAGAACTACTTCGGCATGAAGGATGAGGAATTCGACCAGTTAGTCGAGACGCTGGACTGAACACAAACAGCTTGTCAACCCCATCATGTGTTTTGCGTGCGTGGTGCGAGGCCCTGCACCGCGCACCTGATCCGGCGGAGGCGGTCCGATGACAGAGTACGTCGACACGTCCCCCTTCACCCCCGACGCTATGCGCACGGCGCACTACCATGGCCTGCTGGCCCAGTGCGTCCACTGCGGCCTGTGCCTGGAAGCCTGCCCCACGTATGCGGTCTTTGGCGCCGAGACGGACAGCCCACGCGGGCGCATCGCCCTGATGAAAGAGGTTGCCCAGGGCAGGTTGGGAAAAGTTGAGGTTCTCGGCCCATTCGCCGAATATCTCACCACCTGCCTGGAGTGCCGCGCTTGTGAAACGGCCTGCCCCTGTGGCGTGCAGTACCATCAGTTGATCGAGGTGGCCCGGACGGAGATAGAGCATGTCCGCAAAGTCGGCCTGATCGAGCGCATCGTGCGCCAGGTTGGCCTGCGGGGCCTCATGCCTCACCTTCCCCGGCTCAAGGTGATCTCCCGGTCGGTATGGCTTTACCAGGCAAGCGGTGTGCAATCGCTCGTTCGTGGCCTGAAGGTGCTGCCGGGCAGGCTGCGCGCCATGGAGGCCATCCTGCCACCGGTCACGTCAGCCTTTCCAGACTATCACCAGCGCTTCCCGGCATCGGGTGAGAAGCGTGGGACAGTCGCCTTCTTTCACGGCTGCATCCAGGAGGCCTTTCTTTCGCGCGTCAACGCGGCGACGATCCGCGTGCTCCAGCAAAACGGCTATGAGGTGTTCGCCCCCGGCGGGCAGACCTGCTGTGGCGCGGCACATCTCCACACAGGGGATGAGGAGATGGCAAGGCGGCTGGCCCGCCAGAACATCGACGCCTTCCTGGCAAGCGATTGCACAGCCATCGTCAACAACGCCGGGGGCTGTGGGGTCTCGCTCAAAGAGTACCCCGCTCTGTTAGCGGACGACCCGGCCTACAGCGAGAAGGCACGCCGCTTCGCCGCGCTTGTCTACGACTTCAACGAGTTTCTTTCTGAGCACCTCGACATCACACCACAGGGCAGGCTGCCGGTCAGGGCCACCTATGCCGACTCCTGCCACCTACGCCACGGCCAGGGGATCGTTAGTCAACCGCGCGACCTGCTGCGGGCCATCCCCGGTCTGGAGTTGATCGAGCTGGAGCAGCCAGGGCGCTGCTGCGGCAGCGCGGGAGTTTATAACATCGTCCGGCCCACCATCGCCGATGTGACTCTGGCCGACAAGGTGGCTGACATCATCGCAACGGGTGCGCAGGTGGTGGTGATCAGCAACACCGGCTGCCATATGCAGATCGAGGCGGGCGTGCGCGAGGCCGGGTTGAGCATCCCTGTGCTGCACGTGGCCGAGATGCTCGACCTCTCCTACCGGGCTGAGCGTCTGCCGGTGCGCCGCGCGGTGCGCTCTGCCTCCCGGCCCCGTGCGCCACGCTGGCTTCTATGGCAGGCCCGCCGTCTCGATCAGGGAGGGGCCTTCGAGTCGCTGAAACGGCAGTTCAAGCCGGGGCAGGTGATCGACGACCCGGTCGCTCTGTTGGCCTACCAGTACGATGCCAGCATCGAGCACGGTCACCCCGCTGCCGCCATCTTCCCGAATGACACCGGGGACGTGCAGAAAGTCATCGCCTGGGCCGCCGAGCACCAGGTGCCGCTGATCTCGCGTGGGGCGGGCACCGGGCTGGCCGGGGGCGCGGTGGCCTCCGGCGGGGGCTTGCTGCTCGTCATGTCACGGATGCAGACTGTCCTCCAGATCGACGCGGCAGCCCGCAGCGCCGTGGTCGAGGCCGGGGTAGTCACCGACAGGCTGGGACAAGCGATCCAGCCTGAGGGGCTGGTCTACCCACCCGATCCGGTCAGCGCACGCAGCTCCACGATCGGCGGTAACGTCGCCACCAATGCGGGCGGCCCGCACTGCTTCAAATATGGCGTCACGTCAAACTACGTCACCGGCATAGAGGTGGTATTGGCGACCGGCGAATCCGTCCGCCTGGGCGGGCAGGCGCTTGACTACCCGGAGATCGACCTGGCTGGGCTGATGACCGGCAGCGAGGGAACACTGGGCGTCATCACCGAAGTCTCCGTGCGTCTGCGCCGCCAGGCCCCTGCCGTGCGAACGCTCATGGCCGCCTTCGACACGCTTGAGCAGGCCGGGGATGCCGTCTCAGCTATCGTGCGGCAGGGCTTGATGCCAGCCACGCTGGAGATGATGGATCAGCAAATGATGGTGATCGTCGAGAGCTTCGTCGAGGCGCACCTGCCAGTCGATGCAGGCGCAGCGCTGATCATCGAGGTGGACGGCTACCCACAGAGCGTCGACCGCCAGATAGCGGATGTGGCTACCCTCCTGCAAGAAATCGGGGTGCGGGACGTGCGCATCGCGGAAAACGATACGCAGCGAGAGCAGATATGGTACGGGCGTAAGAACGTCGTCGGCGCGCTGGCGCGGATGGCCCCCTCATACTGCACCATCGACGCCACCGTTCCGCGCAGCCGTCTCGCCAAGACGCTGCTGGCCGTCAACGACATCTGTGAGCGCCTCGACCTGCGCGTCGGGCACGTTTTCCACGCCGGGGATGGCAACCTGCACCCGATCATCCTGGTCGACGACCCGGATGACGAGGCGTTGATCGCACGTATTCGCGAAGCGGGCCGTCAGATCTCGGCGTTGTGCGTGCAGATGGGCGGCTCCATCACCGGGGAGCACGGCGTTGGCATCGAGAAACGCGACTACATGACCCTGCAATACGGCCCGGCGGAGATCGCCGCGATGGTGGACGTGAAAGATGTCTTCGACCCGGCCCGACTTCTGAACCCGAACAAGGTGTT
>CAZWUX010000494.1:0-2911 GCA_964637665.1 uncultured Anaerolineae bacterium
GACGATCCCCGCTCCGGTGCGGTAGAATCCCCCCGGCGGACCCCGCCGCGCGGCGGGCCGCTCGCATTTTCCCGTTCCGTATGACGTGATCGACCGGAGGGCCTTTTTTATGCCGATCCGCGTGCTTTCCCCGCACATCGCCAGCCAGATCGCCGCAGGCGAGGTCATCGAGCGCCCCGCGTCGGTCGTCAAGGAGCTGGTCGAGAACGCGCTCGACGCCGGGGCGCGGCACGTCGCCGTCGAGATGGAGGCGGGTGGCACGCGGCTGATCCGCGTTTCGGACGACGGCAGCGGCATCCCGGCGGACGAGGTCGAGCTGGCCTTCCATCGCTACGCGACGAGCAAGCTGAGCGCCATCGAGGACCTCGACCACATCCAGACGCTCGGCTTTCGCGGCGAGGCGCTGGCCTCGGTCGCCGCCGTGAGCCGTCTGACGCTCGTCACCCGCGCGGAGGACGAGACGGCGGGGACGCGCATCGTGCTCGAAGGGGGTGAGGTCGTCGAGCGGGCCGTCACCGGCGCGCCGAAGGGCACGCTGATCACCGTCGAGCACCTGTTTTTCAACGTGCCCGCCCGCCGCAAATTCCTCAAATCCGAGACGACCGAGCGCGGCCACGTCAGCGGGCTGGTGAGCCGCTACGCGATGGCCTACCCCGGCGCGCGCTTCACGCTGACGCACGGCGGCTCGGAACTGCTGCACACGCCCGGCAGCGGCGATCTGTACGACGTGCTGGTCGAGGTCTACGGGCTGGAGGCCGCCGAGCAGATGGCCGCCATCGCCGATCCGGCGGAGGACGCCCTGCGCGGCGATCTCATCCCCATTCACGTTTCCGGCTACGTCGGGATGCCCTCGCTCAACCGCTCGAACCGGGGCCACATCACGCTGTTCGTCAACGGGCGCTGGGTGCAGGATTCGAGCCTGACGTATGCCGTTGTGCAGGCGTACCACACGATGCTGATGAAGGGCCGCTATCCCGTCGCCGTGCTGATGGTCGACCTGCCGCCGGAGGAGGTCGACGTGAACGTGCACCCCACCAAGGCCGAGGTGCGCTTCAGGCGGCAGAACGCGGTGTTCAGCGCCGTGCAGCGTGCGGTGCGCCGCACGCTCGTCGAGCAGGCCCCGCCGCCCGCCCTCAGCACGAGCGCGGCGTGGGGATCGCCGGAGTGGGCGGATCGGCGCGAGCGCCTTCAGCAGGTGACGCGGGATCGGATGCAGCAGCTTGGCATCGATCTGGGGATGGAATCGCCGGGCCAGCACCCGCGACAGCAGCCGCCAGACGAAGCCTCCGGCCCGGCGGGCGCGCCGGGGGCGCGCCGCAACCTGCCGATGCTGCGCGTCGTCGGGCAGGTGGGGGCGACGTACGTGATCGCCGAAGGCCCAGAGGGCATGTACCTCATCGACCAGCACGCCGCGCACGAGCGGGTCTTATACGAACAGTTCATGGCGGAACGCGCGGGCCAGACCGTCTCATCGCAGGAGTTACTTGAGCCGGTCGCCGTCGAACTGGCACCTGAGCAAATGGCGCTGGTTGAGGAGAGCCTCGACGTGCTGAACGAGGTGGGCTTTCACGTCGAGCCGTTTGGCCGGAACACCGTGCAGGTCCGCGCAGTGCCCGCCCTCGTCGCGGACGGCGATCCGGCGAGCGCGCTGATGGCCGCTGTCGGCGATATCGAGTGTGGGGAGATGCCCACCGGGTCCACCGCTGAGGAAAAGCTGGTCGCCCGCGTGTGCAAGCAGGCGGCCATCAAGGCCGGGCAGGTGTTGAGCTACGCCGAGATGGAGGCGCTGATCCGCCAGTTAGAGCGATGCGCCAGCCCGCAGACCTGCCCGCATGGCCGCCCGACGATGCTGCACCTCTCCGCCGACGATCTGGCGAAGGAGTTTGGCCGCCTCGGCCCGGTGTAATTCCCCCTACCCGCCCCACGTAAAGGTCCACGTTTCGCCCGGCCCGCCCAGCACGGGCGCGCCGTCGCCGTCGCCGTCGACCACCACCACCTGCCATGAATAGCGGATCGATCCGCTGGCTGGCCGTAAATCCGACGGCAGCCGGTAGGCGTTGCTGCGAGTCACCGCCCGGAACGCCTCGTCCGTCTCCGTGTCCCGGACCTCGACGCGGTAGGATGCGCCCTCCGGTAGAAGCTGGCTGGCCGCCCACTGAAGCACGATATCGTCCCCGCGCGGGATGGACGCGCCGTTCGCCGGGGCGATGAGCAGCGGCGGCGCGGGGGGCGGCGTCGGCGTGGCGGTCGAGTCGGGGCCGCCCGTCGGGGTGAGGGTCGGCGTGAGCGTCACCTTGATGCGGATGCGCAGGATGGCCCCCGGCGCGATGATGCAGTCATCCGTCAGGTTGTTGTCCTGCAATACGTCGGGCACGGTCGTGTCGTAGGCGCGGGCCAGCCCGGCGCACGTCTCGCCCTCCTGCACCTCGTGCAGCCAGAATCCGCCATCCGGCGAGATGCAGCGCTGCTCCGCCTCGTAGCCGCACCCCACGCCCGGCGTCTGCTGCTCCGCCTCAGCGGATTCGCCCGGTTCGGCGGTTTCCGTGCCGGGGGCAGGCGTCTCGGTCACTTCCTCGGCGTCAGGCGTCGCGGTTTCGGTGGCGGACAGCCCCGGCGTGGGCGTCTGCCGGGGGATGAGCAGCGTCTCCCCGGCGAACAGGTCGTTCTCATTTGCCATGTCGTTCATTTCGAGAATCTGGGGCACGACGGCCAGATCGCGGTAGCCAAATAGCTGGATGATGTAGTACAGCGTTTCCCCCTCCTGCACCTGGTAGCTGTACGGCTCCAGCGTGGGCGTTTCGGCGGGGGTGGGCGTCTCCGGCTGGGGCGGCGTGCTGGAGGGCGGCGGGGAGGGCGTCGGGACGGGCGTGTCTGTGGTCTCGGTCGCCGTGACCGTTGCCCCGGTGGCTGC
>CAZWUX010000495.1:0-2908 GCA_964637665.1 uncultured Anaerolineae bacterium
AATCGGCGTTGGTCGCTGATCTCGCCTTTATTGTCCATTAACACCACGTATGTGCGCCGCCGATGGAGGTCAACACCCAGATAATGCTGATACATGGCAACGTCCTTTCTGCTCGTGGCTCGCTGCCTGCAGTGTAGCAGCTTCTGCCGCTGCTCAGGACGTTTTCATGCTATCACCTTTTGAAAACGAGGGACAAAAACGGAAGGCAAAGAGGTCTGAAAAGAGTAATCGCCGTTCGACTCAGTCCCAGCCACCTGTGGCGGCCCAGGCGGCTACACTTCCAGATGACGCTGCCGCCCCAGATGGCGTGCTCCTTCGCCGACGACAAACATTACGATGAGGTGCGCCGGAGTTGGTGTTGTGTTACGAAAGCAGTGAGGCTGCGTGGCTTCAAATAACAGGCTGCAACCGGCGTCCAGCCGGTAGATGTGCTCTCCTGCACAGTACTCGATCTGCCCGTCCATGCAGTACACAAACTCCTCGCCGGGATGCGTGATCGGCTCGTCAATCGTGCCTGCGCCCGGCTCAACCGTCATTAGAAATGGCTCAAGCCGCTGGTTGCGCAGCCCGATTCCGAGGCTCTCCAGCTGGATGCCCTTCACCTGTGAGCGAAGTCTTTGCTCTGGCCGGACGAATACCGTTGTTTGTTCATCCTGCGCCTCGAAGAAGTCCGTGATGGGCACATCGAGCGCAGCAGCTAACCGCTGTAAGGACGAGACGGTGGGCGAATTCTCGCCCCGCTCGATCAGGCTGATGGCGTTGGCCGAGAGACCGCACCGGTCGGCCAATGCTCGCAGGGACACGCCTCGTTGTTCCCGGATCGACCGGATACGCGATCCCACGATCGACTCAGTCTCGTTTATCATCACGCGATTCCCCCTCAAAGGTGATCAATCTCGTCAGAATTGTACCATTATTATTGATTGATGTAAATTATAATGGTACAATGTGCTTGAACAGATCTGGCTGCATCAGGGAGGCCATAGCAGTGAAGAGAATAGGCATCATCATTTGTGATCGCTGGCATACCTGCGCTGGTGGCAAGTGCCTGAGAGCGCTGAACCGGCGCGAAGGGGCCTTCCACCTGTACGAGGGAGAAGAGGTAGAACTGGCAGGCTATACCACCTGCGGAGGATGTCCGGGTGGCAACGTCGAATATGCTCCCGCCGAGATGAAACGGAATGGCGTCGAGGTGATCCACCTCGCGACCGGGCTGCTGGTCGGCTACCCACCCTGCTCTTACATCGATGAATTTGTGCGGTTTATCGGGGTTAAGTACGGAATGGGGGTTGTGCTCGGCACCCACCCCATCCCGCAGAACTATTATGTGACACATCGGGCGCTGGGGACCTGGGCTTCGTCCGCGTGGCAGGAACGGATCCAGCACGTCCTGACGGATGAGGCAATACGCCGAAGTTACGACTGAGACGTGGGTCGTAGGCGCTGATCGCCAGTCAAACACAGGAAGGAGTGTTTAACGATGACAACGCAGACAGTCAGTGTCTGGATGACACCCAATCCAGTGACGGTGACGCCTGAAACGACATTGCCAGAAGCCCATCGTCTGATGAAAGAAAGGCGCATCCGGCGTCTACCGGTCATGGACGGTGACAAACTGGTGGGCATTGTGACCTGGGGGGATATCCGTGAAGCCTCTCCGTCCGATGCCACCTCACTTGATATCTATGAACTGTATACCCTGCTGGCCAAGCTATCGGTGCGCGAGATTATGACGCGCAGCCCCATCACCGTCCGGCCTACCACGTCGATTGCCCAAGCTGCCCAGTTAATGCTGGAGCACAAGATCGGCGGGCTGCCAGTGGTAAACCGGCATGGCAGGCTGATTGGGATCATCACGGAGAGCGACATTTTCCGCGTGTTGGTGCTGGGAACGGCGGCGTAAAGCACAGGATCGAATTTCAGGAGAAAAGCCATGTACCACACCATTCTGGTGCCACTTGATGGCTCGAAGCGGGCCGAGGCCATTTTGCCGCACGTCGAAGAGGCGGCGCATCGCTATGAGGCGCGGGTTGTGTTCTTACAGGTCGTCACGCCGCCGCCATACATCATGAATACCCACGCCACCCAGTACGACACGTGGCACGAAGCCATTCAACAAGCCACACAGGAAGCTGAAGACTATCTGACAGCCCTTCGAGGAGAATTCCGGGAGAAAGGGATCGAGGCTCAGGCCGTCATTGTGCATGGCCCGGTCGTCGAAGCCATTATCACCACTGCGGAACGCGAGGGGGCAGACCTTATTGCGATGGCCAGTCACGGGCGCAGTGGGCTGGGGAGCGTCTTCTATGGCAGCGTGGCAGCCGGTGTTCTGCACCGTGTGGACCGCCCGCTGCTGATCGTCCGTTCGGTCTAGGCGGATATCAAATCCGGGGAGAACATCATGAGGAGCTTCAAGTGCTACACGTGCGAATACATCTGGCAGCTTCCGCATGGGGAAGGCGGCAGAGGGACGGATCTCGTCTGTCCGAAATGCGGGAGCAGCAACGTTCACCGTGAGGACAGGCCCCGAGGCGGCGGATGGCGGCGATCCGACCGTTCGCAGGCAGCCGCTACCCAACAGGATAACTAGCACAGGATTGAAAAAAGGTTATCCGATGAAGGTCGTTTTTGGGCCAGTTCCATCCCGGCGGTTGGGTCAGTCGCTGGGGATCGACACAATCCCGCTTAAGACGTGCAACTGGAACTGTGTGTACTGTCAGTTGGGACGCACCCGGCCAGTCGTCAACGAGCGCCGGGAGTACATCTCTCGTGAGGAGATCATCAACCAGGCGCAAGAGGTGCTGGCAGCCCATCGCCCCAATGAAATCGACTGGGTGACGTTCGTCGGATCGGGCGAGCCGACTCTGCACAGTGGCATCGGCTGGTTGATCCGCGCTGTTCAGGAATT
>CAZWUX010000496.1:0-2903 GCA_964637665.1 uncultured Anaerolineae bacterium
AGCTGCCGCTTTCTTCGCAGCTCTCGATAAGGATCAAGCAGCGCCGATGGGAGATGCCTTGATCTGCCAGCGCGCGAAGAGCGCTCAATGCGGCGAACACGGCGTAGCCGTCATCTCCCGCGCCACGTCCATAGAGCCGATCGCCTGCTAGCACGGGACGCCAGGGTCCGAGCTCTTTTCTCCAGCCGCTCATCTCCGGCTGTTTGTCAAGGTGGCCGTAGAGCAATACCCCATCTTGCCCGTCTCCAGGCACCTCCATCAAGAGCAGCGGGGTTCGACCCTCCAAGCGCACGACTTCCACCGTCATATCGGGAAGCGCGTGCTCGCGGCACCATTGCTCGATGAGCGCGACAGCGGTTTCCATGTAGCCATTGGCCTGCCAGCTGAGGTCGAAGGCGGGTGACTTATTGGGAATGCGAATATACTCAATCAGCACCGGAAGAATGGAGTCGTTCCAGCTCTGTTCAATGAAACGCCGGCGGCGCTCCCTATCCATTGATGGCTCCTCGGCGTGCAGCAAACACGTGGCCATTGATGCCGCGGCTGTCGGGACCCAGCAAGAACAGATAGGTTGCCATTAAGGTTTTCGGCTGCGGCAATGTCTGCGGGTCCTCTCCGGGATAGGCCGCGGCGCGCAGACGGGTTCGAGCTGGACCTGGGTCGAGGCTGTTGACACGCATGGATGGAAAGGCGTCGAGCTCTTGCGCCAGAATCTGCGTCATGCCTTCAATACCGAATTTGGAAACGCCATAGGCGCCCCAGTAAGCACGTCCCTGACGACCAACGGCGGCTGAGGTGAAGACGATGGACGCATCGGGCGACTTCTTCATGAGCGGCAGGCAGGCGCGAGTCAGGAAGAAGGCAGCATTCAAGTTGATTTGTATCGTCTCCAGCCATAGCCTGGGGTCATAGTAGTCGATGGGCGTGAGTGTCCCCAGCTGCGCTGCATTGTGTAGCAGCCCATCGAGCCGGCCGAACTCGGCTGCCACCCGCTCTGCCAGCTCCTCATGGTCGTCGGGGCTCGCTCCGAGCAGATCCATAGGATAAATGGCGGGGTCGGCATGGCCTGCGGCAACAATCCTGTCATAGACGGCCTCGAGCTTGGGCACCGTACGCCCGAGTAAGACGAGCGTAGCCCCGTGGGCGGCGCAGGCAAGTGCGGCCGCTTTTCCGAGACCGTCCCCCGCGCCAGTAATGAGAATCACCCGCTGGGCGAGCAGATCCGGTGCCGGCTTATAGTCCGCGGGCATCTGCCGAGGCATCGGCGGGCGTTGCCCATGCATTGTGTCAGGGTGTTGGGGCGCTGTCATAGATTCCTCAGATAGCAGAGCGAGCCAGCATGTCCGCCAGCGCGGCAAATTGTGCGAGCGTCAATGTTTCCGGCCGTCGATTCGGATCGACCTGGGCGTCTCGGATTTGGTCTTCCCCCAACCACGGCTTGAGGCTGTTGCGCAGCGTTTTGCGGCGCTGTGAGAAGACGCGGGCGACGAGCTTCTCGAGGGCCGCGCGATCTTTCATTGGCGAGGGCGGCTCGCTTCGCGGAATCAGGCGCAACAGGGCCGAGGCTACTTTTGGGACGGGATAAAATGCGCCGGGCCGCACATCGAACAGCTTGTCTACTCTGCAGTAGAGCTGCGTCATCACGCTCAGACGTCCGTAGGTTCGACTGCCTGGCGAGGCTACGATACGTTGCACCAGCTCGCGCTGAAGCATGAAGTACATGTCTTGAATCACTGCTGAATGGGCGAACAGATGAAACAGCAACGGCGTGGAGATGTGGTAGGGCAGATTACCGACTACTCGAAGGCGCTCGGCGTTGCTCACCAAGGATGTAAAGTCAAAGCTGAGCGCGTCACCAAGGTGGATCTGCAGACGATCCTCGCCGGCAAACCGTTGGTGCAGCGCTGCTGCTAGATCTCTGTCGATTTCCACCACATGCAGGCGATCGACCCGCGCCAGCAAGGGCGCGGTCAGTGCGCCGAGACCCGGCCCGATCTCGACGAGGATTTCTCCAGGTTTCGGAGCGATGACATCGATGATGCGCGCAAGAACGCCCCGATCCTGAAGAAAGTTCTGGCTGAATCGGGCGCGTGGGCGGTGTCCGCTAGCGGCCGTGAGCGGCGCAGGTCCAGCGGAGCTCATCAGTCCTCGATGCGTAATTGTACGTAGGCCTCGTCGCGCAGCTGCCGAAGCCAACTTTGTAGCTCCTCCTCGGCCTTGCGCTCGCGAATCTCTTCTTTCGCATTGAGGCGACGCAGCTCTTCGGTGTCGTCATGGGCGCGTCGCTCCATTACTTGCACGATATGCCACCCAAACTGGGTGCGAAATGGTTGGCTGATCTGACCCGGATCAAGCTCTTCCATGACCTCTTGAAAGGTAGGTACCATGTCTTGGGGATTGATCCAATCGAGATCTCCGCCTTTGGCGGCAGAGGCCGGATCTTCAGAGTGAGCGCGGGCAAGATCGGCAAACGAGTCGCCCGCTTCGATACGCTCCCGGAGTTGCCCCAAGCGGTCCTCCGCCTCGGCGTCGGTGGTGCCTTCCTTGGTTCGGATCAAGATGTGGCGGGCATGGCTTTGCTGAACGATGTGGCGCGCCTCGCCGCGCTTGTCTAGCAACTGGATAAGGTGAAATCCGCTGGAGCTTTGCATGGGCCCGCGGATCTCACCAATTGCCATCTGCGGCACGACACCGGCGAATACCGTGGGTAGCTCCGGTTCGCGCCGCCATCCAAGATCGCCGCCCTGTAGCGCTTGCTGACCGGAGGAATGGGCGACCGCGGCGCTAGCAAAGCTCGATCCTTGCTGAATGGAATCCAGTATTTCGTCTGCCTGCTGCCTGGCAGCGGCGATCTCTTCAGCAGAGGCCGCTTCAGGCACGGCGATCAGGATATGCGCGAGATG
>CAZWUX010000497.1:0-2897 GCA_964637665.1 uncultured Anaerolineae bacterium
TCAAATAAACAATGGGTCCCGGCCAAGGAAACCCCGGGCAATTTGGCGAACGGCGGGCCAGCGGTACAATGGATGCCAGCCAACCGCCGAAGGGAGCGTATCGTGTCTTTCATCATCTGCCTGTATATTCGGGAGGGCATCGTCATGGCCTCCGACAGCCGCCTGACGCTCTCCTCGCGCCAGCAGAAGGACGACACAACCATCATCCAGATGGGCGTCGGCCTGTCGGACTCGACCTACAAGACCTTCCTGACGATGAACAACATCGGTATCTCATTTTTCGGCGCGCCCGACGTGCAGGGCGTCCCCATCACAGGCTACATCGAGTCGTTTGTCAGCGACGAGGTTCACCGCCACAATTACGAGGTCGACGAGGTGCCGCAGGCATTGATCGACTACTTCGGCGGTCTGGAGGTCCCGCCCAACAGCGGGTTTCTCGTCGCCGGGTACAAGATCGATCCGGTGAAGGGGTTGGCCGAGCAGCACGTGTGGGAGGCGCTCGTCAAGGATGCGCGCACCAAGCGTCTCAATCAGGACGGCCAGTGGGGGGCGGCGTGGCGCGGCGTGACGGACATCCTGTCCCGGCTGCTGATGCCTGTGACCCTGCGGAACGCCCAGGGCGAGGAGCAGCGCTTGCCGCATTTCCCCATTCAGTGGGGCTACTTCACACTTCAGGACGCCATCGACTACGCCCAGTACGCCGTTCAGGTCACGGCGGACACCATGCGCTTCCATCCTCGGCCTAAGGTCGTCGGCGGGCCGGTTGACGTGGTGGTGATCAAACCCGAAACCGCCTTCTGGGTCAAGTTTAAGGATTTGCAAGCGTGATCGCACCCGCACCACCCGCTATCTGCGTGCCGCTCGTTCCCGACATTTCACCGGATCGGGAGGCGTCATGACCGATCCGCTGGCAGGCAGGCGCGTTCTGATCCTCGGATTGGCCCGGCAGGGCACGGCGCTGGCTCGCTGGCTGTGCAGCGTCGGCGCGCGGGTGACAGTCAGCGACCGGAGAAGCGAGGCCGAGCTGGCCGGTGAGCTGGCCGAGCTGGAGGGTTTACCCATCACCTTCGTGCTGGGCGAACATCCCCTTTATCTGCTCAACAGCACCGACCTGCTGTGCATCTCCGGCGGCGTCCCGACCAGCATCCCCATCGTGCAGGCCGCGCGGGAGCGAAACATCCGCGTGAGCAACGACGCGCAGCTCTTTATGGAGCGCTGCCCGTGCCACGTCATCGGCATCACCGGGTCGGCAGGCAAGACGACGACGACCGCGCTCGTCGGGAGCATCTTCGAGCGCACGGATACGCTGCCCTGGGTGGGCGGCAACATCGGCAACCCCCTGATCGGGGACCTGCCCCACATCCACCCGGACGACATCGTCGTGATGGAGCTGTCCTCCTTCCAGCTTGAGATCATGACGGCCAGCCCGCACGTCGCCGCCGTGCTGAACATCACCCCCAACCACCTCGACCGCCACCAGACGATGGACGCCTACGTCGAGGCGAAGGCCCACATCCTCGATAACCAGCTTGCGGGCGATGTCGCCGTGCTGAACCGCGACGACCCGCAGAGCTACGCCCTGCGCCACCGCGCCGAGCAGGCGATCGCCTATTTCAGCGGCAACGTGCCGGTCGAGGTCGGCGCGTGGCTGGTGGGGGATCGCATCGTCTGCCGCCCGACGTTCACCCAGCCGATGGACACCGTCTGCACCGTCGACGAGATTCCACTGCGCGGCTTCCACAACGTGCTGAACGTGCTCGCGGCCTGCGCCATCACCGGGTCGGCGGGCGTGCCGCTGGAGACGATGCGGCAGGGCATCCTCGCCTTCGAGCCCGTCCCGCACCGGCTGGAGATCGTCCGTGAGTGGGGCGGCGTGACGTTCGTCAACGACTCGATCGCCACCGCCCCGGAGCGCGTCCTCGCCGCGCTGAACGCCTTTCAGGGCGAGCAGATCGTGCTGCTGCTGGGCGGGCAGGACAAGAAACTGCCCTGGGCCGAGTTGATCGAACTGGCCGTCGAACGCTGTCATGCTATCATAGGGTTTGGGGAGATCGGGCGCATGGTCGTCGAGAAGGCTGCCGCCGAGCGCGCGCTGCTGGGCGCGAATACACGTATCGAGCAGGTTACGACGCTCGATGAGGCCGTGATGACCGCCGTCCAACTCGCGCGTGATGAGGACATCGTGCTCCTGTC
The DNA here is from genome assembly GCA_964637665.1 of uncultured Anaerolineae bacterium. Classification (GTDB taxonomy): domain Bacteria; phylum Chloroflexota; class Anaerolineae; order Aggregatilineales; family UBA3940; genus CAZWUX01. Next base: position 2,194 of record CAZWUX010000497.1, read on the forward strand.
GCCCGGCGGCACGAGCTACGACGCCTACACCGACTTCGAAGAGCGCGGAGAGCATTTCCGCGCCCTCGTCGAGCGGCTGTGATGTGCTTTCCACCCGCTCTAGTGTCCGCCGGAAGTATTCAGGATTGACGTGTTATGGCAACCACCACGCCGGATCAACAACAGCAGGACGGCAGCCCGGTTGCGCCACCTGCGCCGTCTATGTTCGACTTCGACGTTTACCTGCTGCTGGTCGTCGCCGCGCTGCTCGCGTTCGGCCTGCTGATGGTCTACAGCACGACCTTCGACTGGAGCTATCTGGAATACGGCTCACCGGTCCGCATTTTCCTCCAGCAGGTGCGCTCGCTCGCCGTCGGCCTCGCCGCCATGCTGGTTCTATGGCGGCTCGATTACCACATTCTGCGCGACAGGCGCGTCGCGCTCGGCATCATGCTCGTCGTCATCATCGCCCTCGGCGTGCTGCTGCTGCTCCGCAATAACACGATCTTCAACGCCCAGCGATCCTATTTTCAGGGGTCCATCCAGCCCGGCGAGGCGGCCAAGCTGGCCGTGATCATCTACTTCGCCGCGTGGCTCGCCTCACGGCAGGGGCAGCTTAAGCTCATGGGCTACGGGTTGATCCCGTTCTCGATCCTCGTGGGTCTGGTCGGCGGCCTGATCGTGCTTCAGCCGGACCTCAGCACGGCGTTCATCATCGTCATCAC
>CAZWUX010000498.1:0-2887 GCA_964637665.1 uncultured Anaerolineae bacterium
CGCACGCACCGCGCCCGCGATGGCCCCGGCGGCGTGGTCGGCGTTGACGTTGTAGCGGCCCTCCGGCCCGGCGCTGATGGGCGAGACGACGGGCACGACGCCCGCCGCCGCCAGATCGGCCAGCACGTCGGCGCGGACGGCGACGATCCGCCCGACGAGGCCCATGCCATCGCCCCAGGGTTCGACGCGCAGCAGGCCCCGGTCGACGCCGCTCATGCCCAGCGCGTCGAGGCCCGCGTTCAGCAGGGCGAGGGTCAGCGCCTTGTTGACCGAACCGGAGAGGACCATCTCGGCGGCGGAGAGCGCGGCCTCGTCGGTGACGCGCTGGCCGTCCACGTAGACCGGCTCGACGCCGAGTTTTTCCATCAGGGCGCTGATGGCCCGCCCGCCGCCGTGAACGACGATGCAGGGCTGCGCGGCGTGCAGCGCGGCGACGGCCTCCGCCAGCGCGGGGATGAAGCCGTCCGCTGCGAGGTCGTTACCGCCGACTTTGATCACGAGGGGTGCGGTGGGCATCGTGACCATCCCCTAAACAAGCAGCAGGCCCGCCGTTTCGGGCAGGCCAGCGATCAGGTTGAAGTTCTGCACGGCCTGAGAGGCCGCGCCCTTGAGCAGGTTGTCGATGGCGGAGACGACGATCAGGGTCGATCCGCCGGTAGCTGTGGTCGAGAGGGCGGCATACGGCGTGCGCACGACGTGGGCCAGCGTGGCAAGCTCGCCTTCCGGCAGAACGGCGACGAGCGGCTCGCCGTCGTAGCGGGCGACGAGCGCATCCCGCGCGGCGGCGGGATCGGTCACCTGCACGTAGGTCGTCGCGACGATGCCACGGTCGGTGGGCAGCAGGTGCGGTGAGAAGATCAACGCGCCTTCTTCCACACCGCAGGGGGCGAGCATCTGCTCGATCTCGGCGATGTGACGGTGCGCCCGCCCGATGCTGTAGGGCGAGAAGTTGCCGTGCACCTCGCCGAACACGGTGTGGGCCTTCGGCGTGCGGCCTGCGCCCGACACGCCGGACTTGGCGTCGACGATGAGCGGCGCGCCCGGCAGGAGCACTCCGGCCTCGGCCAGCGGGGCCAGCGCCAGCAGGGCCGCCGTCGCGTAGCAGCCGGGGTTGGCGACGAGGTCGGCCCCGGTGAGACGCTCGCGCCACAGCTCCGGCAGGCCGTAGGGGGCGGGCAGCAGCTCAGGGTTGGGGTGGGCGGCCCTGTACCAGCGCTCGAACACGGCGGGGTCGTCCAGACGCAGGTCGGCGGAGAGGTCAATCACCTTCACACCCGCCGCGCGGGCCGCCGCCGCAACCGGCGCGGACTGCGTGTGCGGCAGGCACAGGAAAACCACGTCGACCGCGTCGAGCGGCGCATCGACCGCCGAAGTCAGGAGTACGTCCGGCGCGAGCGGGTGGCTGGCGCGCAGGCTGGTCCCGGCGGCGCTCTCAGAGGTCGCAAAGGCGATCCGCGCGTCCGGGTGGCGCTCGATCAACCCGGCCAGCTCAAGCCCGGTGTAGCCCGTCGCCCCGTAAATCCCTACGTTGAACGTCATACAGCAATCCCCTTAAGGCAGCAAAAAACCCCCACCGGCGTCCGGTGCGGGTTGCAGTCGTGCGATGCGGCTGGGCAGCCGCCGGGCAACGCGCCTAAGCCGGACCCCGGTTGGGAGCCTGGCGGCGAGCACGAGAACGGCGGTACAGCACGATCGACATGGTTTCTTTGATCAATCCGATTTATCAGAGAATACTGGATAAAACCATATCACATCATGGGGATGGCGTCAACCTTTTTTCGCAGAAAAAGCGCGGAATCCGCTCAGCCGCCGCCCGGAGGCTGGCTGATGGTAACAGCCAGCTCGATGAACACGGGCAGGAGGGGCACGATGAACGTGATCAGGAAGCGGCCCAGCGTCCCGGCGTCGAACGGCCAGATGGGGAATGTCTCGGTCATCCGGTAGAGGGTATGCATGTCCTCCAGGCGGTCGACGCGGCGCGTCCAGTCCCCGCCGGGGTTGGGCAGCCCGGCGATGGCCTCGGCGTAGTCGGTCTGGAAGCGCGTGGCGATGTCGGCCAGCATCGCGCGGCGGGCGTTCCGCATGGCGGTGTGAGCCGTCCACAGGGGGAGGAAGAAGAATGCGACGCCGAGCGCGACGTAGAGTCCGGTCATCGCCAGCACGTCGGGCGTCAGGGTGCGGCCTACGGTGCGCCAGGCGGTCACGATCTGGACGAGCACGCCCAGCCCGATCAGGGCGATGATGTAGCCGAATCCGATGGCGTAGTCGTGGATGGCGCGCAGCCCGCCGCAGCGGTCCGGGTGGAGGGGGTGAGGCGTGACCGTGAATTGATCGAAAACCCGGAACAGACCCCAGGTTGAGACGATCTGCCGGGCGACGATCTGGCAGATCATATACCAGGCGGGGATGTACAGCAGCAGCACCTTCGCCGCGCGGGCGGCGAACACGGGTCGCGCCCAGGTGGAGGTGTCGGTGAAAAAGAATGTGTAGTACACGGCGAGGGCTATCGTCACGATCAGGGAGGTGGTCGACCAGCCGGGGTGGGTGAATGCCCGGCGCAGTGGGCCGTCGATGAATGTGTGGTAGGCGGTGCGGGGGGCGAGCAGTGCGTCGCTTTCGCCCAGGCGCTCGAACATCCGCGCTGCGCCGGTCGACACCCATACGAAGGCAGCGGCGACGAGCGGCATGATGACGTACTGGTAGATGCCGTAGGTCCACACATCCGACCAGCCGTAGGCGCGGAAAAATGCAGCGCCCGCCGTGATGAAGCTCGCCGCGTCGACGGTGAGCGTCAGGCCGAGCATGATCAATGCGGAGAGGGCGGGGGACAGCCGCAGGCGGTCGATGGTGAGCACGCTCAGTGGGTCCCCGGCGTAGGGTCGGAAAT
>CAZWUX010000499.1:0-2851 GCA_964637665.1 uncultured Anaerolineae bacterium
TCGTCATCACCGCCTGGACGATGTTTTTCGTCGCCGGGGCCAACATCGTGCAGATCGTCGTCGCCGGGGCGGGCGCGGGTTTCGTCGCGTGGACGCTCAGTACCCAGTTCGATTACGCCCGTGACAGACTGCTCGCCCACGTCGAGTCGATGCGCGATCTCACACAGGCGTCGTGGCACGTCCAGCAGACCATCATCGCGTTCACTGCGCCCGGCGCGCGCCCCGGCAACAGCTTCAGCCCCAACTGGTTCGGCATCGGCCTCGGCCAGAGCCGCCAGAAGTTCGGCTTCCTGCCCGCCGCCCACACGGACAGCATCTTCGCCATCATCGGCGAGGAGCTTGGCCTGTTCGGCTGCCTGGTCGTCATCAGTCTGTTCGTGATCTACGTATGGCGCGCCTTCAAGATCGCATCGGAGGCCCACGACTCGTTCGGAGCGCTGCTCGCCACCGGCATCGGCGCGTGGATCGCCTACGAGGCGCTGCTCAACATCGCGGTGATGACCGCCGTCATCCCCTTCACCGGGGTGCCACTGCCCTTCATCAGCTACGGCGGATCGAGCCTCGTCACCGTACTGGCAGGCGTCGGCATTCTAATGAGCGTCTCACGCCGGGGGAGACACCCCAACCGCCGGCGCGCCAACCGCTACGACATGGCCCACGAGGGGCCGCAAACCCGGCGGTTTGCGCGCGTTGGGCGGCGGGGCAGCATCGACTACTGATACCCGCGCAACAGGGGGGTTCGTGCTCAAATCACCGGCATCGTCTGTCTCGCGCTCCGGGGGAGGAGCCGTTCTCCGGTGGCTGCTCCCCACCGCAGCCATTCTCATTTACACCCTGCTCGTCTACGCGCCTGCGCTCGGCGGCACATTCCTGCGCGGCGACGATCTGATTCACCTCGCCATCGCGTACCAGTACGGCCCATTCACCGGATTCGGCGGCAGGAACTTCGACGCCCTCCCCATCTCAGCCTCCTATTATCGCCCCCTGTTTACGCTCCATATGGCCGCGCTGTACCGGCTGTTCGGCGTGCAGTACGCCGGCTATCAGGCCACCGCGATGTTCGCCCACGCCGTCGCAGCGGTCTCCCTGTTCGTCGTGCTGCGCCGCCTCAGCGGCGAGCTGCTCGCCGCGCTGCTCGGCGCTCTGTTCTTCGTCTCCCACCCTTACGCCAGCCCACTCGTCACCTGGGTGTCCGATACGGGCGTCTACACGGTTCTCATCGCGGGCCTCATCAGCCTGCTTTTACTCGATCCCCATGACAGGCCGCGCTGGTATATCACCCTGGCCGCCCTGCTCATCCTCGCTCCACTCACCCGTGAGAACGGCGTTGCCATCTGCGCCGCCGTATTTGTCTACGCCATCGTCGCCATCCTGTTCGAGCGGATATCGACCGGGCAGGCCGCGCGGATCGCCTCTCTCGCAGTGGGCAGCATACTCGTCTATGCGCTGCTCCGCCTGCTTGCGATGGGCGCGCTCGTTCGCTCCGTGCGGCCCGAGACGGCTGGCCTCGGTTTCACGCTCATCAGCGCGGCGGACGTGCAGGCGTTCCCTCCCGCCCGGCGGATGGCGCTCTACGCCTACACCGTGCCCGCCAACCTGAGCGCCACATTTCTCCCGATTTTCACACCGGAAGGCGCACTCAGCCGCGAGGCCCTTTCACGGTCATTGATCTTCGCATCCCTGGGCGTGGCCTCCGGCATGACGATCCTGACGTGGCAGCGCTGGCCGCTCGCCCTACGCAGGGGCGCAGTAGTCGCCGCCGCCCTCTTTTTCCTTCCACTGGGGCTGCTCTTTTTCTCTCCCAGCCTGTCTTTGCCACCCAGCGCCCAGCGCATCCTCCAAACGAGCGGCTTATTCGCCAATCTCGACGATATCGCGACCGTCATCGGCACGCTCGGCATCGTGTACGCCGCCGCCCATTCCGGCGAGTGGCCGCGCGAGCACCGGGTGATGGCTCTGTACGCGCTCGCCCTGATCGCTGCCATCTCCGCCGTCGCGTTCGCCTATTTTCGATGGCGGAACCTGAATCTGGCGCTGATGGGCTGGTTGATATTATTCGCCCTCGCCGCCGGTTATCTCAGGGGACGGACCGAGGGTCGTGTCCTCCGGGTTGGGATGCTCGCCGCGATGGCGCTCGCGATTATCCTGAATAGCCGGGACCTTTTCCACGAACTGCCGCCGCCCGACGTTCGTCCCGAAACCGTGATGGAGAGCCAGCTCTGCAACAACAAATCGATCCCGGAGCCGATCATCATGGAGGTGACGACCACCTATGGCTTCGACCCGGAGGCGATCCGTGCCTGCCGGGCGCAGCCCTGAGGCCGCAATGAGCCAGCAGACGAATCACCTACGAGTTCTCTTTTCAGGCGGCGGGACCGGCGGCGGCGTCTACCCGGCTCTCGCCGTCGTCAACGCCCTGAAGGCCCTGCATCCGACCGCCGAAGTGTGCTGGCTGGGCAGCACGCACGGCGTCGAGTGTGACCTCGTCGGGCGGGCGGATATCCCCTTCGACGGCGTGGCAGGCGGCCCCATCGTCGGAGTCGGCCTGCGGGCCGTGCCCAACGCCTTCCGCATTCTGATCGGGGCGGCTCAGGCGCTCCGCATCGTGCGCCATTTCCGTCCGGGCGCGCTGCTGCTCACGGGCGGCTGGGCGACGGTCCCGGCGGCGCTCGCCTGCTGGCTGAGCGGCGTCCCCGTGATGATCTACCTGCCCGACGTGGAGCCGGGCAGCACGATCCGGCTGCTGTCACGCATCGCCACCTGTGTCGCCGTTACGGCGTCTGACTCGCCCCGGTTTTTCCGCGACGGTCTGGCCGTGGAGACCGGCTACCCCGTGCGCGCCGACCTGCTT
>CAZWUX010000500.1:0-2845 GCA_964637665.1 uncultured Anaerolineae bacterium
GGAAGATATCAGCTACCGCACGCAGCTCTACCTCACGCCGCTCAGCCAGGAGACCGTCCGCCTCGGCGTGTTCCTGTACGAGAACGGGGGCCAGCCCTGGGCGGGCAAGAACTTCTCGATCGAGATCGACCAGACCGTCACCCAGGCCTCGACTGACGCCAACGGCCTGCTGGTGATCGATGTCGGCCCCGGCCAGACGGTGCGCATCGAGATCAACGTGCTGGAGCATGAGTACGGCACCGGCGAGGTCCACCTGCTGCAAGGCAGCACGGCGGTGCCGGTCCTGGCCCGCGGTGACCTGGAGATCTTCGCTCAGGAAGCCACCGGGTTCGAGATGAGCGTCTCGGAGATATCGATCACCGGCGCGACGCCGATCATCCTCCAGCCCACCTCGTAAGCACGGGCGCCGGTCTAGTTGCCGGCGTTGCTGATGTCGATGAAGTCGCGAGGGTCGAACGGCACGTCGTTCTCGCGGATCTCGAAGTGCAGATGCAGGCCGGTCGAGTTGCCGGTGGAGCCCATCAGGCCGATGAGCTGCCCCTTGGAGACCTGATCGCCGCAGCCTACGAAGCGCGAGGCGAGGTGGGCGTAGTAGGTCGTCCAGCCGTCGCCGTGGTCGATGATGATCAGCTCGCCGTAGCCATCGCGGTGCCAGCCCGCGAAGACGACGACGCCCGTCTCCGCCGCATAGATCGGCGTGTCGGCCACGTCGGCGGCGAAGTCGAGGCCGGGGTGCCACGCCGCGAAGGACTGCGTCAGGCGGTAGGGCTGCGAGCCGAGCGGGCTGGCGTAGTTGCCCGATCCGCCCGTGCCGCTGTAGAGCGCCCGGCACGAGCCGGGATGGATCGACCCCTCCGGGTTGGCCCCGCCGCTCTCGGTGCCGGTGTTGATGGGGGCCTGCCACGAGATGAAATCGCGCCGCCCGCCGGGCACGACAATGTGCAGCCCCTCCGGGGCGATGTCGCCGGGGCTGAAGTCCTCCAGCGCGTTGTACTCCGAGTAGAGGATGTCGCCCGGCGTCACGCCGTACTGGGCGGCGATCTCCTCGAACGTCAGCGTGCCATCCGACAGGTAGTAGACGCCGTTCACGGGCAGGATGTAAAGCTCGGTGCCGACCTGAAGCAGGTGGACGTTGTCCTGCAGTACGTCGGTGTTGGCCCAGAAGATCGTGTTGGGATGCAGGTCGAACTCCTGCGCGATGGTGAACAGCGCATCGCCCGGCTGGACGACGTACTTGAGGACGTGCTGGCGCGGCTGCGCGGGGAAGCCGTCCGCTGCAAGGCCGCCCCCGCCGCCCGTATTGCTCACCGGCTCGTCGGAAGAGGTCTGGGGCCGGGCATCGCCCCCGCCCCCCAGCGCGGCGATGAGCGGCGCATTCGTCGGGCGGGCGGCGGCGAGGTCGGCGCGCAGATCATCCATAATGTCCTGGCCGGTGGCCCAGTAGAGAATCTCATCCCCGAACTGGACGAACACGCCCACCAGCACGCCGACGACGATCACCGCCAGCAGCAGGCGGCGCGCACAGCCGCCCCGTCGCTCACTCATGTGTCTCACCCGAAACGGCCAGGATCACCCTGGCCGCGCATCCGATGTGCTTCATTGCCGGGATCATAGCGCCCGCGACAGGGAACGTCAACCGTGTGAGGTATCGGCTGGCAGGCGTTTTTCAGACTGGATGCCTCCGCCAGCCCTCAACCGTCTCTCCGGTTTTAGTGCTGAGTGCCAGGTGCCAAGTGGGGGTGGCGCTCCGCCGGGCTGCGAGTGTTCAAACGGCGGATCCGCTAGGAAACACATCGACCCCTGATGGGGCAACCGTGACAGACGTTTCACAGGGTTGGAATGTCAGGCGGGCGAGCACGTCATCTACCCTGCACTTTGCACTCTGCACTTGGCACTGAAATAAAAAAACAGGCCGGGGATGCGTTCCCCGGCCTGTGGTCACGACGGTTGGTAGAGGCTAGCTGGCGGGTGTCGCCTCGGCCTCGCGCTCGTCCTCTTCCTCCGCGACTTCGACCGGCTCGAAGGTGAGCTTGTCGTCGCGGTAGTCGATCTGCACGGTTGCCCCCGGCTCGAAATTCCCGGCCAGCAGGCCATCGGAGAGCGCGTCCTCGATCTCGTTCTGGATCACACGGCGCAGCGGGCGCGCCCCGTATTCGGGGTCGTAGCCCTCCTCGGCGACGTACTCTTTGGCCGCCTCGGTGAGCTGCACTTTGATCTCGTGCTCGCCCAGCCGCTCGCGCACGCGGTCCATCAGCAGGTCGACGATCTCCGTGATCTCGGCCTTGCGCAGCGACCGGAACACGATGATGGCGTCCACACGGTTGAGGAACTCAGGCCGGAACTGGCGGCGGAGGCTGTCCATCAGCTTCTTCCGCATGTCCTTGTATTCCTGATCCTCAAGCGCCTGCTCGCTGTCGCGCGGGAGCTCTAAGCCCAGCGACGTGTTGCGCTGGATGACATCCGCGCCGACGTTGGAGGTCATCACGATGATGGCGTTGCGGAAGTCGACCATGCGGCCCCGCGCGTCGCTCAGGTGGCCCTCCTCCATGATCTGGAGGAGCATGTTGAACGCCTCCGGATGCGCCTTCTCGATCTCGTCGAACACGATGATCGAGTAGGGGCGGCGGCGGATCGCCTCGGTGAGCTGCCCGGCGTCCTCGTAGCCGACGTAGCCGGGAGGCGCGCCGACGAGCCGCGCGACGGAGTGGCGTTCCATGAACTCGCTCATGTCGAGCTGGATCAGCGAGTCCTCGCTGCCGAACAGGAACTCGGCCAGCACCTTCGTCAGCTCGGTCTTGCCGACGCCCGTCGGGCCGAGGAAGATGAAGGAGCCAACCGGGCGGCG
>CAZWUX010000501.1:0-2828 GCA_964637665.1 uncultured Anaerolineae bacterium
CGGGCCACCGCCAGGCCGGGATGTGGGGCAATCTGGTCGTCGGGGAGCCGGAAGCGCCGACCGTCTCCGGCGAGTCCATCGTCCACAACCCGTCGGACCTGCCTGACCCGGTCGGCAACCGCGGCCCGGAGCTGGTCGAGGTCAATCTGACGGCGCAGGAGATCGAGGGCCAGCTCGCCGACGACACGACGATGACCTACTTCACCTTCAACGGATCGGTGCCCGGCCCCTTCATCCGCGTGCGGGTAGGGGACACCGTGCAGCTCAGCCTGACCAATGAAACGGGCAGCCAGTTCAGCCACTCCATCGACCTGCACGCCGTGAACGGCCCCGGCGGCGGCGCGGTCTACACCGACACGAAGCCGGGCGAGACGCACACCTTCACCTTTACAGCGCTGAACCCCGGCCTGTACGTCTATCACTGCGCCACGCCCAGCGTCGCGCATCACATCGCCAATGGGATGTACGGCATGATCCTCGTCGAGCCGGAGGGTGGCCTGCCGGAGGTCGACAGGGAGTTCTACGTGATGCAGGGTGAAATCTACACCGAGCAGCCCGCAGGCACGACGGGCCACGTCGACTTCAGCAATGAGAACATGCTCGAAGAGGACCCCACGTACTTCGTCTTCAACGGGGCGGTCGGCGCGCTGACCGGGGAGGACAATCTGCTCGAAGCCGAAGTGGGCGACACGGTGCGCATCTTCATGGGCGTCGGTGGGCCGAACTATATGTCCTCGTTCCACGTCATCGGGGAGATCTTCGACCGGGCCTATCCGTTCGCCTCGCTGACCTCCGATCCGCTGACCGACGTGCAGACGATGGTCGTGCCGCCGGGCGGCGCGACGATGGTCGAGTTCGAGATTCAGGAGCCGGGACGCTACATTCTGGTCGACCACGCAATCAGCCGCCTGGAGCGGGGGCTGGTCGGGTTCCTGATAGCGGAAGGCGAGGAAAGCACAGACGTGTTCTACGAGGGTGAGGCCGAGACGCCGTAACGTCGCACAACGTATCTGCCCCGTGACAGCGGTCCCCGGCACAGGCCGGGGGCCGCTGGTTTGTGTACCCGATCCGCGCATGGCGGGGAGGGCAGCGGGCGGGTTTTTCCACCGGAATGCTGATCCCCTTGACAGCGGGCCATTTTTTTGTGTATGCTGGTGGCAATCGTTTACGTAATCGATTACGTACCCCGCTGCCGGGCAGCCTATCGCAGGACCCATCGATGAAGCGCACGACGATGAAAGACGTGGCACGGCGCGCCGGAGTCTCGACGGCGACGGTTTCCCACGTCATCAACGCGACGCGCCACGTCGAGGAGCCGACCCGGCAGGCCGTGATCGCCGCCATGCGGGAGCTGGGCTACCAGCCGAACTCCATCGCGCGGAGTTTACGGAGCGGCGAGACGAAGACCATCGGGCTGGTGGTGCCGGACGCGTCGAACCTGTTTTTCGCGGACATCGCCCGCCGCATTGAGAACATCGGGTATGAGAACGGCTATTCTGTTATCCTGTGCAACAGTGACAACGATCTGGCGAAACAGCAGGAATACGTCAACACGTTGATCGCGAAGCAGGTAGATGGGGTTATTTTTATCTCGGCGGGTGAGTCGCGGGAGGACCTCGAACGGTTGACGGCGTCGGGCACGCCGGTCGTCGTCGCAGATCGGGATGTGCCGCTCCATCTGGCGGACGTGGTGCTGCTCGACAACGAGACGGCGGGATACGTCGCCGCCGGGCACCTGCTCGACCTGGGGCACGAGCGCATCGCCTGCATCACCGGGCCGCCGGGCGTCGGCCCCAGTATGGGGCGCGTGACGGGCTGCCAGCGGGCGATGGCGGAACGCGGCCTGACGCTGGACCCGTCGCTGATTCTGCCCGGTGACTTCACCATTCAGGCCGGGTTAAGAGTCATGGAAGCGCTGCTCGACCGGCCCTCCCCGCCGACGGCGGTATTTGTCCTGAACGACATGATGGCGATTGGCGCGATCTCGACGGCCCGCAGAAAGGGCTGCCGGGTGCCGGACGATCTGTCGGTGATCGGGTTCGATGACATCGAACTGGCCCCGGCGGTCAACCCGGCGCTGACGACGATGGCCCAGCCCGTGCAGGAGATGGCGGAGATCGCCACCGAACGGCTGCTCGATAAGATCCACAGCAGTGATTCCGACTGGGAAAACGAACAGATCGTCCTGAGCGCAGAGCTGGTCGTGCGTGAGTCGACCGCAGCCCGAAAGAGTTAGACGCTGATGAGCGATGTCGCCGTGATTGGCAGCCTGAACATGGACCTCGTGGTCAGGGTCAGCCGGATGCCCCAGCCGGGAGAGACGATCGCCGGCAGCTCCTTCAGCATGATTCCGGGGGGGAAGGGGGCCAATCAGGCGGTGGCGGCCAGCAAAATGGGGGCGGACACCCTCATGATCGGGTGTGTGGGGGATGATCCATTCGGGCGCGCGCTGACGGATTCGCTGGCGGAGAGCGGCGTCGCGCTGCGATATGTGGCGTTCTGCCCCGACGTTTCGACAGGGACGGCGACGATCGTCGTGGAGGAGGATGGAGAGAACCGGATCGTCATCGTGCCCGGCGCGAATGGGAAGATGAGCGTGGCGCGGATCGATGCGCTGGCGGACGTGATCGCCGGGGTGAAGATCGCCGTGCTCCAGCATGAGATTCCGCTGGAGGTCAACACGCGCGTCGTCGAGATCGCAGAACGAATCGACGCCCACGGTCACGTGCTGCGGCCGCTCGATCTTGAAGACACGCGGCGCAAGCTCGCCGGGCTCCGCCGCGACGGCCCGGTTTGCCTGGCGATCTGTCTCCTGAACGCGTTCGCGA
>CAZWUX010000502.1:0-2825 GCA_964637665.1 uncultured Anaerolineae bacterium
CTCTCGAAGTCGAAGGCGATGGTCGCCATGCCCTCGACCTGCGCTTCCTCCCAATCGAGGATCAACGCGGGCACCTGGTGCCGGGACAATTCCTCGATCAACTGCATCGTCAACCGGCTCGACATGAACATCACGCCGTCCACCTGCCGGTCGATCATCGACCGGATGTACTTCAGGCTGCGGTCGAGGTCATAGCTGGCGTTGAACAGGAACACGCTGGTGTCATTCTGGAGCGCCACGTCCTCCACGCCCCGGATCACCTGATGGTAAAACGGGTTGCCCACGTCCGAGATGAGCAGGCCCACCGTGCCCGTCCGCTCCGAGGCCAACCCGCGCGCCACCATGCTGGGCCGGTAATCCAGCTCCTCGATGGCCTGCTGCACGCGCCGGGCCGTCTCTGCCGAGACGAAGCGCGTCCCATTGATGACGTGAGATACCGTCGATTTGGAGACACCTGCCCGGCGGGCGATGTCCGCCATCGTGGCTCGTTTCATAATCTGCTTTGCCTGCGCTGTGAGGGGACGGCGGCGCTGGGTGTGGAAGCTGCGGAACGCGGGCCGGAGTTCTCACCCCCCGGCCAGAAAACCGGTTGCGCAACCGGTTTCGTAAATAGGATAGCACGACCCGGCGCGCGGAGTCAACAGCGCCCGGATTTTACCGCCACACACCTCGCCCCACCCCGCTCGCAGACGTTTGTCCCGGTGGCGAGTCATCCCAACTTGATTTTTATCGGGTACTCCAAATTGTGAGGGAAAATCTGTTGGAGGCGCGACGCGCCTCCAACCTATGGGGGTCAAGGGGATGCATCCCCTTGCGGGGGTTTGGGGGCAGCGCCCCCAGGAAGAAATGCTGTTCCTACCCTACCGGCGCTCCTCCGGCGTCTGCCAGCCGATGGACAGCCCCGCGTCGACGGCGATCGCAGCGGCAGCGGCGCGGGTGTTCGTGCCGAGCTTCTGGAAGATCGAGCGCAGATGCCGCTTGACGGTGTTGGTCGAGATCGTCAGTTCGGCGGCGATCTGCTTGTTGGTCATCCCCCGCGCGACGAGCGAAAGCACCTGCCGCTCGCGGTCGGTGAGCACGTCGAGCACGTCCTCGACCTCATCCGCACTCTGGAGCGCCGTGACAGCTTCGAGGAACGTCGCCCGGTCGAAGCTCTGCTTCTCGATGCAGCTAAAAATGCCGTACTCGGAATACGTCTGCTCGATGTCGGCGGGCGACGCGACGCCGCTCACGACGATGGTCGGCACGCTGACCGCGCGCGTGCTCGCCAGCAGCCGCAGCCCGTTCAGCTCCTGTCGCGGCTTTTTGCCAACCTGCCAGCCAGGCCGCCGCGCCTCATCCGGCGAGAGCGACAGGTCGACGACCGCCAGATCGTAGCGGTCCCGCCCCAGGCACCCCAGCGCCTCCGCGAATCCACCGCACAGCCGGACCTTATACCCGGCTTCGCTGAGCAGTTCGGATAGAATGCTGCGCCATCCGGCGTCATCTTCCACCACGAGCGCCATCCCTGCCCCATTTTCCGCCGGAGACTCTTCCCGCCGGGGCCGCGATGCGTCTCCCCGCGCCCGCTCCGCCCCGGTTTCCCCATCGTGCAGCCAGGGTGATGCCTTCGCCAGTGCCTCCCGCACGACCTCGCGGAAGCCCGCCCGCGTGAAGTTCTCTTTGCGCAGGCAGGTGAACGCCCCGTACTGCGTCAGCGCGTCGACCGCGATCTCCACCGTCGCGTAACCCGTCAGCAGCAGCGGCACGCACCCCGGATCGTACTGCCGCACGGCGTCGAGCACGTGCAGCCCATCCCGGTTGCGGTGATCGCGGTTATCCAGCGACAGGTCCACGACGGCCAGCCGGTGCGAAGCCTCCCGCATCGCCTCGACCGCCGCGTCGAGGTTCTCCGCCACGTCGACCTCCAGGCCGAGATCGACCAGGATTTCTGTCAGGATGTGCTGCCAGGACTCCTCATCCTCGATCACGAGCGCTCTGGTGTCGCGGACTTCCATCTCTATCACCCTTCCTGTGCGCCGTTCTCACGCCCGCGCGGGAACTTGAGCCGGAACATCGTCCCATGCTGGCCGTCGCTTTCTACCGTCACCGCCCCGCCAAGCCGGGCCATCAGCGTTTTGATCCACCACAGCCCGAAGCCCAGCTTCTCCGGCTGCGCCGCGTTCTCGCGCGAGAAGCTGAATTCGAAAATCTGGTCCTGTAGCTGCCGGTCGATGCCCGGCCCCGTGTCATGAACCTCGACCTTGACCCACTTCTCCCGCTCGAACCCCCGGATCGTCACCGTGCCCATTCCACCCATCGCGTTCGATGCGTTTTCGAGCAGGTTAATGAACACCATCGTCAGACTGTGCTGCCCCGCCATGACCGGCGGCAGCGCCTCCAACCCCTCGACCTCCACGCAGACCTCGCCCGGCACGTCCGCCCGCGCGACGGCCTCCCGCACGCACGTCGCCACGTCGATAGGCACCGGCTCGATGGGATGCAGCAGTGTCAGGTTGTCCCGCACGGCGCGCATCGCCTCGCGGGCGCTGCGCTCGATCTCCGCGAGGTTGGCCGCGAGGTAGGGATCGGCGGCCAGCGCCGGGCCGGATTTATCCTCGATCCCCTGCACCCGCACCGGGATCGTCCCGACCTTGTTGTTGAGCTGGTGCAGCAGGTTGGCCGCCACGTCGCCCAGCGCCGCGAACGTCTCCGCCGCGATGTGCTGCTCGCGCGCCGCTTGCAGCGCCTCCTGCCGCACCGTGCTCAGGATCGCCAGCGCCGCGTAATCCGCGAGGATGGTCAGCACCTTCTTTTCCCAGTCCGAGCGCGCGTACCGCCCCGGC
>CAZWUX010000503.1:0-2819 GCA_964637665.1 uncultured Anaerolineae bacterium
GGGGTGGAGACCCGCCTGCGCAGCGCGCGGCCGCCGATCCATTCATCCAGCATCCCGGTTCCCTGTCACCCGCTTCATGATGCCGCCAGTTGTGGTGTGTTCGTGGGAAAAATGAGCGCGCCCGGCGCGGAGGTCAGGCGACGATGACTTCCAGAATACCCTCGCGGCGCGGCAGCACGAGCTGCACGTGGCCGTCCACGTAGGCGCTCAGGCCGATGCTCCGACCATTGACGAGACTGCTCACGAGGATGCGCAGGCCGTTGATCTCGGAGACGCGCTTGACATCGGCCATCGCCCGCGCGTAGTTGTCGTTGGTGAAGTGAAAGACCCAGATGGCGAAGTCAAGCTCCTCCAGCGCGAACGCGTCGGCGGAATCCAGCGTCGCGCAGGCCATGACCTTGAACCGCTTGCCGAACAGGTCGAAGGTCTGCTGGCCGGTGCCGGGCACGATGCCAGCCGCCCGTTCGGCGTCACTCAGAATGATTTTGGGCTGCTGCTGGCCGGTGGGGAGAAGCTCGGTGCAGTTCTGGATACCGTCGTCCGTCTCGACGAGGGCGTTGATCAGCACGATCTTGCCGTCGGGCACGGCGAGGAGACGTTTTGCCAGGGCGCTGCGCCTCGCCCAGTCGTGGATGTCGGCCCCGCTCCTCAGGCCGACTGCGCCGGTGAGGGCGTATTCGGGAAGTACGATCAGATCGCCTTCGGCGTTGTCGACCAGCCGTTGGATGGTCGACAGGTTGTGCTCGATCTCGCCGTTCAGGATGTCGGGTTGGAGAAGGGATATCCGCATCGCGATTCCTTGATGGACACGCTGGCACCCACCTAATGATATATCAAAAACGGCGGGTGTGCAGGAGGAAAATACGCATATCGAGCGAGGCTAGAGCTAGATAGAAAAAAGCCCCGCTAAACGGGGCGTGTGCGCCAGGCAGGATTCGAACCTGCAGCCTTTGGTTTCGTAGACCAACGCTCTATCCATTGAGCTACTGGCGCCGACGACCGGTAGTGTACCATGCGGCGGCGATTTGGACAAGGTTTTATGGCGGGAAAATCGCGCCCGGAATCATGGGGTGCGATGGCATACGCCGGTCGAATCTGATAGACTCCCTGCTGAGAGATTTCGACTTATCCTGTCAGTTTTGGTGGGGATAGCACGATGCCATTGTTTTACCTGCGTCCATTCGATTTCCATGCCGACAAGAAGGCGCATACCCGCGTGCCCATCGTCGAGTTCGACCGCGGTGACATGCTGTTGTTCGGCGTGATGGGGCTGTTCGCGTTCGGGTTATTCGTCGCCTTCGTGATCGTGCCGATGCTCACCGTTCTGCTGGGACAGTAGCGGCGCGGCAGCGGTGCGGTTCGCGAGCGTGGAACGGCGGCACGGACGACGGCGGAGCGAAGCGCTCCGTCGTTTTGATTCCGGGCGCTGGGGCGGTTGACGGCGGCCTCCGGCGCGTGGTAAACTCCGCTCATATACGAAAACGACTCTGACGGAGCCCCTCCGCCGGGGTGCGTCCGAGAGAGGCGCCGGGTGGTGAAAGGCGCTGCGCACGCGGCTGAGTTCCACTCCTGACACGTCGCCCTGAGGAAATGCGGGGCCGGGCACGCCCGTTATCGCGTCGAATGAAGGCCGGTGGCCCACGAAGCCGCCGGTGAATTCAGGTGGCACCACGAGGTCCAACCTCGTCCTGAGACCGGGCAGGCTCTTTTTGCAAGAGTCCAGCTGCAAAGGAAACCGGAGACGCATTTGCCAGCGGACACCCGGTTCCCGGCCAGGGCGGGGTTTTTGTGTGTCTGGGGCCGCGCCTGGCACCACGCGCAGGTACAGGTAGAACAGGCTTGAGGAGGCGAACATGCTCGACATCAACGTCATACGTGAAGACCCGGAGCGCGTCAAGGCGGCGATGCGCGATCTGAACGACGAGGAGGCCGTTCCTCGCATCGACCTGATCCTCGAACTGGACGAGCGGCGGCGTGAGCTGATCCAGCAGGTCGACGACATGCGCGCGGAGAAGAACAAGACGAGCAAGATCATCGGGCGGACACGCGACCCTGCCGAGCGGCAGACCAAAATCGACCAGATGAAAAGCCTGAACGCCCGGCTGGATAAGCTCGAACGGGAGCTGCGTGAGGTCGAGACGGCGTTCGACGAGGAGATGTTGTACATCCCGAACCTGCCAGCGGAGGGCGTGCCGGTCGGCCCGAACGAGGAGCACAACGTCGTCGTCCGGGAGGAGGGGACGATCCCGACGTACGATTTCGATCCGCTGCCCCACTGGGAGCTGGGGCCGATGCTGGACGTGATCGACTTCGAGCGCGGCGTCAAGCTGTCGGGGTCGCGCTTCTACGTGCTGAAAGGGGCCGGGGCGCGGCTCCAGCGGGCGCTGATCACGTGGATGCTGGACGTTCACACGCTGGAACACGGCTACACCGAGATCTATCCGCCCTACATGGTGCGCGGCTACTGCATGGTCGGGACGGGCAACCTGCCGAAGTTCGGCGAGAATCTGTACCACGACCACGAAGAGGATTTCTGGTGGATTCCGACGGCTGAGGTGCCTGTGACGAACCTGCACCGCGAGGAAATCCTGCCACCCGGATCGCTCCCGAAGAACTACGTGGCCTACACGCCGTGCTTCCGGCGCGAGAAGATGAGCGCCGGGCGGGACGTGCGCGGCATCAAGCGTGGCCACCAGTTCGACAAGGTCGAGCTCGTCAAGGTCGTCGAGGGGGATGTTGCGGTCTCGGAGCAGGCGCATCAGGATTTGCTGCGAGACGCCGAGGAGATTGCGCGGCGGCTGGGGCTGCCATACCGGATC
>CAZWUX010000504.1:0-2802 GCA_964637665.1 uncultured Anaerolineae bacterium
CGTGAGCTGGGTTCAGACCGTCGTGAGACAGGTCGGTCTCTATCCGCTGTGGGTGGGGGAGATTTGAGGGGCGCTGCTCCTAGTACGAGAGGACCGGAGTGGACGGACCGCTGGTGTGCCAGTTGTGGTGCCAACCGCAGCGCTGGGTAGCCACGTCCGGACGAGAGAACCGCTGAAAGCATCTAAGTGGGAAACTCACCCCAAAACCAGATCTCCGTGAGGCCGCTGGTAGACGACCAGTTGGATAGGCGGGACGTGTACGCACGGCAACGTGTTCAGCGAACCCGTACTAACGGCCAATCGCTTGTCTCGCTCATACTGAGACCGCGCACCATCTGTACCACCACCACCGCATGACCTTGTCTATTCGTTGTTTAACAACTCGATACTGACTGTACGTCTGTGCTCACTGCACAGACTGCATAAAAGTACCTTTTGGTGATAAGAGCGGCGGGGACACACCCGGTCCCATCTCGAACCCGGTCGTTAAGCCCGCCAGCGCCGATGATACTGCCGGGGCAGCCCGGTGGGAAAGTAGGCCATCGCCAGAGGGTCTTTTTTCTTTTTCACCCGGCGGCACATCCTCCAATTCGGCACAAAAAGTCGAAAAGCCGCCCCATGCCAGCGCAGGGACGGCCTGTTTATCGTTCGTATGCGGTTGTGTCGCAGCGTTAATTCGGCGTAAAAAGCGGCTTCCGCCGAGCGGTAACCAGCGCCGCAGCCAGCCTGAGATATTCGTCAGAGTCGATCTCGCCGCGCAGGAGCATGGACTCCAGCGTCAGCGTGAGCGCCGCATAGGGATGCAGCTCAGGCACACGCAGCCGCAGTTCGTGCAGCGCGTTTCTCGGATAACTGGGGGATGAGTGACCAAACATCGCGTTCTCCAGACTTTACCAATCCGTTTCCTGACATAGACTATACTGCATACGCGCCTTCAGTCTCTATGAAGTCCATAAGAATCGCGTAATTACCGCTCGAGGCATCACGCTTTTGGGCGGGCTTGCCACGCTGAGCGGTTTCTGCTACCTTCCAAATCCGGCCAGCCCGTGAGACGCATCGCAGGCGGGGTTTGCACACCGTCGCACAGCGCACCACAGCCTGAATTCCGGCCCTGAGCGGTTCATCCACAACCAGAAAAACAGCACGGAGACGCGCCCATTAATTTCTCCTACCTTCATCTGAAAAATCACGTTACAATCAACCCTGAATGACGCCTAGCACCCAACCGGGAGAGCGATGAGCGATTCGACGAGCGCCGCCGACAACCAGCCTCTTGTCATTTTCATGCCATCTGGACGACGCGGACGGGTGCCTGCTGGCACCTCGTTACTCGACGCTGCCCGCCAGGTGGGCGTGGAGATAGAGAGCATTTGCGGCGGGCGGCTCGTGTGCGGCAAGTGCAAGATCCACGTCGAAGAGGGTGAATTCCAGAAGCATGGGATTGTATCAAGCTGCGAGAACGTAACCTCCCCGAAGCAGGATGAGTTGGATTACCTCGCGGAGCACGACATCGAGGGCTCCCGTCTGTCCTGCGTCGCCAGGGTCAGGGGCGATGTGCTCATCAGCGTCCCGGAGGAGAGTCAGGCGCGGAAACAGGTCGTCCGCAAGGCGGCGACCGAGCGCGTCATCGAGATCGATCCCGCCGTCCGGCAGGTTTACGTCGAGGTCGAGCCGCCGCGCCTCGAAGCGCCCAGCGGCGACTGGGAGCGGCTGCGGAAGGCGCTCGTCGAGCAGTGGGACCTTCCGGCGGATCTGCGCATCGACTACCCGGCCCTGCGCGGTTTGCAGGAGACGCTGCGCGAGGGCGACTGGACCGCGACCGTCACACTGTGGCACGACCGCGAAGTGCTGGACGTGCGCCCCGGCTACGTCGAGGGGGCGTACGGGCTGGCGGTCGACATTGGCAGCACGACCGTCGCCGGTTACCTGTGCAATCTCAGGACGGGTGAGATCGTCGCGACCGAGTCGATGATGAATCCGCAGGTCACGTATGGTGAAGACCTGATGAGCCGCGTTTCCTACGCGGTGTCGCACGATGACGGTCTGTCGACGATGCACAAGGCGATCATCAAGGCGCTCAACACGCTGGTAGGCCGGGCGGCCTTGCAGGCTGGAATCCAGATCGGCGATATTTATGAGGCGGTGCTCGTCGGTAACACCGTGATGCACCATCTGCTGCTCGGCATGCACCCGCGCGAGCTGGGCGCGGCACCCTTCGCGCTCAACAGCCACAGCTCCATCGACATGAAGGCGCGCGATCTGGGGCTGCGGCTGCACGCCGGGGCCAACGTACACATCCTGCCGCTGGTCGCGGGGCACGTTGGGGCGGATAACGTCGGCGTGCTGCTGGCTGAAGCGCCGCATAAGCAGGACGACATGATGCTGATCATCGACGTGGGCACGAACGCCGAGATTCTGCTTGGCAATCGCGAGCGGGTGCTCAGCGCGTCGAGCCCGACCGGCCCGGCGTTCGAGGGCGCGCAGGTCACGCATGGGATGCGCGCCGCGCCGGGGGCCATCGAGCGGGTGCGTGTCGACCCGGATACGTTCGCCCCGCGCTTCAAGATCATCGGGGATGATCGCTGGTCGGATGAGTGGCCGGAGCGGGTGGGGCAGGGCGATGATGAGGAAGGCCGCCAGCTTGCATCGGGCATCTGCGGATCGGGGATTATCGAGGTGGTTGCCGAGATGTTCCTCGCCGGAGTGATCCGGGAGGATGGGCGTTTCGATCCGGCGCACACCGACTCACCTTACATTGAGTGGGATGGCCGCGTGGGGACCTACATTCTGGCGACGGCGGAT
>CAZWUX010000505.1:0-2799 GCA_964637665.1 uncultured Anaerolineae bacterium
CGCCGGTCATCAGCGTATAACCGCCGCTGCCGTTGGTAAGCGCCGTCAGTGCGGCGGGTTGGATCTGATCCGCCGTGCCCAGACCGATGGCGTAGACGCGCTCGTCGATGAGGTCGGTCACCTCGCTGATGTATTTTGCAGCGGTTTCGTGCCCATCCGTGAGCACGATGGTCGCCTTCACGTCATAGCCGGTCACCGGGTCGAGGATGTTATGCGCCTCCTCCAGCCCATCCCCGATCGCCGTCGACCCGCTGGGGTTGTGCGTGTGAGACAGAATGGTCGTGCGGGCGGTGGCGCGTGTCATGTCGGGCACGTCGATCGGCCCGGTCGGGCCGGAAACCGCCATGTCGATGTAGCCGTTTTGATCGAAGCTGACGATGCCGATCGCGTTATCCTCCGGCAGCACGTCGACGAACGGCGGCGCGGAGAAGTGCAGCACGTCGATGCGGCGCAGGCCCGGAATACCCGACGAAAAGCCCATGCTGCCGGACTTGTCGAGCGCCAGCGCTACTGCTACGCTCGGACGGGCGACCGTGTTGGCGGAGATGGGCACGACGAAGTCCTCGCCGGTTTCGAGGCAGCGAATCGTGACCGTCCCGGTGGCGGTATCGCCGTCGTCCGTGCCGGTATAGGTGATCCATACGTAAGCCTGGCGCGGGTTGAACGTCGGCTCGGACTTGAATTCCAGCCCAAACTCGGTGCCGAACGTCGTTCCTGGCGGCCCGGCGGTCACCGTTGGGCCGCTGACGATCTCGAAGTGAATTTCGGCGCACGACGAGTCGACGTTAAAAACGGCGGCACCGGGCGCAGTTACGCCTTCCGGAACGTCGTGGAAGACGATGCTCGGTTCGGCCAGCGTGACCGTCGAGGTATATGGCGCGAGCACCTGGCAAATCTGCCGGGTGCATACCTTGCAGAAGACTCCGAAACTGCTGGCCCGCATGATGCAGTTGTATTCCGGGCGGTAGCAATCGCAGTGAGTGTAGTGCGCGCCTTCGAAGGCGCCGACCGTGCCAGCCGGGACCGGGCTGGCCTGCGGATCGCAGTCTGAGCAGTCCGCGTTGGAAGTGGTCGGGATAGCAGTGGCCGGGTCGACGAAGTCCCCCCATTTGAGGGTCGCGCGGTTGGTGTTCACCGTCACGTTTGGCTGTGAAGGCTCGGTAGAAGAGTGATTGTCCTGACCTGACTCGCCGGACCCGCAACCTTCGTAATACTCGTATTCGTCCGCCAGCCCGAAAAGCGAGTGCCCCAGCTCATGGACCGAGACTTCTTTCCAATCGCTGCCGCCGGTTGATGCTACGGCGATCGCTCCACCCGCACCGCCGCGAATCGGGCTGTTGACCAGCACAAGCGCCTGATCCCAGGCCGACACATTCGTATTGAGGACACCCGTTACGATCGACGAGTCGGCGGACAGCAGCCGCCGGATGTTGCCGTCCCAGCAGAGCGAGCTGTCGAAGTAGGTGTCTACCGACGTTCCGGCGCCGCCGTCGCAGGTGTCAGGATCGTCGGTGCCGCTGTCGGTCGAACTCACGTTGACCCGGTAGATGTTGAAGGCCTGCTGAAGCTCTGCCCGGTCGAATGGCGGTGTGTTAAAGAAGGTGTTGATGAAGTCGTCCACGTCCGTTTCAAACTGCGAGAGTTCGCTGTTCTGATAGCCTTCGGAGAGGACGGCAATGACGAGGTGATCGGCATCCGGCCCGTTGTCCAGCACTTTGGTCGTGCTAACGACTGTTCCGTCTGACGTGCCCACCGTTATTGCTCCTTTCCGCGGTCGCGATCCTGGCGATAATCCCGTTTGAGATCGATCCGCGCGATCTCCCGCGCACCGGCCCTTCCTTTAAATTCCGGGTCTGGGGGGCTGTTGAAGACGGCGATGCTCTCGGCCCGATCCAGATCGGGCAGGATGACGAAAAACGTGCCGCGCGGATTCTCGACCGTGTGGCGGCTGAATGATTGGTTGGGATCATCGGATGGGACTTCGACGGAGGTCTGAATCGGGTCGTGCAGGACCCGGCGGTAGAGAGTCTGGCCTTCGGCGTCACGCATCTCGATCCAGAAGCCGGAATACCGGCTCGCCTCACCTTTCTCCAGAATGGGGTCGGAGGCCCGCACCCGTTTCTCGATAGACTGCCGTTCGACCAGGCGGATCTCTTCACCCTCGTAGGCGAACGTCAGCCGCAGCGCGCGTGATCCGCGCTTGGAGGTAGGTTGGAAGCTGCTCATGAGACTTTCTCCCTCACATCCCTGCGAAAAGTAATGGTATGCACGATCCGTCGCTGGCCTTAATGCAGACAGGCCCGCTGTTCCGCGCTGGCGCGATCGCGTTCCGCTTTATAATGACCGGAGTGCCAGAGGCGAGTGACGGCTGCATATGACAGGTTTCCATCACGGTCTTTTTAACGACGAATAGCTACCCCGCGAAGAGACAGTAGCAGCGGCACAGTTGATATGTGGATACAGCATCGTCGACGGTAGGGGGAATCGAAGCCGGGTGGGGTTTCAGTCAAGAAGCAGGCGCAAAACCCATTACATACATAGTAGACAATAATTGTTATATTGTAAAGCCCGCTGGTACTAAAAGGATACCCACGTCGTCGGGCAGCTTATGGCCGCCGTGCTGCTGGCCGAAGCCTTGTACGAGCTTCAAGGGCTGCTGAGGCTGAATCCAAATACTTGCTCCTTGCTTTTAGCGTAAATTCGCCTTCTATAGGACATACTGAACGATGTGTAGACAAATAAAAGGACTCTCATTTGAGAGCCCTTTTTGTAATACCGTAGGATGGGAGCGATGGGGAT
>CAZWUX010000506.1:0-2791 GCA_964637665.1 uncultured Anaerolineae bacterium
GCAGAACGTCGGCAGCAGGATGCACTGGTCGTGCGTCTCGTCGCACGTCTCGTCCCGACCCGGCTCACACGTCCCGTTGCCGCAGCAGGCGCCGCAGTCGGATTCGCAGGTGCCGCAGTCCTCGCCGTAGTCCGGCTCGCATGTGCCGTTACCACAGCACGATCCGCAGTCCTCCGGGCACTCGTTGCAGTTCTCGTCGGCGCTGCACGTGCCGTCGCCGCAGCCCTGACAGCCCTGCCGGTTGCCGTGCGGGATGTCGTCCTTGTTGCCGAGGATAGCGATAGGCTCATAGTACACCCAGCCGATGTCGTTCGGGCCGAGATAATCCGTCTTGAACCACAGCTTGTCGAGGCTGTACTCCATCAGGTTGAGTTCGTCCCCGACACGCACCGTCCCGATCTGCGGGCAGTACGGCCCCGGCCCGGATCGGATGGCGGCCTGTAGATCGGCCCTGCCGCGCACGTACTGCGCTGCGCCGGAAGCCCCGCCGGGTTCAGCCGTCTGATCGCCGGGCTCGGCGCCTTCGCCGCCAGACTCACCGCCGGATTCGGTGGTGGGCGTCGCCTGCTCCTGGGTCGCATCGGGCGTCATCCCGACGACCGTCACGGTGATCGAGGCGGGCGGGCTGGCCGTGCCGTCCTCGCGGTAGGCGAGCGCCATGACGTTCGCCTCGCCTTCCTCGGCGGGCGTCCAACTGTGGGAAACGACGGCGGCGGCTGATGGGCCGTCGGGCACCTGCTGAACGCCAAGCGTCTCGCCGTTGACAAACACCTCGACTCTAGCGACGCCGTCCCCTTCCTCATCCGTTGCCGCCGTCGAGATCGTGACCGCCTCGCCCACCGCGACGGTCGATCCATCGGGCGGGGCCTGAATCTGCGCCGACGGCGCGCCGGCGTCCGTCGTCACGCCGGGCAGATTACACGCGGATAGTAAAGCTGCCAGCGCGAAGATGGTGAAAATCGCGGTGGCGCGGCGGCTGGTGCGCAGCTTTCGTTCCATGTGATTTCCTCTCTTTTCCACCCCCCGCCCCGCTGCGATCCTCAGAGAGCGGACCCGGTATGTGAAAAGTTGAACGAAGTCTGCGACCAGTATAGCATGATTCCGGGGCCACTGCGGGGCGGGCATCTTACCGGAAGCTGGCATTAGCCCTCTTTTCCTACGCGTGACGCAGGTAAGGCTCCGCCCCGGCGGCGGCCCCCTTCGGGCGAGCTATGCCTGAATTGATACGAGCACCGGTGTTAATGCGTTATGAGGCGAGGCGCTTTTGAGCGAATAAGGTTTTTGTGACGCACAGGGCCTTCGATTATAATTTCTCACATTCGATTGCATAAGGCATACGCGTTTTCTAAAAGACCCGCTGCTGGCCCTCACCCCTACCTGTGCAACGTTCTTAATCCAATTCTCTAGAGCAAATCAGTAGTTCTGACTATGGAAACATGACTCAGACAGCCATTTGTACGATTGTCGCTAAGAATTATTTGGCCCACGCACGAAGTTTGGTTCAGTCTTTTCTTAAACATAACCCTGCTAGCAGCGCGTTTGTCCTTCTCATAGATGAAATCGACAGCTCGCTTCACCTGAGTGATGAAAATTTCATCCTTATCCGGCACACTGAACTTGGAATACCGCAGTATGAGTCCTTTTCCTTTCAATACACGGCTCTGGAGTTAGCCACCGCGACAAAACCTTTTTTTCTAGAGTACTTGTTTAACCAGTACAGGGTGGACAAACTCTGTTATTTCGACTCAGACATCATGATCTACAGTGAGCTTGATGAACTCTGGGCAACCCTCGATGACGCATCCATCCTCTTAACACCGCATCTGCTGGATACCCTGGACGATGATCGTCTGCCCGGCGAGCTGCAAATTCTCCAGGCTGGCTGCTATAACCTCGGCTTTATCGGACTCTCCCGGACCGAAGAGACCTTTTCCTTCCTGAAGTGGTGGAAGCGGAAACTAACTAAATACGCAGGCGTCGAGATCGAAAAAGGGCTGTTTACCGATCAACGCTGGGTCGATCTGGTCCCCGGCCTTTTTTCTGATGTCTATATCAGCAGAGACCCCGGTTACAATGTCGCGTACTGGAACCTCAAGAACAGGGTAGTAACGGAGGGCAAGGAAGCCTGGTTTGCCAACGGCTCCCGGCTTAAGTTTTTCCACTTCAGCGGCTTCTCTCCTGAAAACAAAGATGCGGTCTCCAGGCACCAGGATCGTTACGTGTTGAGTGATCTGCCCCCGGAAACCGCCGAACTGTTCGAGGATTATGCTGATGTTCTGGTCAGGAATGGCTATCAGGAAGTCCGCGACTGGAAATATACCCACAACTTCTTCTTCGATGGCATCGCAATACCAGATATGGCGCGGGTGATATGGCGCGATCAGACTGACCCTATGAAGGTCTGGGGAAATCCATATGAGGTAAATCAGCCGGATTCTTTTCGAGACTGGCTAAACGAGCCTGTTGGTGAGCG
Organism: uncultured Anaerolineae bacterium; assembly: GCA_964637665.1. Taxonomy (GTDB): domain Bacteria; phylum Chloroflexota; class Anaerolineae; order Aggregatilineales; family UBA3940; genus CAZWUX01. Next base: position 2,474 of record CAZWUX010000506.1, read on the forward strand.
CTGGCCCTATTTGTCGAGGTTAGCTGCTGAGTTCTACGAACGTCAAAACTATCTTCAAAGAGCATACCCCGACGTGACCGGTGTGCACCGGGAAGCCTATGCACACTGGTTCATTGAGAACGCTGAACGACTCAACCTGGATGATTACTTCGTTCGACCGATAGCCAGATCAATGAGGAGCGATCCAAAGACCGCCATTCCCCCGGCGGCTCAGCAATACTCAATTAGACACTCGCTGATTTCTGGCCTGTATTTTAGCCTTTTGAAGATGCTGGACTCGATAGGCACTTGGCTTGATAAGCATTTTAATCGTGAAGA
>CAZWUX010000507.1:0-2787 GCA_964637665.1 uncultured Anaerolineae bacterium
CCGGCCTGTCTTGATCGCTTGATGCTGCGCTGCGTGGGAAGACGCGTCTACTCCTCGTCCTCGAACTCTTCTTCCTCGCCGCGCTCGGTGATCACCTCGACTTCCGGTGTCTCTTCCAGGAAGAGCAGATCCTCTTCTTCCTCTTCCTCCTCCTCGATCATGCGCGGATAGTCGAGCTTGACGACAAGCTCGGTGTCATCCGTCAGTGATCGGGCGTCGCCCGGCATCTCAAGGTCGCCCACCAGAATCTGGTCACCGATTTCCTCAAGCACAGTAATGTCGACCTCGATGTGAGGTGGAAGATGCGCGGGCAGCGCCTCGATGAGCAGGCTATTCGTGCCCTGTATGAGGACCGCTGCACCGGTCTCGACCATCGGAAGCTCGCCGGATAGAATCACCGGCACCTCCGCCGTGATCGGGCGGTTCATCGACACCTGATAGAAGTCGACGTGCAGCATACTGCCCACCACCGGATCGCGCTGCACGGAACGCGCCAGCGTGGGGATCGTCTCCCCGTCTGACAGGGTCAACTCGATGAGCTGCGTGCCGCCCGCTTGGAGCAGCACGTGACGCAGCTCGCGCTCGTCGATAGACAGGCTCAGCGGTTCGAGGTCCGGTCCATAAACAACTGCCGGAACCTTGCCTTCACGCCGCAGGCGCTTGACCTGCTTCCCGACGACTTCTCGTTTCTCAACCTCTAATGTAATAAATTCAGCCATGTAATCATTATCTCCTACGAGCACCGTCCCCTGCCGGGCTGACGCCCCGGCTGCCTCCGATGGGTCCGGTGAGCGGGTTCGCATGTGCGGACAAACAAAACGGGCCTCTCCACCAACGCTCGGCCCACGCGAGCGCCGGGCGGGAGCGCCCCGCGCCCGAATATTGTACCCACCTGAGGGAGCGCCGTCAACCGGAAATCGGGCTGCGCTTACTCAGGATGCCTGTGCACTCAGTTGAGCTGTTTTGTGGTGTGAGCGCCCTTGCTGGATGGTAAGATATACATCACGACGCGCGGTCTATAAAACGCTGCAACCTGCGGTATGGGGAAATAACGATGGGGCTTTCAGCCATTGTCGATCAACTAACCGTGTTTGTCACGATATTTCTCGGTATTTTCATCGAGGCGGCGCCGTTTCTACTGCTCGGCACGGTCGCCTCCGGCCTGGTTGAGGTGTTCGTTCGCCGCGAGGACGTGATCCGTCTGATGCCCCGCAGCCGGTTTCTGGCTCCGCTGGTCGGCGGGCTGCTGGGGCTGGCATTTCCGGTCTGCGAGTGTGGCGTCGTCCCGCTGACGCGCCGCCTGTTTCGCAAGGGACTGCCCGTTTCGTCCGGCATAGCGTTTCTGCTCGCCGCGCCGATCATCAACCCGGTCGTGCTCGCCAGCACCTACGCTGCCTACGGCTGGGGCAGGATTCTGCTGATGCGATTCGTGCTGGGATTGTCTGTTGCGTTCGTTGTTGGGTTGATCTTCTCGCTCAATCCCCGGCCCGCCCTGATCCTGCGTGCACAGGCGGCACTGCCCATTGCCGGAGGGGCCGGTGAGACCATCGCTCCGACCGTGCCATCCGCCGAACCGCTGAGCCAGCGGATCAGGGGGGCGCTGCGCATCGCGGGCGACGAGTTTTTCGAGATGGGCCGCTACCTCGTCATCGGTTCGCTGCTGGCGGCGTTGATGCAGACGGTCGTGCCGCAGAATATGCTGCTCGCCGTCGGTTCCGGCCCGGTCGTCTCCGTCCTCCTGATGCAGGCCCTCGCGTTTGTGCTGTCGGTGTGCTCGACGGTTGACGCCTTTCTCTCGCTGGCTTTCGTCAGCAGTTTCACGACCGGGTCGATCCTCAGCTTTCTCGTGTTTGGCCCGATGGTCGACATCAAGAGCACGTTGATGTTTCTGGGCGTATTCAGGCGGAAGTACGTCGCTTATCTCGTCATCCTGCCGTTTTTGCTCGTGCTGCTGATCGGCGTGTTCATCAACCTGAACGTGGGCTGGTAGGGGGAAGCGATGCTGCGTGAACGGACGGCTGTGCGGTTGAAGGCACTGATTTTGATCCTGACGGCGATCTTCTTCGCCTACAAGTTTGTCAACGGCACACTGTACTACTACATCGGGCCGCGTTTCGGCTGGCTGACGCTTGTCGCGGTCGCGCTGCTCATCCTCATCGGCGGCGCCTATAACCTCGTCGAGGGGGAGGGGGATCCTGCTGGGGATGCGCCCGGTGAGCAGGTGCAGGCTCGTCAGGGTCACGAGCACGCCCATCACGATGAGGGCGCCCGCGACCACCATGCGCATGACCATTCTCATACGGCGGGCTGGTGGTCCTTGCTGCTGGTTTCTCTGCCGTTGATGCTCGGCGTCCTCGTCCCGGCCCAACCGTTAGGCGCAAGCGCCATCTCGAATCGCGGCATCAGCACGGAGGTCGCCGTTGCGGCGGATGAAACTGAGCGCACGCTGACGGTCGTGGCCGGGGAGCGCAACGTGCTCGACTGGGTGCGCGCCATGAGCGAGGATCCCGATCCTGCTGCGCCCGCCGGTGAGCGGGCGGATGTGATCGGCTTCGTCTACCGCGATCCGCGTTTTGCCGAAAACCAGTTCATGGTCGCCCGGTTCACCATCACGTGCTGTGTGGCCGACGCGCTGGCTATCGGACTGGTGACCGAGGCGGATGGCGCGGCGGACCTGCCGGACGATTCGTGGGTTCGTGTCGAGGGCACGTTCGCCGAGGGGGCGCTCGACGGCGACGCGATGCCTGTGCTCGTCGCCGAGACGGTGACTCCCATCGAACCTCCTGA
>CAZWUX010000508.1:0-2786 GCA_964637665.1 uncultured Anaerolineae bacterium
GAATCGTCGCCGGGGACGATCTATTTCGCCTTCTCGATCGCGCTGCTGTCCGCGCTGTTGTGGCGGACCGGCGCGGGGGCCGTCGACCGCGCGCCGATCGCGGTGGCTGCGGCGATGGTGATGACGTGGGGTGATGCGCTGGCGAGCCTGGTAGGGCGCGGTGTCGGCAGGCGGACGTACACGGTGTTCGGCCACACGCGGACGTGGGAGGGATCGGCGGTGATGGTCGCAGGCAGCTTTGCAGCCGTCTTCCTCGTGCTGTGGCTCGTGCCGGGATCGGGGTTAAGTCCGCACAGCCAGGTGTTAGGGGCAGGAGCGGCGGCGGTGATGGCGCTGCCTGCCGCGCTGGTGGCCGGGCTGCTCGAAGGCGTATCGCCCGCAGGGTTGGACAACCTGACGGTGCCGCTCGGCACGGCGCTGGCGCTGTTCCTGTTTTATCAACTATGATCGATCCGGGGGAGGGTGTCATGCTTCGCGAGATTCCACTACCTGACGGCGTGCCGGGACGGTTGTTCCGCGCGCCGATGCCGGGTCGCTGGGATTGGCCGCTGAGGCGGGCCGAGGAGGAGATCGTCGACGAGATGATCGACCTCGTCGTGTGCCTGGCCCCGATGTCGGAAATCCAGTCGTTCGCCCCGGCGTACGCGCGCGAGATCGACGACGAGGACCTGCCCTGGGAGACGTGGGATATGCCCATCCCCGACGGTGGGCTGCCGGAGGATGAGGAGGAGTTCATCGAACTCGCGCAGGACCTCGCGGAGGAACTGCGGGAGGGGATTAACGTGCTGATCCACTGCTATGCCGGGATCGGGCGGACAGGGGTGATGGCCGCCTGCACGTTGATGGCGCTGGGACAGGACCACGAATCGGCGCTGGCGGCGGTCGATTCCGCCGGGGCAGGCCCGGAGACTTACCGGCAGGAGAGCTTCGTCGAGCGGGTTGCCGGATCGCTGCGTTACATGGACGACGTGTAGATCTGGCCCCGCAACCTCGCCAGGAAAAAACCCGGCATCCCCTCTCTTGCCGGGTTCGAGTTAACGGACAGAGCGGACGCCTTTACCCATTTAACGCGGTGCACATGCTCTGCTCGTCACGCGCGGGGGCGTCCGCTCCGCCGTTCCACCTCTTCTGCATTTGGTCCTATGAGCATCCTCCTTCTGAACAAGGGCTTGGGATACTCTTTCCAGCATTATAAGGCACTCGATCTAAATAAATCCTATCAGAGGGCTAAACAGACCCTAAAGATGGCGCGTCCCACGATCCGCTCATATGGCGGCATGGCTGGCGAACGCGGGGTGTGAACCATACAATCAAACCGCGTCACGAATCCACGCCAAGATGAGGCAGCCGATAACACCCATGTCACAGACCGATCCGAATCCCCGCTCCTCACGCTCGCCGGGCCAGATCGCCCTGGCGGTGATGGGCTGGTTTGAGCTGACGATCAGCGTGATCCTGTTCGTGCTGGAGGTGTACGTTGCCTCGGCGGTGTTCGGGGTTGCGTCGGTGTTCGTGACGTTCGTCGCATCGCAGGTGCAGCGGCAGATGATCGCCTACCGGGAGCGGACGGGCCAGCCGACGGCGGAGGGGCCGCCGCGCCCGGCGGGCCCGGCGCAGAGGCCCGGATCGCCGGGGGCGGGGTTCTGGATTCTGCTGGGGGTGGGGGCGGCGTTGCTCGTGGCGAGTGCGATCTTCGTCGTGCTGAGGAATTATGGCTTCGCGGCCAATTTCGTGCTGTGGGCGCTGACGCTGGGCCTGAACGCGCAGCGCGTCAACCAGATGTGGGGAGAGCAGTAGGGATGGAGCTTACGGCGTCGGCGCAGCAGGCGCTCCGGGAGGCGTTTGGGGAGGGGTTGAAGCTCGATGAGCCGCTGGCGCGGCACACGTCGGCGCGGATCGGTGGCCCGGCGGATGCGTTCATCACGGCCCGATCCGTCGACGTATTGGCGCGCGCCGGGCGGTTGGCCTGGGCGCACGGCATCCCGTTGTTCGTGCTGGGTGGGGGATCGAACGTGCTCGTCAGTGATGCTGGATTCCGGGGGTTGGTCGTGCATAACCGGGCGCGTGGCGTCGCGTTCGAGGGGGAGATAGTCGTCGCGGAGAGTGGAGTGAGAACGATCACGCTGGCGCGGCGCTGCATCCGGCGCGGGCTGGCGGGCATGGAGTGGGCCATCGGCGTGCCGGGCACGGTGGGGGGTGCGGTGTTCGGCAACGCGGGCGCGCACGGCGGGGACATGGACTCGGTCGTGCAGTGGGTTGAGGTCGCGACGCCGGGGGGCGTGGAGACGCTGTCGAATGATGATCTGGGCTTCACATATCGCTCATCGGCGCTGAAGCGGCAGCCGCGCCCGGCGATCGTGCTGCGGGCTGCGCTGGGCCTCGCGGTGGAGGATGCGGCGGCGATCAGCGCGCGGGCGGAAGCCTACAACGAGCATCGCAAGAGGACCCAGCCGCCGGGTGCGACGATCGGCAGCATGTTCAAGAATCCGCCGGGTGATTATGCCGGGAGGTTGATCGATGCGGCGGGTATGAAGGGGATGCGGGTCGGTGGGGCGGCGATCAGTGAGAAGCACGCTAATTTCTTCCTCAACATGGGTGAGGCGACGGCGGCGGACGTGAAGGGGCTGATCGACGCGGCGAGGGAGGCGGTCGAGGCGCAGTCTGGCGTGCGGCTCGAATTGGAGATCGAGCTGATCGGCGCGTGGGGGGCGTGAGGCAAATCGCAGGTTGGAAAAGAGAAAGGTCGGCCAGAAGGCCGACCTCACGTTCAGGAACAGGGGTGCTGG
>CAZWUX010000509.1:0-2783 GCA_964637665.1 uncultured Anaerolineae bacterium
GGATCGCCGCGTTCGAGGAAAAAGCGTCCGGGCAGCAGGTCGAGCTGGCCTTCCCGGTCGAGTCGCCGGACCGGGTCGACGCCGTGTACGGCGAGATCATCGCGCAGGGCGCGGAGCCAATCCACCCGCCGCAAGATATGCCCTGGAGCCAGCGTACGGCGCTCTTCGCAGACCCCGACGGGAACATCCATGAGATTTTTGCCGATCTGGAGGATGAATGAGAAAGCAGGGTCAACGAGCGGCCCGGCGCGAATGTCGAGAAGCCGATTGACAAACACGACAAAAACACTCTACAATAGCACAGTCTCCTGAAGAAACAGGCCGTTCGTGTCGTACATGGCATAACTCTTCTGGCCTACTTCTCGGTGCGTGCTTCTTCTCCAGACGAACCTCGTCCGCACCGGGATGCACCGCAGCGAAATTCTGTGTTCTTTCCTATCCCCTGCACCCCGGTTACGCTTGCCGGGCCATCGCCCTACGGGCAATTTGCCAGGAGTGTTGAGCATGTCTGGAATTCGGAGTTTCGTTCAACGGTATCCACTCCCCACATTTTTCATCCTGACGTACGCGCTGTCGTGGTGGCCCTGGTTGATCCCGTCTTTCGTGCAGGCCGAGTTCGTCGTCCTGCCGCATGGGCCATCCATCGCGGCCATCATCGTGACGGCGCTCGTCGGCGGCGGCCCGGCGGTGAGGAAACTGCTCAGCCGCCTCGTGCCCCGGCGGGGTCACATACCCTGGTACGCCATCGGCATCGGCATGACCCTCGTCATCACGCTGGCCGCCGCCGCGCTCAACGTTCTGCTCGGCGGGCAGGCCCCCACGGCGGCGCAGTTAGGCAGTTGGCCGGAGATTCCGCTTAACTTCATCGTCGCGTTCCTGCTGCTCGGTGCGATGGAAGAACTGGGCTGGCGCGGCTTCGCCCAGCAGCGGTTGCAGCAGAACCGCTCCGCGCTGGGGGCGGCGCTGATCGTGGCCGTGTTCGGCGTCATCTGGCACCTGCCGCTGTTCCTGACGGGCAACATCGAACTGCCCGACGTGCCGCTCATCTTCGCGGGGTATATCGTCTACGCGTGGTTGTTCAACAGCACGGGCGGCAGCGTGCTCGTGACGATGCTGACCCACGCCACGAATAACGCCTTCTCCGGGGAGTTCTTCTCGCCGATGTTTCAGGGCGCGGATTCGGTGCGCCAGTCGGCGCTGCTGGCCCTGTTGTGGGGCGTGGCCGCGATCCTGGTGATCGCGCTGGCCGGGCCTCAGCGTCTGACTCGCAGAGCGCCCGAGGAGATGGAGATGGCCTCCCAACCCGTACCGGCTGCCGACTGAACCGGTTGGCTGTCCGGCGAGGGCGCATCCCCTGCGAGGGTAGGGGATGCGCCCATTTACGTCTGAGAAAGCCTGAATTGAGGAGGAGCGTTGATGGATAGCGATACATCGTTCTTCAAACGGTACAGTCTGGTCATCGGCATCGTCGTCATGTTCCTGTTTACTTGGCCGATCAGTCTGGCGGCCAGTGGGGTACTGCCTTTTCAGGTCCCCGACATTGTCAGCACGCTGGATACCTGGGGTTTCGTCGTTGCGTCGCTGCTCATGACATGGATAACCCTCGGCAAAGAGGGCGTCGTGGCGCTGCTGAAGCGCTTCCTGATCTGGCGGGTGCGCTGGACGTGGTATCTGGCCGCGCTCTTTCTGCTCCCGGCCATCCAGACGGCAACCTTCCTGCTGCGTGCCGCATTCACGCAGACACGCATTGACTTCAGCAACGTCTTTGCGCATGAGATGTTTGGCCCCGACGCTAATCTGCTCCTTTTCATCGTGCCGCTGTTCGTGGCCTTCGCCATCATCAACGCTGAGGAAATCGGCTGGCGCGGCTACGTCCTGCCGCGCCTCCAGACAAAGTACAGCGCGCTGGTTTCGAGCGTGATTATCGGCGTGATCTGGGGACTGTGGCACTATCCCTATTATCTCGCGCCGGGGTGGAACACAAGCGCCTTTGGGTGGCTCATGCTCAGCGCCATCCCGAATGCCATCCTGTTCACGTGGCTGTATAACAACACACGGGGCAGTCTGCTGCTGCTGACCCTGTTCCATTCTTCCATCAATACGGCGGGCGCGTTCCTCCCCATCTTCAACTACGCGGGGGGATTCGACGGCACCGAACTGATCATCGAAATCGTGCTGACGTCCCTCGTCGCCATTGCCGTGACGGCGATTCATGGCCCCGAACGGCTGTCCAGAAAGGAGCCAAAACAAGTACAGGAACGAGCCCCAGTCCAGGCAGAAACGACGGATGGTGAAGTAATCCCGGCTGTCGAGGGGGCTGGAGTACCGTAGCTTTACGCAATGTCGTGACACTGCAGCCCGCCATCACCGTCGACTGAGGCGGATGCTGGACGGCGGCGAGCGCATCCCCTGCTTGCAGGCAGGAGATGTGCCTTTCGCGTGCCGGGCAGACCGACGGATGGCGAGCACGGCGGCGAAACTGGCTTGTTCACCGTGCGCCGGATCAGTAAGATCATCAGGATCATCATGAGGGAACGACGTGTCTGTGTGAGGGGCACAGCATCGTTGATCCCATCGCCGCGTCCCCCGAGAATCTCACTCTGTCGCGCCGCGCAGCGGAATGGGGCCGCGAGGCAGGGCAGAGAGCAGCGCCAGCAGGGCAACCAGCCCGGCGGCGATCCCCGCGCTGAGCGCGACGGTCGGCACGGTGGGATGCTTGGCGGCGATCCCGGCGAAGGCCCAGACGAGCACGAGCAGGTAGGCCACGTCGCCGCGCGTCAGCG
>CAZWUX010000510.1:0-2771 GCA_964637665.1 uncultured Anaerolineae bacterium
GGCGGCGCGGAGAACGTCGCCCGCGTGGCGGGTTACACCGACGGGCTGGCTGTCGACGGCGTGCCGACTGACGCCGACCTCGCGCGGCTGCTGGGGCGCTGGAGCGGCGATCCGCCCGCCGACGACGCATCGCTGTTCGACCTGCGGCTCGCGCCCAGCCCGGAGACGACCGGGCAGGACGAGGCCCCCGACCCGGCGGCGCTGCGCGTGCCCGGCTTCGAGCCGGACGAGTCGCGGCCTATCGTCGTCGAGGGCGAACCGCGCACGCCCGTGACGCGCGTCGAGCCGATTGAGGCGGGCGATCAGGACACCGCCGTCGAGGGCTGGCGTCCGCTGGGTGAGGGTGAGAAGGAAAAAGCGCCCGCCGCCGAACCCGCCGCGTCGCTGCCGAAGCTGGATCCGGGCGACATTGCCCAGCAGGGCATGGAATTGTTATCGTCGCTCACGGCGAGCGGTGGGGGCGCGCCGCCGCTCTCCGCGCAGCAGCAGGTCCAGATGTGGCAGCAGGCGGCGCTGCTCGGCCTGACGAGCGCCGCGCTCGCCATGCTGATGGTCGAGCGGCTGGTCCATCCGTCCGATCAGGGCGAAAAGGACGCGGGCGAATCATGAACGAGGGGAAAGGGCTGTCAGCCAAAAACGGCGATGTTTAACCCGACGCTCGAAACGCAACTCGTCATCGACGAGGTCGAATACACCTTCTCGCCGCACCCGGTCGTGCCGACGCTGGTGTGGGGTCAGGAGGGTCGCCACGCGATCGTGTACCGTATGGAGGCACAAACAGCGCGCCGCCGCCCACTCGACCGGGCCAACGGGAACGCCTACGCACTGAAGGTCTTCCGCCCGGCGTTCCGGCACCCCGGCCTGCTCGCCTCGGCGGAGGCCCTTTCGTGGGCGCACGAACTGCCGGGCATGCAGGTATGCGATCAGCGGGTCATCACGCAGGAGACGCACCCCGATCTCGTCGCTCAGTACGACGACCTCGATTACGCGATGGTCATGCCCTGGATCGAGGGGCAGACGTGGTTCGACTTCCTGCAAAAACGGGAGCGCGTCTCGCTGGACCAGAGCCGGGCGCTCGCCGAGAACATGGCGTGGGTGCTTTACGCGCTGGAACTGAACCACCTCGCCCATTGCGACCTGTCGAGCGGTAACGTGATCGTCGATCCCTCGCGCGACGGGATTCACCTCGTCGACGTGGAGGACCTGTACAGCCCCTGGCTCACGCCCCCGCCGATGGTCCCCGCCGGGACGCCCGGCTACCAGCACGAGGAAGCCGCCGGGGAGGGCCAGTGGCGGCCCACCGGCGACCGCTTCGCCGGGGCGCTGCTGCTCGCCGAGATGCTCGGCTGGGCGCACCCCGACGTGCGGAAAGCGGCCTACGGCGAGAGCTACTTCGCGCCGGGGGAGCTCCAGCGCCAGACAGAGCGTTACGACATTCTGGTCGACGTGCTGCGCGCCTACGACCCCGGCTTCGCGGAGACGTTCGAGGCGGTCTGGCGCTCCGAGTCGCTGGAGAAGTGCCCGCCGCTCAGTTCGTGGTACGATCTGCTCGACGCGCTGCCGCGCGGCCCGGTCGCAAGCTGGGCCGAGATCGACCCCGCCGACCTCGACGAGGACACGCCGCCGCCCCCTGACATCGCCCTCCCGGTCGAGTTAGCGTCTGAACCCGCCGACGCGGGCGAGGCGCGGACCGGATGGCTGCACGGTCGGCGCGGCTGCCGGACGGCGGCGGTCGCGGTGGGTGTGATCGCCCTTTTGTTGTGTTATGCGGCGTTCCTGGCGTTTGAGTGGTCGCTGTTGAAGGATCTATTCTGATTGTGTACGTCGATAACGGGTTGAGAGCCAACGGATTATGACGATGCCCATTTCGAACCGCCCGGACGCGGTTCCCATCCGAACGCACCGCGTGCCGCAGCTCGTCGAGACGCCGGTCACGTTCACCCCGGTGCCGAACGCCTACGTACGCTACGCGTATGCGCGTTCCGCGGACAGCATGTCGAGCCAGATCGAGGGGCAGGACTACCTGTGCTTCCGCCATCACGGCGAGCGGCTGGCGTTCGTCATCTCGGACGGCGTCGGCTCGTCCTTCTGCGGGCATCTCGCCGCCCGGATCGCGGGTGACAACCTGCTCGACTGGCTGTGGTCGCTCGAAGTCGGCTATCTGGGGAGCGCCGCCGCGCTCAGCGAGGCCGCGACGAGCTTCCTCAACCGGCTCCAGAAGCAGGCCCAGCGCGAGGTCGAGGAATACGAGCTGCCGGAGCAGGATTCGCCGCTCATCCAGCAGGCATTGGAGGCCCAGCGCGCCTATGGCAGTGAGGCGATTTTCGCCGCCTGCCGCATCGATCATCCCAGCCCGCTCGTGCCGGACGGCATGATCTCGCTGTTCTGGATGGGCGATACGCAGATTCACGTGCTGGGCCGCGACGACGGCGGGGAAATCGACATCGAAGGCTCGTGGGAGAACGCCAACCGCTGGTCGTCGCACAAAGGGGTGCGCGGCACGATGAGCGCGTGGATGCAGCCGCTCGGCGCGGTGGGCCGGGTCGTCGCCTTCACGGATGGACTCTCCGGGCACGGCGACCGCGTGCTGGGTTATCCGGACGCCAGGCTCGACCGCGAGATCGCGCTCGGCGCGCGCCTGCCGACCAGCGACGACGTGGCCTTCATCGACGTGGTGCTGCGCACGCCCCAGTACGAGGGCTATCCCGATCCCGATCTGCCCGATCCCAACCTGGAGCGCCCGCACCTTGAGCAGATCTGGAACCCGACCG
>CAZWUX010000511.1:0-2767 GCA_964637665.1 uncultured Anaerolineae bacterium
CCCTGAAGCCGAGATGACGGCGATGGCCTTCGCTCAAGCAGCGGCCCCGGCCCCGGCGCGGGGCCTGCCGGGCCACATCGACCGGGGCGAGGTCGCGGGGTCCGCGCCGCCTGCCGCCGAAGGCGAAGCGGCGGGGGAGTTCTTCGAATACGTCGTGACGGAGCCGGTCAGCGTGAAGCGCGGTGAGTCGGCGCTGGTGCCCATCGCCGGGACGGAGATCGCCTACGAGCGCGAACTGCTCTACAACGGCGCGAAGCTGCCGGATCACCCGGTCGCGGCGCTGCGCTTCGCCAACGAAACCGGCCTGACGCTCGAACGCGGCCCGGTAACGGTCGTCGAGGACGGCGGCTACCGGGGCGAGGCCGTGCTGCCCTTCACCCGGCCCGGCGGCGACATCTATCTGCCCTTCGCCGTCGAGCTGGGTGTACGCATCACCGAGCAGATGACGCGCCGCACAGATATGGTCGGGCTGGGCGTTGAGGGGGCCTACCTGCTGATCGAGGAATACCTCGTCATCACGACAACCTATCTGCTGATCAACGCGACCGCCGAGCCGAAGACCGTCACCGTCGAGGCGCCTATTCACCCCGACCTCGCGCTCTACGAGACACGCCTGCCGGACGCCGAAACCGCCAATGCGCGCCGCTGGCGGGTCGACGTGCCCGCGCACGGGGAGGCGGAGTTCGTCCGCCGCGAGCGCCGCCCGATCACGCGCCGTGAGGAGGTCAGGAATCTCGACTACCGGCGGCTCGAACGCTATTTCCGCGACAAATGGCTGGATAAGGGGATGTTCGACCGGCTGGCGGGCCTGCTCGACGCGCTGGCGGAGGTGGATCGGGCCGAGGCGGAGAAGCAGTCGCTATACGCCGAGCAGAAACAGGTCTACGAACGACAGGCTCAGGTCCGGGAGAACCTCGGCACGCTCCAGCCCGGCGGGCAGGAGGGCGCGCTCCGCGAGCGAATGGTGCGCCAGATGGAGGCGACGGAAGACCGGCTGGATGCCATTGGGGATCGGTTGGCGGCGCTGGACCGGTTGATCGACGAGGCGAACGCCCGCGCCGAGGCGATCCTCACAGGGCTGGGGAACGGATAGCCCGGCGGGCGATGCGTCACCCGGCGGTCAGACGTAGCCGTGCTCCCGGAACCACGCCGCCGTATCGCGGACGGTCTCTGCGAACGGGCGGGGATCGAGGCCGAAGGCGCGGCGGGCCTTGCTCGTGTCGAGCGGCTGCCAGTAGGGCAGCGCCCGCATCGTGGCCGGAAGGGGCAGCCGGAGCGCGTCGCCCAGCGCGAGCAGCGCGCGGGTGGTCGGAAGGCTTAGCGTGATGCGCGGCGGGCGCACTCCGGCGATCTGCGCGGCCTCCCGGAGTGCGTCCGGTATGGCGAGGTTGTACCCGCCGATGATGTAGCGTTCGCCGGAAACACCCACCGACGCGGCGCGAACGTGGGCCAGCGCCACGTCGCGCCCATCGACGACGTTCATGACCGCGTCGACCGATGCGGGGAGCCGCCCTTTGATCAGCTCCAGCAGGATGCGCCCCGTCGAGGGCTTCACGTCGCCGGGGCCGAACACGGCGGTGGGGCACAGGATCACGACGGGCAGCCCGTCGCGCGACGCGCTCAGCGCCTCGTGCTCCATCGCCCATTTCACCTCGTAGTAGGGGTTGCCGGTCGAGCCGGGCAGGTAGCCGTCACGCTCGTCGGCCAGCCGATCCGCGCCCGGTGGGGGCGATCCGATGGTGGAAAATGAGCTGGTGTACACGATCCGCCCGATGCCCGCATCAACCGCCGCATTGAGCACGGTCCGCATCCCGGCGACGCCTCGCCGGAGCGCGCGGGAGGTATCTCGCTCTGTATCGGGCGCGTATCCCGCCGCGTGGAACACGACCTCGCAGCCCGACATCGCGCCACGCAGGCTGCCCGCATCGGCCAGATCGCCTTCATACCAATCGATCGGCAGATCGCCCACCGCGCCGGTCGCCCCGGCGCGCCGCCGCAGCCCGCGCACCTGCATCCCGGCCTCGCACGCGGCGCGGGCGACCGCCCCGCCGATGAAGCCCGTCGCGCCCAGCACGAGAGCGCGTATGCCGGAGATCGAAGATCGATTGGATGGCATTGGGTGCCCCTTCACGTCAAAAAACGCCCCACGCGGCGTGCTGCATGGGGCGTTCGCTAATCGGTTTGTAGCCTGCGCCGGTCGGGTTACTGCTTGACGGCGTCGGCCTCGTCGACGGGGATGCGCTCGTACTTGGGCGCGTACGCGCCGTTTTCCTTGCGCACGTAGAACAGACGCATCACGTACTTCGGGCCTTCACCCGTGCGCGCCCTACCGACCGTCTTCTTCGCGCCTTTCTTACCTGCCATTGACCTCGCTCCTTTAAACGCGGTGGATTGCGCCCCTATGATACCAGCGCGGGGCGCGCTCCGCCAGCCGAAAATTGGCGCTTACTGGCCCTCGCCCCCTCCGGTTTGCTCTCCGGCGGCTGATTGCTCCAACTGCTGGTCGAACGTCGAGAGGATGTCCGCGCGCGGATCGAGCGCCACAGGCAGCGGATCGGGCGGCGTGACACCCCGGTTCGTGATGATGTAGCTCAACGTGACCGGCTCGGTGACGATGTCCTCGATCTCGTTGTCAACCACACTGCGCAGCGCGAAGTCGATGGGCACATCAAGCTCGGCGGCATATTTCAGCACGAGCGCGTCCTGCCGCGACATCGCCAGCGTGACGACATCCGGCGCGGGCGGCTGGGGCACCGCCGTCGGCTCG
>CAZWUX010000512.1:0-2759 GCA_964637665.1 uncultured Anaerolineae bacterium
GGCGTGCGTGCTAAGTCGCGCTTCGAGCGGGTCGTCGATCTGCATGAACCCGCCACCCTGGCGGCGGTGAGCACCTATGTGATGACAGAGCGGCCGAGGGATGCCGCCAGCCCATTTGTGTTTCTGGTGGGTGGTCACGGTCGTCGTCGGCTAGAGCCGCTGAGCTATGCGGCGCTGGCGAAGCTGTTTGCCCGCGCCTGCGAGCGCGCGGGTATCCGCGAACCCTGGATGACTGCCCACGCCCTTCGCCATACCCATGCCACGAAAATGTGGGAGGGCGGGATGCGCGAACTGACCCTGCAAAAGCGCCTCGGTCACGCCTCACCGGAGTCAACCCGGATCTATACGCGCGTCTCCGATCCTGCGGTGGTAGCCGAGTATCGCCGTGCCCTGATCAATGGTACGGGGCAAGACGTGGACCCGATGATAAACGGAGAACCATCGTGAAAGCCGGTCAGGTGCCGACCGGAGTACTGCACGCACAGGCCTTGCCGTCGTCACAACCGGTACCGCACCACTGTGACGAGGCGACCTACACGGATTTCCTACTCTCACAACACCTCAACCCGATCTGGTATCGGAGAAAGCTCGATAGGCGACGGCGCTTCGTTGAGCGCTGGCCAGAACTGCGTGACTGGTTTACCGCCCCACTGGCCGAGCGGGTGGGCCGTCGCTATGGCGAGAGCACATCGAACTTAACTTACCGTGTGTCTTTTGAGGCACGTCCCTATGTGCTCTTTCTCGCTCTGCGCGGCTATGTGGACCTGGACTACCCCTGGCTGCTCGCGGTGGATCATCTCTTTGTCGTGAATTTTGCCAAGCAGCTCGGCATCGACTTTGGCATCGGCCCATTGACCCGCGAGGCGATCGGGCTCGGTTTCAGTCCCATTTCATCCGACCGGGCCATGCGCTGGGGCGTCTGCCGGATCGCCCTGCACACGGGCGACCTCGACCCCCGTCATATCCGCCAGCGCCATATCGACGAGCTCTTGCAGGCGGTGCGCGAATTCAGTGTCCGAGCGGATGTCACGGACTTCTACGCTACATTTGATCGCTACCGCTGGTTGTCGAGCCACTCCTGGACCACCCTGCTCCATCTGTTGCAAGTCGTGTTGTACCATCGCGGCCAAGTCCCCGCGCCGCCGCGCAGGGTCATGCCGTGCTTCGCCGCGCCCGCGCCGGCGTTGCCCGCCATGCAGGCGGTGATTGACCGCTGGCTGGCGGCGCGGAAGCTCACCGACCGTCCGAGCACGCTTCAACGCCTGGAGGTGGCGCTACGGCACTTCTTGATCTGGCTGGCTAAAGCGCAGCCTGACATCACCCGCTTCGCCGACGTCACCCGCGACCATCTGCTGGCCTATCTGGCGGTGTTGGCTGAGGAGCCGACCGAGCGGACCGAGCAGCCGCTAGCGCCCATATCCCGGCGTGGCCGGATCTCGGCGCTTTCGGTGTTTTTCCGTGATACAACGACTTGGGGGTGGGCGGAGGTGCCGACACGCCCGCTGCTCACCGCGGTGGATATGCCCAGGCTGCCAAAACGCGTGCCGCGCTTCATCCCGGGCGATGAACTCGATCGGTTAATGAGCGCCGTCGCGGAGCTACCGTGCGACTATCAGCGCGCGGCCATCCTAGTGGCGCGCTGGAGCGGTGCTCGCCAGAACGAGATCATTCGCCTCGGCGTGGATTGCCTGGACAGCTACCCCGACGGTACGCCGCGGCTGCGCCTGCCGGCGGGTAAGACCTATCGAGAGCGCCTCGTGCCCATTCATCAGGAAGCAGCCGCCGCACTGCGCGAAGTGATGGCCGAGCGCACCGGGCGCAGCGAACGCGCCTTGATCGACGAGGTAACCGGCTTGCCTACCCGGTACTTGTTCATGATGCGGGGTAAACTGCTGGGAAAAACGTACCTGTTCGAGACGCCCCTGAGGAAGGCCTGTGAAGTGGCCGGTCTGATCGATGCGGCAGGCCACCCCACCGTGCATACACATCGTTTTCGCCATACGGTCGGTACCCAGCTGGCCGAGCGCGGCGCGAAGCTGCATACGATCATGAGCGTGTTGGGGCATCGTAGCGTGTCGATGGCCCTGGTTTATGCCCAGATCAGCGACCCTGAAGTGCTCAAAGACTATAGAGCGGTGCTGGGACCGGGAGCCGTGCTCGCCGGCCCCGGTGCCGAAGCGTTGCGCAACGGCAAGCTATCGACTTCAGCCATCGACTGGCTGAAGTGCAACTTCTTTAAAACCGAGCTGGAGCTCGGTCATTGCCTGCGGCTGCCGGCGGAGGGGCCCTGCGAGTGTGACCTGTATCTGAACTGCGCGAAGTTCGTCACCACACCCGCTTACGCGCCGCGGCTGCGCGAGCGGCGCCAAGTCGAGTTCGCGCTGGCCGAGGATGCGCAGGCGCGCGAGTGGCCGCGGGAGCGGGAGCGACATCTGGCGGTGGTGACCCGGATCGAGCAGTTGCTGACCGATCTCGGCGAGCCCTTGGAGGACTCGGCCAATTCTGCTCTGGAGTGATCCTTGGCATAGCCTCAAATATCTTGACTTGTCCATATAAAAAGCACGGTCGCCTTCGCCTTCTGCCGCCTGCTCGGCTTCGAAGCTGCTGCCACGACTGAAGGCCATCCACGCGCAGAAGCTTTACCGGCCGAAAACTGGTCAGGCAGACGCCTACGAAAAGCTACAACAGATTCTGACCCGACCGATCGACTGGGAGTTGATCCGCCAGCAGTACGATCAGATGATCAAGTACACGACGGC
>CAZWUX010000513.1:0-2754 GCA_964637665.1 uncultured Anaerolineae bacterium
TGCGCGGGGTGCGCGGAACAGTATACATCCATCCCCGCGAGATGATCCCGGTGGAAGGGCATCTCTTCCCGGTCGGTCGGCTGGATGTGCCGAGCGAGGGGCTGATGCTCTTCACCAACGACGGCGACCTCGCCTACAAGCTCACCCATCCGAGCTACGAGCATCCGAAAGTATACCGGGTGCAGGTCGAAGGGCATCCGGATGATGTGATGCTGGAAGCATGGCGGCGCGGGATCGACCTGAACGGCAAGCGCACGCTGCCCGCCGAGGTGCGGCGGGTGAAGAAGACGCGTGACGCCACCGATCTTGAAATTACGCTGCGCGAGGGGCGAAAACGCCAGATTCGCCGGGTTGCCGCCCAGCTTGGGCACCCGGTTAAGCGTATCGAGCGCATTGGCCTTGGCCCGCTGCGGCTGGGCGACCTGCCGTCCGGCGCATGGCGGCGGCTGACGGAGGAAGAGGTCGCCGCGCTGCGCGCCGTCCGAAAGCAGTCGAAACCTCGGCGTCGCTCGCGACGATAAAAAACACCAGAACTCGCACACGAGAAGGATCACCTGCATGACGGATGAATTACGACGACCCTCTATCATCGCCATCGACGGCCCTGCCGCGTCGGGCAAGACGACGCTGGCCCTCGCGCTGGCGACCGAGCTGGGCTATCTTTATTTTGACACGGGTGTGATGTACCGGGCCGTGACGCTCGCCGCGCTGCGAGAAGGGGTCGACCTGCGGGATGCGGCGGCGGTCGCCGGGGTTGCCCGCTCGATCCAGATCGACGTGATCGAGCCGACCGCCGAGGACGGGCGGGCCAGCACCGTGCTGCTCGACGGCGAGGACGTGACGTGGAACCTGCGCACCGCCGAAGTTGACGAGTGCGTCTCGATCCCTTCCAGCTATTCCGACGTGCGGGCGGAGATGACGCGCCAGCAGCGACGCATCGCCGAGCGGGGCAGGGTGGTGATGGTCGGGCGGGACATCGGGACGGTCGTGCTGCCCGACGCCGACCTGAAGCTGTATCTCGATGCATCAGTCGAGGCGCGCGCGCGCCGCCGCTGGCAGGACTATCTTAACGCGGGGCACAATGCGGAGTACGAGAATATACTGGCGTCGATGCGCGCCCGCGATGCGCTGGACAGCCAGCGAGCCGTCGCGCCGCTCCGCCCGGCTGACGACGCCGTCGTCATCGACAACACGAGCCTCGCGCCGGGCGATGTGTTGGCCTACGCTTTCGAGCTGATCGAGGCCTGGGGAGAGCGCCATGCAGAGCATCTTTAGCACCGGCCCGCTCGTCCATGAGCGGATCTACCACTGGCGTCGTCAGGTTTTTCGGTTCGGCATCTGGAATTTCCTCTACCGTTTCTGGATCAAACTCCACGTGGACGGTTGGGAGAACATCCCGGCGGATGGCCCGGTCGTCATGATCGGCAATCATATGGGCTCGCTCGACCCGGTCGTCATGATCTCGTTCTATCCTGACCGCGACATCGTGCCGATGGCGAAGATCGAGGCGTTCGACCGCCCCATCCTGCGCTACTTCGTCGGCCACTGGGGGGCGATCCCGGTCCATCGCGGAGAGGCCGATCTCAAGGCGGTGAAGGCGGCACTGGAGCACATTCGAAATAATTACATCGTGATGCTCTATGCTGAGGGCACGCGGAGCCGGACGGGGATGATCGAGGGGCAGGAGGGCAGCGCATACGTCGCGCTCAAGACGAACGCGCTCGTCGTGCCGGTTGCCATCTGGGGCACGCGCGACTTCCCGGTGGGCTGGGTGCGGGATTTCAAACGCCCGGACGTTTACATCCGGTTCGGCAAACCGTTCCGCTACCGTAACGAGTCGCGCCGCCTGCCGCGTGAGGATTTCCGGGCGATGACGGACGAGGCCATGTATCGCATCGCGGCGCTGCTCCCGGCGGAATGGCGGGGCGTCTACGGCGATCTGTCGCAGGCGACGACCGAGCATCTGGATTTTGACGTGGACTGGCGACCGGTCGAGCAGCGCATCCCACGCCGGGCAGATGCAGAATTACAGACGATGGCTTGATGGTAGTCGGACTATTGGTAGTGGGGTGGTATGACTGACTACGCTGAGGTGTCGTGCGGTGGTATCGTGCGCGGCGTTGAACCCGGCAGTTTTGCCGGGCGCGTCGGTGTGTGGCCGGGTGATGTGCTGGCCTACGTGAACGGGTTCCCCGTCGAGGATGTGATCGACGTTCAGTTCTATGCGGCGGAGCCTTACGTCGAGCTGGTTATCATGCGGGGGGATGACGAACTCGTTCTGGAAGGCGAGCGCCGCTCGATGGAGCCGCTGGGTCTTGATTTCGAGCATCCGACGTTCGACACGGACATCCGCCGCTGCAACAACCTGTGTGAGTTCTGCTTCGTCCTCCAGATGGCCCCGCGCTTCCGCCGCACGCTGTATATCAAAGACGACGACTACCGCTACTCGTTTCTGTTCGGCCACTACGTCACGCTGACTAACCTCAGTGAGCACGATGAATGGCGCATCGTCAATCAGGGCCTCAGCCCGCTGTACGTCTCCGTCCACGCCACCGATCCGGCGCTGCGCGGACAGGTGCTCCGCAACCCCGATGCTCCCGACATCATGGAGCAGCTTGCATGGCTGGTCGAGAACGGCATCGACGTTCACACGCAGATCGTCGTGACGCCCGGCCTCAATGACGGTCAGCCCCTCGAACGATCCGTTCGCGACCTCGCGGAGTTGTATCCCGGCGTGCGCTCGGTCAGCGTCGT
>CAZWUX010000514.1:0-2738 GCA_964637665.1 uncultured Anaerolineae bacterium
TCAGGTTGCGGATGAATTATCTGCTAGAACCCCCTGGTCTTCGCTGCGGCTCACAGGGGGGTTTTGGCTGAGAAACAGCACCCGCCCGATTCAGCGCATCGCCACCCCGCCCCGGCGATACCATCTGGCACTTGGCACGTGGAGTTCGCTTTGCGAACTCCCAAGCAAAACCTGCGGTTTTGCACCTGCACTTGGCACTTATCTATGCGAATATTGTACAAACACTTGACAATCCTGTACAAACATGCTACATTCACCCTACGTATCCGATGGAAAATGTCACATGGAGAGGGTAGAACAATGAGGAAGACCACCGTATTCGCATCACTGTTAGCTGTCGTTCTGCTGGTAGCCGCCTTCGCGCCGAGCGCCGTATTCGCGCAGGAGGCTGAACCGAGCATCGTGGACATCGCCGTCGAGAACGAGGGCTTCTCGACGCTGGTGGCCGCCGTGCAGGCCGCTGGATTGGTCGACACGCTGGCGGGCGAGGGCCCGTACACCGTGTTCGCGCCGACCAACGAGGCGTTTGATAAGCTGTTCGCCGAACTCGCGCCGCTGGGCATCACGCCCGCCGACCTGCTGGCGAACGAGGAGCTGCTGACCAGCGTGCTGCTGTACCACGTCGCCCCCGGTGAGATCTACTCGCCGGAGGTCATCGCGACCGGCACGCTGACCATGGCCGACGGCAACGTCGCGACGGCCTATCTCGACGGCGGCACGGCCTACATCAACGGCGCGCGCATCTCGAACGTCGACATTCCTGCCTCGAACGGCGTCATCCACGTCATCGACGAGGTCATCCTGCCGCCGAGCGTGCGCGCCCTGATGGCCCCCGCCGAGTTCGACGCGAGCATCGTCGACATCGCCGTCGAGAACGAGGGCTTCTCGACGCTGGTCGCCGCCGCGCAGGCCGCCGGGCTGGTCGACACGCTGGCGGGTGAGGGCCCGTACACCATCTTCGCGCCCACCAACGACGCCTTCGAGGCCGCGCTGTCCGACCTCGGCATCAGCGCCGCCGACCTGCTGGCCGACACGGACCTGCTGACCGCCGTCCTTCTCTACCACGTCGCGCCCGGTGAGTACTTCGCGGGCGACGTGCTGGCCGAAGGCTCGCTGACGATGGCCGATGGCAGCACCGCCGACGTCGCCATCGAGGACGGTATGGTGACCATCGACGGCGCGCCCATCTCGAACGCGAACATCAACGTCAGCAACGGCGTCATCCACGTCATCGACTACGTCATGCTCCCGCCCGCCGAGTAGGCGGCGCGAGCGCCGGACTGGCCGGATTGGGGAAACCCGATCCGGCCTTTTTTTGTTTACAGGGGCGTGTTGGGGTAGGGGTACAAAACGGCTGCGCCGTTTTGACTGATGCTTGCTCTGCAAGCCGTTCGCTTTGCGAACTCCACGGATGGGTGGATGAACCGCTCGCCCGCCGGATGCCGCGTCCCGACCGCCTGTCGCGGTCGGCAGGCGGGGGTGATGCGCTCACCGGGCCGGGCCGCGTATCCGGGCGAGCACCCCCAGCGAGCGTGAGCGAGGACCGGGGGGTTGCTGTGGATGAACAGCCCACCCGACCAACTCAAAACTGGCAACTCGCAACTCCACTGGCATCCCCCGCATAAACTCGCTACCCTCAATACGGTCTGCTCCGCAGACATTTTTGCAACCCCAATTCGATGTAATTTATCCGTAACGTCTCAAAAGGAGAGGGTAGTGAAGGATTTCCAGAAGATGGGCGGCATCGCCGCGCTGATCGAGGCTGCCGCCTACGTGGTGGGCATCGTGTTCTCGTTCACCCTGCTCGCCCCGTACACGTCCGGCGAACTCGACCCGGCGGGGTCGATGGCCTTCGTCGCCGGGAACCTCGGCCTGATGCAGGCGTGGTATCTGATCATCTACGTCGTGTTCGGCGTGTTTCTGGCCGTGCTGGCGCTGGCCCTGCACGAGCGCCTGAAACTGGCCGCCCCGGCCACCATGCAGGTCGCGACCGCCTTCGCGCTGGTGTGGGTCGGGCTGGTGATCGCCAGCGGGTTCGTGTTCAACGTGGGGGCCGCCGATGCCGCCGCGCTCTACGGCAGCGATCCGGCGGGGGCCGCGTCGATGCTGGCGGCGATCGGCGCCGTGCAGGACGGCCTCGGCGGGGGCGTCGAGCTGGTCGGCGGGCTGTGGGTGCTGCTGCTGAGCTGGGCCGCCTTGCGGCGGGGCGGCCTGCCCGCCGCGCTGAATTATCTCGGCGTGGTGGTCGGCGTGGCGGGGATTCTGACGGTCATCCCGCCGCTCGGCGAGCTGGGGGGGATGGTGTTCGGGCTGGGCCAGATCGTGTGGTTCGTGTGGCTGGGCGTCGTGCTGCTGCGGGCACGGTCCGCCCCGGCGGCGGTGGCCGCGCCCGCGAAGTAGGGGGATTCGCGCCGGATGGGCTGGGCCGGATTCCCCCGGTCCGGCCTTTTTTATTTGGGGAATGACGCGCTCGCCCGCCGGATGCGAGGGTCTGAGCGGCTGTCACGGTCGGGTAGCCGGGGTGGCGATGTGTTATCCGCGCCAGAACCCCACCCTTAATCCCTCCCCTTGCAAGGGGAGGGAAATCCGAGCGCAGCGAGGATGAGTGGGGTTCCACCCGCCGGATGCCGCATCCAGACCATCTGTCACGGTCGGCAGGCCGGGGGTCGATGTTCTCATCAGCAGCCCCGCCAGTGGGTCAGGTATCCGCGCCCTCGCCCTCTCGCGGCGGAATCTTG
>CAZWUX010000515.1:0-2729 GCA_964637665.1 uncultured Anaerolineae bacterium
AGCCGATGGCATCGGCCACGACGAAGGCCTCGAAACCCTGACTCTCCAGGTCGATCGCGGTTTGCAGCACGCAGACATGCGCCTCAATTCCGGCCAGGACGACCTGAGGACGCCCCTGACGGCGAAGCTCATGCAGACGGTCCCGCAGTGGCGTGCTTCTCATGCAGGAGAACTCGACCTTGTCGACGACGAAGCCGGCATTGGCGGCGGCCTCACGGATCGGTTCGACGGTCGGCCCCAAACCTTCCGGATATTGTTCCGAAAGCGTGATCGGCACATCGAGCGCCCGTGCCGCGCGCACGAGCCGCACGCAGCGTTCGACCACGCCGTCCTTGCCCTTGATCGCCGCAAGCAATTTGTCTTGGACGTCGATGATGAGGAGCTGGGATTTATCGCGGGCAAGCAACATGGCAGCCAATGTGAGGGGATTCGCGGCCGCTTCATAGACCTGCCGATCACCGAAGATGGCTTGATTACACCGCCTTGGACGGCTCGGCTATTTTGAGCGCGAAGGCGTAAGCTAGGGCGATCTCTTTCAGGTGCTCAAATCGCCCGGAAGCGCCGGCGTGGCCGGCCTCCATATTGGTATGGAGCAGGACGAGCTGGTCCCCGGTGGCAAGCGCACGCAGTTTTGCCACCCATTTCGCCGGCTCCCAATAGGTCACACGGGGGTCGGTGAGACCCGCGAGCGCAAGAATGTGCGGATAGGGTTGCGTCCGCACATTGTCGTAGGGCGAATAGGCGGCGATGGTCCGGTAGTCCCGCCCGCTCTCGATCGGGTTCCCCCATTCGAGCCATTCGGGCGGGGTCAGCGGCAAACTTGCGTCGAGAACGGTGTTGAGTACGTCGACGAAAGGAACCACGGCAACGATGCCGAGAAATAGATCGGGCGCCATATTGGCCACCGCACCCATGAGCATGCCGCCGGCACTGCCTCCATTCGCGACGATGCGGCCGCGCGATGTATAGTTCTCGGCCGCCAAGTGCTCGGCGGCCGCGATGAAATCGGTGAAGCTGTTCACCTTCTTCTCAAGCTTGCCGTCGGTGTACCAGCGATAGCCTTTCTCCTTGCCGCCGCGTATATGAGCGATGGCATAGACGAAGCCGCGATCGACCAGGCTCAGCGCGTTGGCGGAAAAACTTGCCGGAATGCTCAGACCGTAAGCGCCATAGCCGTAGAGCAGAAGAGGCGCGCTGCCGTCGAGCGGCGTGTCCTTTCTGAACAGCAGCGACACCGGCACCGTTTCGCCGTCCTTCGCCGGCGCCATGATGCGGCGGGTGACATAGTGCGAAGGATCGTGACCGCTTGGAATTTCCTGGGTTTTGCGAAGCTCGCGCTTGCGCGTGCGCATGTCGTAATCGAACACTTGCGCCGGCGTGGTCATCGAGGAATAGGTGAAGCGTAAGGTCGCCGTGTCGTATTCATAACCGGCAGAGAGGCCGAGCGCGTAGGCTGGCTCCTTGAAAGAGATTTCGTGTTCCTCGCCGTCGGCGAAACGCCGCACGACGATGCGTGGGAGCCCATCCTCGCGTTCAAGCCGCACCAGGAAGTCTTTATAAGCTATGACATCGAGAATGAGCCGACCGGGTCTATGCGGCTCGATCTCGCGCCAATGCTCGCGGCTCGGTGACGTGACCGGGGCTTCGACGATGCGATAATCCTCCGCCCCGCCGGAATTGGTAAGAATGATCAGGCGCCCTTCGTGGTGATCGACGGAGTAATCGTGCTTTGGCTCGCGGGGCGCGATGAGGCGGGGCGCGGCACCCGGATCGGCGGCATCGATCAAGCTGACCTCGGCCGTTTCATGATCATGTACGCTGAGTAACAGGTAGCGCCGATCCTGGGTCGTGCCGAGACCGAGGAAATAGGCCGGGTCGGGTTGTTCGTGGACGATCGCATCGGCAGTCTCTGCACCGACTTCGTGCCGCAGCAAACGGCGGGGCCGGTGCTCGTCGTCGAGCCAGGTGTAAAACACAGAGCGGCTGTCGGCACTCCATTCGACATCGCCATTGCTGTCGGCAATTCGGGAGTCGACCAGCGCACCTGTGTCCGCCTTGATGACCTTGACGGTGTAAAACTCAGAGCCCTTGGTGTCGACGGCATAGGCCAACAGTCTGTGGTCTGGACTGTGCGCGACTGATGCGATGCGGAAGTAGGCATGAGGCGCAGCAAGCGCGTTGCCGTCGAGGAGAATTTGTTCGTCGCCGCCGTCTCGGGGCTTGCGGCAGAAGATGGGATGTTGGCCGCCCGTCACGTAGCGGCTGTAATAGGCGAAGGCGCCGTCGGGCGCCGGTACCCCGGCATCGTCTTCTTTGATCCGGCCTTTCATCTCGGCGAACAATTCGGCCTGAAGCGACTCGGTATCCGCCAGCTTCTCTTTGGTGAAGGCGTTCTCGGCCTCAAGATAGGCTCTGATTTCAGGATCGAGCAATGAAGGGTCGCGCAGCACCGCTTGCCAATTGGCGGCGCGCAGCCACGCATAATCATCGACCAGTTCCACGCCGTGATGGATTGAGGCCGACGGGCGGCGGGCGGCGCGAGGACCCCTCGCGCTGGAAAGGGCGACACTCATGTCTTGATGCTTATTCGCTGCTCTTGTCGCCGGGCGACGCGTCAGGTTCGAGGTCCAAGGCAACACCGTTGATGCAATACCGTGCACCGGTCGGCTTCGGTCCGTCGGGGAACACATGGCCGAGATGCGCGTCGCATTTGGCGCAGCGAACCTCGG